>NZ_JBAUJR010000386.1:0-5867 GCF_049683935.1 Mycobacterium sp. | reverse complement strand
GCTCAGCGCCGGTGCCGATGCGGCCGCGGTCGCGGGAGCGACGGGCAGGGCCGTGGTGCTTCGGGCACCTCGGCGGGCGTTGAGGTATCCGTCGTCGCGCAACTGCGTGTAGGCGGCGGTGACGGTGGTGCGGGACACGTGCAGCACCTCGGCCAGTGCGCGCTCGCTGGGTAGGCGCGCCCCCACCGGCAGTCGGCCGTCGACGATCAACAACCGGACGGCGTCGGCCAGGCCGTGGTACGCGGGCCCACTCCGACTGGATGTTCGCCAGTTGCCGAGTTCGCGGGCCAACAGGTCCACATCAAGCGATCGTGCCGCCATTGTCTCGGTCATTAAGGGCCAGTATCGACCAACTGGATATTGAATGGCAAGCCAGTCTCCGGAAAAAATGCAGACATGACGAAGAACTGGTTATCAATTCTGGCCACTCGGACGGCGCAGCTGTGGCACCGTCTGGTCTTCGCGGTAGTGCGCCCTTCGGACCACGTCGAGTCGTGGGACGGCTGGGATCTCACCGCGGACCGGCGCCGGGAGCTCAGCGACCTCGATGCCATCCGGGTGCGGTTCCCGGATCACGCCTGATGGCCGGGTGCGTTCGTGGGGTGGCGCTGCTGATCGGGTTGTGCGGCTACGGCGTGTCCATGGCGATGATGGTGCGCGCCGGACTGGGACTCGACCCGTGGGACGTCTTCCACCAGGGTCTGGCGCTACGCACCGGCATGACGATCGGACTGGCCTCGGCCGTGGTGGGCATTGCGGTGCTCGTGGCCTGGATCCCGCTGAGGAACCGACCCGGCATCGGCACGATCGCCAACGTCGTCGTCATCGCGATCACCGTCGACGTCGCGCTGTGGCTGATGGCGACGCCGACGTCACTGCCGGTGCGGGTGGCCATGATGGTGGCCGCGGTGGTGCTCAACGCGGTCAGCACCGTGCTCTACATCGGGGCCGGGCTCGGTCCGGGACCCCGCGACGGATTGATGACAGGCCTCGTCGTCCGCACCGGCAGGTCGGTTCGTCTGGTCCGCACGGCGATCGAGGTCACCGTGCTCACCGTCGGCTGGCTGCTCGGCGGGACCGTCGGTGTCGGCACCGTCGTCTACGCCTTCGGCATCGGCCCGCTCGTTCAGCTCGTCGTGCGCCTGACCCCGTCGCGGGTGCTCGCCGTCAGCGGGTGGGCTCCCGTGGCTTCAGCGCGGTGCGTCGCCGAAGATGTGGAAGGTGAACGGCCAACACACGCTGGAGTCGCTGGCGGCTGAGGCGATCGCGCTGGGCGAAAGCAGTCCGCGAGCGGTCCTGGGCATCGCCGGCAGTCCCGGTGCCGGAAAGTCGACGCTGGCGGCCGAGGTCCTCGGTCGGATCAACGAACGCTGCGGGCCCGGGTGGGCCGCACACGCGCCGATGGACGGCTTCCATCTTGCTGACGACCAGTTGCGCAGGCTCGGTCTGTTGGATCGCAAGGGCGCGCCGGAGACCTTCGACCCCGCGGGGTACGCCCATCTGCTCGAGCGGCTGCGGACCGAGACCGAGGCCGACGTGTACCTGCCGGGGTTCGACCGCGTCCTCGAGCAACCGATTGCCGGTGCGCTGGTGGTGCAGCCGGTGGCGCGGCTGGTCATCACCGAGGGGAACTATCTGCTTCTCGACGACCCGCCCTGGTTGCGGGTCCGCCGAGCGATCGACGTGGTGTGGTTCGTCGCTGCCGAGGATCAGTTGCGAATCGCGCGGCTGACCGCGCGTCACGTCGAGTTCGGCAAGAGTGCATTCCAGGCGCAGGCATGGGTCGCCGAGGTAGACGAGCGCAACGCGGTGCGGGTGGCGCCGACCGGGGCTGCGGCGGACCGGGTGATCGTCAACGGTGCGAGCGGCTGGGCGTTTCTGGAGTAGGCCGTTGTGGAGTAGACCGCAGTTCCGCGGCCGCGATGAGCGCCACGGAACCCGCCGAGGCCGCCTGACTACGATGAGCGGGTGCCAGTCGATGACGTGGAAGCAGCCGACCCCGACCTGCTGATCGACTTCGCAAAGGTCACTCTGCGGCGCGGCGGCCGGACTCTGGTCGGCCCGATCACGTGGTCGGTGGAACTCGACGAGCGATGGGTGGTGATCGGTCCCAACGGTGCGGGGAAGACGTCGTTGCTACGCATCGCGGCGGCGATGGAGCACCCGTCCTCGGGCACCGCATACGTGCTCGGGGAGCGGTTGGGGCGTGTCGACATGGCCGAACTCCGGTCGCGGGTCGGCCTGAGCAGTTCGGCGCTGTCGCAGCGGATCCCCGACGACGAGGTGGTGCGGGACCTGGTCGTGTCGGCGGGGTACGCCGTCCTCGGAAGGTGGCGTGAGCGCTACGACGACACGGACTACCACCAGGCACTGGACATGCTGGAAAGCGTCGGCGGCGAGCACCTCGCCGAGCGCGTCTACGGCACGCTGTCCGAGGGGGAGCGCAAGCGGGTGCTGATCGCACGGTCGCTGATGACCGACCCCGAGTTGCTGCTGCTCGACGAACCCGCCGCGGGCCTCGATCTGGGCGGCCGGGAGGAACTCGTCGCCCGCCTCGGCGACCTGGCGGCGGATCCGGATTCCCCGGCGATGGTGTTGGTCACCCACCACGTGGAGGAGATCCCGCCCGGGTTCTCCCACTGCCTGATCCTGTCGGAGGGCGCGGTGGTCGATTCCGGTCTCCTGCCCGACGTGTTGACCGCGGAGAACCTGTCGACGGCGTTCGGGCAGTCGATTGCGCTGGACGTTCTCGACGGTCGTTATTTCGCGCGTCGTACCAGGAGCCGCGCGGCACACAGGAGAGCAAAATGACCGACGAGCGCTTGCGCGAGGAGCAGACGTGACCGAACCCCTGACTCCCAGGCCGGCCGCGACCGTGATGCTGATCCGCGACGACGACCGGTCCGCGGAAAGCCTCGAGGTCTTTCTGATGCGTCGGCACTCGGCGATGGATTTTGTGGCCGGGGTGATGGTGTTTCCCGGCGGCGGTGTCGACGACCGCGATCGCAACGCCGACGTGGCCTGGCACGGCCCGGACCGGCACTGGTGGGCGCAGCGATTCGGCGTCGACGTCGAGCTGGCCGAGGCGCTGGTGTGTGCGGCGGCCCGGGAGACGTTCGAAGAATGCGGCGTGTTGTTCGCCGGGGCGGCCGACGATCCGGACCTGCTGGTCGACGACGCCTCGGTGTACCGCGACCAGCGTGCCGCCCTGGAGAACAAGACGTTGTCGTTCGGGGAGTTCCTGCGCTCGGAGAATTTGATGCTGCGGGCTGACCTGCTACGCCCGTGGGCCAACTGGGTCACCCCCAAAGAGGAGCGCACCCGCCGCTACGACACGTACTTCTTCGTCGGTGCGATTCCGGACGGTCAGCTCGCCGACGGAGACAACACCGAGACCGACAAAGCCGACTGGGTGACCCCGCAGGCGGCGCTGGACGACTTCGCCGAGGGGCGCAGTTTCCTGCTGCCGCCGACGTGGACGCAGCTCGATGCGCTGCACGGTCGCACCGTCGCCGAGGTGCTCGCCGTGGAGCGACAGATCGTGGCGGTCGAACCCCACCTCTCCGCGCAGCAGGGCGGGAACTGGGAAATCGAGTTCTTCAACGGTGACCGCTACAACGAGGCGCGGAACCGGCGCGCTCCGCAGGGTTACACCGACGGGGCTCCGCTCGCGTGACCGAGTTCGTCACCGTCGTTCGCAACGAGCGCATCGCGACGCTGCTGCTGTCACGGCCGCCCACCAACGCGCTGACGCGCCAGGTCTGCCGGGAGATCGCCGAGGCGGCCACGGACCTCGGAAGGCGTGACGATGTCTGCGCGGTCATCGTGTTCGGTGGCCACGAGATCTTCTCGGCCGGCGAGGACATGCCGGAGTTGCAGACGTTGACCGAGGCGGAGGCGCAGCAGGCGGCGCAGGTCTGTCAGCAGGCCGTCGACGCACTTGCGGCGGTACCGAAGCCCACCGTGGCCGCGATCACCGGGTACGCGCTGGGGGCCGGGCAGACGCTGGCGTTGGACGCCGACTGGCGGATCAGCGGCGACAACGTGAAGTTCGGTGCCACGGAGATCCTGGCCGGGCTGGCGCCCGCCGCCGGTGGCGCCACCCGTCTGGCCGGCGCCGTCGGCGACAGCAAGGCGAAGGACCTGGTGTTCAGCGGACGCTTCGTCGACGCCCGCGAAGCGCTCGATCTGGGGCTGATCGACCAGCTGGTGGCCCCGGACACGGTGTACGACGCCGCGGTCACCTGGGCGAGCCGATTCCTGGACTATTCACCCGAGGTGTTGGCCGCCGCCAAGGCCGCGTTCGGCGGTGATTGAGGGCTCTCGGCCGTAACGCGGGCGGCCGCGGACGTTAGGCTGCCCTCCATGACGGAAACGAAGGAACCCGGCGCTTACCCTGATGTCGCCGTCCCGGCTCCGATGCCCCACGCGACCGAGGAGCAGGTCGAGGCCGCAAGGCACGACACCAAGCTTGCCCAGGTGCTCTACCACGACTGGGAAGCCGAGAGTTACGACGAGAAGTGGTCGATCTCCTACGACCAGCGTTGCATCGATTACGCCCGCGGGCGGTTCGATGCGATCGTGCCCGACCGGGTGCAGCGCGAACTTCCCTACGACAGAGCTCTGGAACTCGGCTGCGGTACCGGGTTCTTCCTGCTCAACCTGATCCAGGCCGGCGTGGCGCGGCGTGGATCGGTGACCGACCTGTCCCCGGGCATGGTCAAGGTCGCCACCCGCAACGGGCAGTCGCTCGGACTGGACATCGACGGCCGAGTAGCCGATGCCGAGGGCATCCCGTACGAGGACAACACCTTCGACCTGGTCGTCGGGCACGCCGTGCTGCACCATATCCCCGACGTCGAGTTGTCGCTGCGCGAAGTGGTGCGGGTGCTCAAGCCGGGTGGCCGGTTCATCTTCGCCGGTGAGCCCACCACGGTCGGTAACGCCTACGCGCGCCGGCTGGCCGATCTCACTTGGAAGTCCACCGTCGCGGCGATGAAGCTGCCCGGCCTCGGGAGCTGGCGTCGGCCGCAGGCCGAGCTCGACGAGAACTCTCGGGCCGCCGCGCTGGAATGGATCGTCGACCTGCACACCTTCGACCCCGCCGACCTGGAGATGATGGCTCGCAACGCCGGTGCGGTCGATGTCGACACCGCCAGCGAGGAGTTCACCGCCGCGATGCTGGGTTGGCCGATACGGACCTTTGAGTCCACGGTTCCGCCCGGCAAGCTGGGCTGGGGCTGGGCGAAATTCGCATTCGGCAGCTGGACGACACTGTCGTGGGTGGACGCCAACGTCCTGCGCCGCGTCGTGCCCAAGGGCTGGTTCTACAACGTCATGGTGACGGGGGTCAAGCCGTCGTAGAGTTCGGCCTCGACGATGTGCGGTATCTCGGCAGCGATGCGGGGAAGCTGGCGTTGGAGGAGGTCGCGCGGTATCGCCTGACCGGTCCGACGCTGGTCGCCGATATCGATTCGGCGCGAACGCGTTTCGCCGACCGGGCGGCGGTTCTGGTGGAAACCGTGCTGCTGCGCCGCAGAGCCGAAGCGAAGTTCGCGGACCCGTCGGGCTGGTTGTTCACCGACGACGCACTGCAGCAGGCGACCGCCGCGCCGGTCGCCGAGCACCGCGCCCGGAGACTGGCCGGGGCCACCGTGCACGACGCCACCTGTTCTGTCGGCGCCGAGCTTGTGGCACTTAGGAATCGGGCTGAGCTCGTGGTGGGCAGCGACATCGACCCGGTCCGTCTTGCGATGGCCCGCCACAACCTCGGACCGGGCGGACCCGACGTGCTGCTGTGCCGCGCGGATGCGTTGCGGCCGGTGACCGCCGATGCGGTCGTCGTCGTGGACCCCGCGCGGCGCCGC
>NZ_JBAUJR010000385.1:0-15452 GCF_049683935.1 Mycobacterium sp. | reverse complement strand
GCCTCGAGGTGATCATCGCCGGCGCCGGCGGGGCCGCGCATCTGCCCGGCATGGTGGCGTCCGCGACGCCGCTGCCGGTCATCGGGGTGCCGGTGCCGTTGGCTCGACTGGACGGGCTGGACTCGCTGCTGTCGATCGTGCAGATGCCGGCCGGGGTTCCGGTGGCGACAGTGTCGATCGGCGGGGCACGCAACGCCGGGCTGTTGGCCGTGCGGATCCTGGGCTCGTCGGATGCCACGCTGCGGTCACGGATGGTGGCTTACCAGGCGTCGCTGGAGCAGATGGTGCTGGAGAAAGACGAAGCGCTGCGTCAGCAGTTGCTCGGGGAGTAGCACGTTGCGCTGAGGCTGCACTCTCCCGTTGAGGCTGCACTCTCCCGTTGAGACTGCACTCTTCCGTTGAGACTGCACTCTTGGCGGGAAAGTGCGAGTAGCCGCCGCCGTGCGCGCAGTCTCAATACAGAGTCGTAGGCTCGCAGTCCACCGCGACCGCGAGGGCAGCACAGATTTCTCGCATCCGAGTGTCGCTGAGCCGACCGAGACGGTCGACGAGTGAGGCGACAGCGACGCTTTCGACCGAGTCCAGGTTGACGGCGGATCGGCGTGGGACGGGATCGGTGTCGGAATCGAGGACAACCTCGCTGGCAAGCCCGCGAATCGTTGTCGTGCATGGGCCGACGAGGGTGCGCCTGAGGCGGGGGGTCGCGGCGTCACGCGACAGGACACCAACCGGCCGGCGACCGATATCCGGCAGTTCGCACCACCACACCTCCCCGCGTGCAGGGAGCGTGCTCACGACATGCTGGCCGCGCTGCGCCAAGAGGCCAGATCGCCCCACTCGTCAGGCTCATCGACTGGGTGCTGGTCATACGCTGAGTAACTCGAGTCCACCTCGGGCCGCGTCAGTGTGACCGGAACGAAGCCGACGTGCTGTACCCAGAAGATCGGCATCGACGGTGGTGCTCACACGTATGCGGGACATGCCACAAGGATGCCACTAGCCGATTCGAGACGAGAGCGCCGTTGAGGCTGCAGTCTTGGTGGGAAAGTGCGAGTAGACGCCGCCGTAGGTGCAGTCTCAACGCAGAGCCGCGTTGAGACTGCGCTCTTGGTGGGAAAGTGCGAGTAGACCCCGCCGTGACTGCAGTCTCAACGACGAGCGACGCGCTAGGAAGCCCGGAGGACGACCACCGGCTCGGCGCTGCGTACGGGCGCGGCCATCTGAATGTGACCAGTTTCTGCCGCATGCATCCCAGCGTCGACAACCGCGGATGCTCGTAACCAGCGCGGAGTAGCGTTCCAGCCACACTCGCATTGTGCTGTGCGGTGGAAGGCTCGACCCTCGATGAACACCTGCATAGAAGAAAAAGTACCCAACGAGGATGAGAGCCAACCACGCTGCGGCTGAGCCTTTCCTGAGAGAGTGCGGCCGCCCCGACTTCGCGCAGCACGGCGAGCGCGCTAAAGTTACTGGCGAGTAGCAAGGAGAAGATGATGGCTAGTTGGGCCGGAGATCCGTCGTTCGATCTGTTTCAGTTGCCGGAGGAGCACCAGGAGCTGCGCACCGCGATCCGGGCGCTGTCGGAGAAGGAAATCGCTCCGCACGCCGCTGAGGTCGACGAGAACGCGCGCTTCCCGCAGGAGGCACTCGATGCGCTCGTGGCGTCGGGATTCAACGCCGTGCACGTGCCCGAGGAGTTCGGCGGGCAGGGCGCGGACTCGGTAGCCGCCTGCATCGTCATCGAAGAGGTGGCGCGGGTGGATGCGTCGGCCTCGCTGATCCCGGCGGTCAACAAGCTGGGCACCATGGGCCTGATCCTGCGCGGCTCCGACGAGCTCAAGAAGCAGGTGCTGCCGTCGATCGCCGATGGTGAGGCGATGGCCTCCTATGCGCTGTCCGAGCGCGAAGCCGGTAGCGATGCCGCCGCGATGCGCACCCGTGCCAAGGCCGACGGTGATCACTGGATCCTCAACGGCACCAAGTGCTGGATCACCAACGGCGGCAAGTCCAGCTGGTACACCGTGATGGCGGTGACCGACCCGGACAAGGGTGCCAACGGCATCTCGGCGTTCATGGTGCACAAGGACGACGAGGGCTTCTCCGTCGGACCCAAGGAGCGCAAGCTCGGCATCAAGGGTTCACCGACCACCGAGCTGTACTTCGAGAACTGCCGGGTTCCGGGGGATCGGATCATCGGCGATCCCGGCACCGGCTTCAAGACCGCGCTGGCCACGCTGGACCACACCCGGCCGACCATCGGCGCGCAGGCCGTCGGCATCGCCCAGGGTGCGCTGGACGCGGCGATCGAATACACCAAGGACCGCAAGCAGTTCGGCAAGTCGATCGCCGACTTCCAGGCCGTGCAGTTCATGATCGCCGACATGGCGATGAAGGTCGAAGCCGCGCGGCTAATGGTCTACACCGCGGCCGCACGCGCCGAGCGCGGCGAGGGCAACCTGGGGTTCATCTCTGCGGCGTCGAAGTGCTTGGCCTCCGATGTCGCCATGGAGGTGACCACCGACGCCGTGCAGTTGTTCGGCGGCGCGGGCTACACCGTCGATTTCCCGGTGGAGCGGATGATGCGCGACGCCAAGATCACGCAGATCTATGAGGGCACCAACCAGATTCAGCGCGTGGTGATGTCGCGCGCACTGCTGAAGTAACGGGCCTTCTCGCGGAATAGCACTCCGGGCTGTGATTTCCGGGTGTTGCACAACCGTATCTTCACTCTCGCGGGTAGCTTGCACGTTCGCGGGGGAAATTGGTGTGCTTGCCGCGGGCGTATCGCTTGTAGGCTCAGCGCATGGAGTCAGGCGATCTCGAGCTTCGCGGCGAGATCCGCGACTTCCGCAGCGCCACCACCGCCAGCTTCAATACGATGCGGCAGGACTTCGTCGACCTTCGCGATCAGGTCGACAGAGGTTTCGCCGAGATGCGCAGAAGGTTCGACGCAACGGCTGCCGGTATCCAACAGATCGCTGAACGGCTCGACGCGGTCCTCAAGGATCGCGGGCGCAGCTAGACCTTCAGTCCGACGCCGGACGCAGGTGCGTGATGTCGCCCGCCGCCACCGTCACCGTTGTCCCCGCGTCATCGATCAGCAGTCGACCGCTGTCGTCGATACCGGTTGCGGTGCCGACGATTTCGGCATCACCGGGCAGGATCGCCCGCACCCGCGTGCCGATCGTGGTGCTCATCGCGCGGTAGTCGGCGGCCATGGCGGTGCTGTCGCCGGCGCGCCACTGCTCCACCCACTCGCTCATGGCACCCAGCACCAAGACCGCCAACGCGGTGCGGTCGACATCGTGGTGACCGAGCATGCTCAGCGACACCGCTTTCGGGTCCGGCAACTCGTCGGCGGTCAGGCTCACATTCAGCCCGAGTCCGACGACGATCACCGGCGCGGCCACCTCGGCCAGGATCCCGGCCAACTTGCCGTCGCCGACCAGAACGTCATTCGGCCACTTGAGGCCCGCGTCGACACCGATGTCCCGGACCGTCTGCGCAACAGCGAGACCGGTCAGCAGCGGCAGCCAACCCCACGCTTCCGGGGGCACGCCGGTGGTGTCCACTGCCACCGACATCGAGATCTGCGAACGCGGCGGGGCCGACCAGCTTCGTCCATGCCGGCCCCGACCTGCAGTCTGATGTTCGGCCAGCAGCACTGCCCCCGCGATCTGCTCACCGGCGGCCGCCCGCGCGATCAGGTCGGCGTTCGTCGACCCGGTCTCCTCGACCACGTCGTAGAGGCGGAAGTCGGTGGCGCGCAGCACCCCGCGCAGGACGTCGGCGTCAATAGGGGAGCGATCCACAACGTCCGAGGATAGTGCGCCGAGCAGGCGAGGTGGCTCAGCCCTCCTGGTTAATCCAGCTGCGGAGCACCTCAGCGATGTCGGCCAAATCGGACGCCGCCCCCGTCGCAACCCGAATCACGAAATCGAACCGGTCATCCTCGGGCGCGCTGATCCATTCACCGTTGACGGCCAGGAACGTTCTGCACACTGTCCACGCGAGTGGCTTGTTTCCGTCGACCCAACGCGTGATTTCGCGCCAGAGAGTGCATCAGCGCCGCGGCCTTGAGGTGCAGATCCGGGTAGGCGTCTTCTCCGAACACCGATGCCCGGGGCCGCGCCAGAGCCGATTCCAGCAGGCCATAGTCCCCGACGGCGACGTCCTCACCGACGGCTACGCGCGCGATGTCGAGCAGGTCCTCGAGATCCAGGTACTCGATCACGCGTCTTTGAGTCGCTCCAGAACCGCTGCCTCTTCGCGCACTACGCGCTGCACCGCGGTGGTCACCCGGGTCGTGTGTTCCCGCCGGGAGATGTACTCGTCGATAGCCGAGAGTTCGACCGCTTGCATCGAGCGGCCTTCGGCCGCGGCCTGCCGGCGCAACGCCTCGGTCTGCTCGTCACTGGTACGCAGGGTCATACCCATGGGCGCGAAGATACCGCCGGTAGTTGAAGCGGTGGCCGCGGGCCGTATCAGCTCTGCGTCGCCGGCTCCAGCGATTCGAACAGCTGCGAGTGCGCGGCGTGATCGGCGGTCACCTGATTGAGCGCACCGAAGCCGGTCACGAACGCCAGCATCGCCGCCAGCGCCCAGAGATTGCCGAGCGCCCATTCCCAGCCGGTCGCGGTCGGTGCCGACACCAGCCAGTAGACGGCGAAGGTGCCCAGGGCGTACCCGCAGAGGATGTTGAAACGGCCGTGGGCACTGGCTCGCCACCCAGGATGACGGCGATTGCGGGCGTGCCACGCGGACAGCGCGACAACAAGTGCGATCGCAGCGATGGTCGACTCCATCGTCGTGCCTCCTTGCGGATGCCCCCGTCTTTGCCAAACTCGTAACCCCGCGGCGTAGATCAGTATGAACCTACCGCCTGTGAGCAATGTGTAACTTTGGAAACAATAAGGTCACAGCTACGTGCGCGTCAATTTTTCTGTGTGACGCCGACGGTCCAGCAAAGACGGATCGGGGTTCGCCACTTTCACCAGTGAGGCACCAACCACGTACACCGCGAGCAGATGATCGATCAGGTCCTCGGCGGTATCCCACTCCGCGGTCGACAGGATCCGGTCCGCCGCGGTCAACCCCTGCGACGCGGCGGAGGCCTGCGCAGCAGCCAGAACCTCGGCAACCGAGCGGCCGTCGAGTGCCGCGCCGGCAGCACGCTCCGGCACGATCTGATCGCCGTGAACACGCACCGACGTCGCGTAGTCGGTGACGCCCAGAGGCAGGTCAGGCACAGGTTTACCGAAGGGGTCCAGCGAAAGGACCGCGATTTCGTCGGCGCCGGTGGCGTCGGCCTCGTCGAGGCGGTCAACGGTGCACAGCGCGAACTCCGCCTCCGATCCGCCCAGGACGACCTCACTGCCGATCCACCAGATTCCGAACAGCACCGCCGCGGTCTGCCAGTGCGCCGGCAGCAGCACCGCGACCCGACTTCCCGGCCCGGCACCCATCTCGTCGCGCAGCAGGTTCGCGGTCTTGGCGGCCCAGTTCGCCAGGGTGGCGGTGGACAGTTCGATGCGTTCGCCGGTCGCGTCGTCGTAGTAGGTGATCCGCGGACCGGCGGGATTGGTGGCCATGAGTGGGTCGAGGATGGCCCCGCTGACGGTAGTCACGTCAGTTGACGCAGGCAGGATCGTTGGAACCGGCGGTGATGATCGGCGACGGAGCCGGAGGAAGGGCCTCGCCGCCCGAAGCGGTGTTCAGCGGTGCCGACAGCGTGACATCGGTGCCGTCCAGTCCCGAGCCAGGTCCGGTGTAGTCATCGGCCAGCACCACTCGCACCGAACCCGGCGGCACGGCGGAGTCCGCGACCACCGGCAGCCCACCGAGTTCCCGGGCGACCGCCTGCGCCCCGAGATCGTCGATCTTGTCGGCCAGGATCTGGCTGCTCGTCGTCTTGGCGCCGTCGTTGTTGCCGACGTTTCCGGGCGTGAACCCCTTGCCCGTCAAGACGTGTGAGACCGCTGCGGCCAAGCCGTTGATGTCGGTGTCGTTGACGACCTCGACGGTGGTCTTGTCCGGGCTGTAGGTCAGCTCTTCGGTCTTGCCCTCTTCCTGGTCGTGCAGCAGCCCACCGACCCAGTCCTTGACCTCGCCCGGGTCAACCCGCACCACGCTCTGCATGCCGTCGTCGCTCCAGCCCGCCTCCTCGACGATCGGGATGGTGGCAAAAGCGACATTGCCCGCGGCGAGCTGCTGCAACTGGTCGACGAACTCCATGATGTCCCAGTCGTCGGACAGCACCACCGACCGTTGCACCGCGGCCTCGAGCCGGCCCAGCGTGGCCGGGCTCGACAGCGTCTTGCTGGAGATCACCTCGTGCGCCAACGACGCCATCACCGCCTGCTGGCGCACCACCCGGTCGAGGTCGCCGCGGGGCAGGTCATGGCGCTGGCGGACGAAACTTAGCGCCTGCGCACCGTCGAGCTTCTGCCAGCCGGCGGGGAAGTCCGCACCCGAGAGTTGTTCGTAGACAGGGGCATTGAGGCAGACGTTGACCCCGCCGAGGGCATCGGTGATCAACGCGAAGCCGAGCAGGCCGATCTCGGCGTAATGGTCGACGGTGACACCGGTGAGGTTGGCGACGGTCTTGATCAACTCCTCGCGGCCGGCGTCCTTGGCTTCGGGTTCGGCGACCAGCGGGTCCACGCCCTGCTCCTCGACGAGCTCGATCATCTTCTCCAGGTGCACCGAGCCGTAGACGCCGTTGATCTTCATCTTCCCGATGCCGGGGGCCTCTACATAGGAGTCACGCGGAATCGAGATCGCCGTCGCCGACTCCCCGTTGTTCGGGATCCGGATCAAGATGATGGTGTCGGTGTTGGTGGAGACGTCGTCGCCGGCCCGCAGGATCGCGAGCTCTTCCTCGCTCAGCGGATTGCCGTGGGCGTCGGTGCGGCTGTCGTTGCCGACCAGCAGAATGTCGATCGCGCCGTCCTCGCCGCCCTCACCCAGAGCGATCGGGCTGATGTGGTTGATGCCGGACTCGAACGACCGGATCTTGCCCCACGCGAGCCCGGTGCCCAGGACGATCGCCAGTGCCGCGGTCATGGAGATGACACGCATCAAGGGGGCTGCAGGCATTTGTCCAGGCTACTGGCGAGCGGGCCTCCCGCCCGGTAGCCGACGTCGGCGTGCCAAACTCGTCGGGTGTCGTCTCGCATCGTGATCTCCGGAGCCGGTGGCCTGGTCGGCCGCGTGTTGGCAGGTCAGGCCCGTCAGCAGGGTCGCGAGGTGCTGGCGCTGACGTCGTCGGAGTGGGATATCACCGACGCCTCGGCCGCCGAGCGTTTCATCTCCGCCGACGACGTCGTCGTCAACTGCGCCGCCTTCACCAAGGTCGACGACGCCGAAGGCGACCCCGACCGCGCGCAACTGGTCAACGTCACCGGCGCCGAGAACGTCGCCCAGGCATGTGCGCGCGCCGGTGCGTCATTCATCCACCTGTCCACCGACTACGTATTCAGCGGGTCTTTTCCCGACGAGCCACGTCCGTACGACATCGACGACGAGACCGGGCCGCTGTCGGTGTACGGCCGGACCAAGCTCGCCGGTGAGTTCGCGGTGCTGTCGGCCATGCCCGACGCCCACATCGTGCGCACCGCGTGGATCTACGAAGGCGGCGACGGCTCCGACTTCGCCGCAGGAATGCGCAGGGCGGCTTCGGGTTCGGGGACGGTCGAGGTGGTGGCCGACCAGATCGGCTCACCCACCTACGTCGTCGACCTGGTGGGCGCGCTGCTGCAGATCGCCGACGACACGATCAGCGAACCCGTGCTGCACGCCGCCAACTTCGGCGCGGCGAGCAGATTCGAGCAGGCGCAGGCCATCTTCTCCGAGTTGGGGGCCGACGTGGATCGGGTCCGGCCGGTCGACAGCGACCGTCATCCCCGGCCCGCACCTCGCCCGTCGTACTCGGCGTTGTCGGAAGTCAAGTCCGCCGCGGCCGGTCTGACGCCGCTGCGGCCGTGGCGGGAGGCGCTGGCCGAGGCGATCGCAGCCGCCGGGCCGCTAGCCTCTACGCCGTGAGATGGACAGCGCTCGGGTGAGCGACGAACTCTTTGTCGTGACGGTGACGTACTCACCTGGCCCGCACCTCGATCGATTCCTTGCCTCGCTGGCGCACGCCACCGACCGCCCGGTGACCGTCGTGATGGCCGACAACGGCTCCACCGACGGCGCACCCGAAGAGGCCGTCTCAAGGTATCCGAACGTGAATCTGCTGCGTACCGGCGCGAACCTCGGCTACGGCAGCGCCGTCAACCGCGCCGTCTCGACCTCGGTATTGGCGTCATGCCCCGAATTTTTCATCGTGGCCAACCCCGACGTGCAATGGGGGCCACGCAGCATCGACCTGATGCTCGAAGCGGCTGAGCGGTGGCCGCGTGCCGGGGCGCTGGGGCCGCTGATCCGGGACCCCGACGGCTCTGTCTACCCGTCGGCGCGGCACCTGCCCTCGATCATCCGCGGCGGAATGCACGCCGTGGTCGGGCCGGTGTGGCCGTCGAACCCGTGGACGGCGATCTACCGCCAGGAGCGCACCGACCCCAGCGAACGCGCCGTCGGATGGTTGTCCGGATCGTGCCTGCTGCTGCGCACCGCGGCGTTCACCGAGGTGTCCGGGTTCGACGAGCGCTACTTCATGTACATGGAGGACGTCGACCTGGGAGACCGGCTCGGGCGGGCAGGCTGGCAGAACGTTTATGTGCCGTCGGCGGAAGTGCTGCATGACAAGGGTCACTCCACCGGCCGCGACCCCGCCCGCAACCTCGCCGCCCACCACGTCAGCACTTACACTTTTCTCGCGGATCGCTACCCGAAGTGGTGGCAGGCGCCGTTACGGTGGGCATTTCGGGGAGCGTTGGGGGCGAGATCGCGTCTGGTCGTCCGCAGCTCGCGTCGCAAGCAGGCGAAAGGTCGGGGCTGATGGTCAATCCAGCAGAGGTTGATGCGGTCGTTCTGGTCGGCGGGATGGGCACCCGCCTGCGCCCACTCACACTGTCGGCGCCCAAGCCGATGCTGCCGACGGCGGGGCTGCCGTTCCTGACGCATCTGCTGTCGCGGATCGCCGACGCCGGCATCGAGCACGTCGTCCTCGGTACGTCCTACAAGGCCGCGGTGTTCGAGTCCGAGTTCGGCGACGGCTCCAAGCTCGGACTGCAGATCGACTACGTCGTCGAAGACGAACCGATGGGCACCGGTGGCGGCATCGCCAACGTCGCGTCGAAGTTGCGGCACGACACCGCAGTCGTCTTCAACGGCGACGTGCTCTCCGGCTGCGACCTGCGCGCGCTGCTCGATTCGCACTCCGCCCGCGACGCCGACGTCACCCTGCATCTGGTGCGCGTCGGTGACCCGCGCGCATTCGGTTGTGTGCCAACGGATTCCGATGGCGTGGTGACCGCCTTCCTGGAGAAGACCCAGGACCCGCCGACCGACCAGATCAACGCGGGCTGTTACGTGTTCAAACGCTCGGTGATCGAACGGATCCCGACGGGGCGTGCGCTGTCGGTGGAACGCGAGGTGTTCCCCGGACTGCTGACCGACGGGCTGCGGGTCTGCGGCTATGTCGACTCCAGCTACTGGCGCGACATGGGCACGCCAGAGGACTTCGTCCGCGGCTCAGCCGATCTGGTGCGCGGCATCGCGCCGTCGCCGGCACTGAAGGGCCAACGCGGTGAATCGCTGGTGCACGACGGGGCTTCCGTGGCGCCCGGCGCGCTGCTGATCGGTGGCACCGTGATCGGTCGTGGCGCGGAGATCTCCGGCGGCGCAAGGCTCGACGGAGCGGTGATCTTCGACGGCGTGCGCGTGGAGGCCGGTGCGGTCATCGAGCGATCGATCATCGGCTTCGGCGCCCGGGTCGGTCCGCGGGCGTTGATCCGCGACGGGGTGATCGGCGACGGCGCCAACATCGGGGCACGCTGCGAGTTGCTGCGCGGCGCGCGGGTGTGGCCGGGTGTGGTGCTGCCCGACGGCGGCCTGCGCTTCTCGACCGACGTCTAGTTTTCTTGGCCGCGGAATAGCATTCCGGGTTGTTCAAGCGGGCAGTTTCACAGCCATGCCTTCACTTTCGCGCTGCCCCCACGCCCGTTTCACCCACGCCTCGACCTCCTTCGATCGATCACCGGTGATCACCCTGATGTGAATCCAGCCTCTGGCGGCAATACCGCGCAGGCGTTTGGCATCCCGTCGGTACCGGACCGTGTCGGTGCGATGATGCTCACCGTCGTATTCCACGGCGATCTTCATGTCGCGCCAACCCATGTCGAGAAAGGCGAAGGGGTATCCGTCGTCGTCGAGCACGGGTATCTGGGTTTCGGGTCTTGGAAAGCCGGCGTCGATGAGCACCAGTCGTAGCCACGATTCCTTCGGTGACTGAGAGCCGGCGTCCATCAACTCCACAGCCTCACGGCACAGGCGTACTCCGTTGGTGCCCTTGTAGCGGTGCGCGAGTTCGAGGATCGCGGGTGCCGTGACTCCGGTGGCTGCGCCCAGCGCGTCAAGATGAGCGACAGCTTCGCCGCGCGGCAGGTGACGGCCGAGGTCGAGAGCGGCCCGCGCCGGGGTGGCAACAGCCACGCCGTTGATCCAGGTGATCTCGCCAGGCGCAATCCGTTCTCGGCGAGTGATGATGCCTTGGGGCGGCCGATTGTTTCGGGCCAGAATCTCCACGGGAGCGTCTTGCTTGATCCACTGCGAGCCGTGTAGCGCTGACGCCGCGCGACCGGTGATGACACCACGGCGATTGGTCCACAGCCAGGCCGCTTGGGTGCGGTGTGCAAGCGTGGGTTCCGTGGACTTGGGCACGTAGATGTCCGGGTAAACGGATTTGTAGTTCCATCGCAACTGCCCGCGCGTGAGAATCCCTGCCGTGACTGCGTCCGAGCCGACGATGACTTCAACCATGCGATCAGCGTGCCGTCTGTAGCGACCGTGGTGGTGAGTGTGAAGCCAGGGCTGTGGATAACCCGGAATTTGCAGCCAGGAATGCTATTCCGCGGCCGCGGCGGAGGCGGGGGAGTTCGCCGCGGCGGCGGCGAGTTGCGTGAGGCCGAAGTCGCTGCCGGCGGGCAACGCGTCCAGCGGCCACCACCGCAGGTCCAGAGATTCGTCGCTGATCGCGATCTCGGCGCCCTCGGGTGCGTGCACCACGAACTGCACATCGAGGTGACGGGTCGGCATCCCCAGCGAACAGGTCAGCGGATGCACATGCAGCGCAGCCGGACGCGGGTCGATCGTCAGGCCCGAGATGCCGGACTCCTCGGTCGCCTCCCGCAGGGCTGCGGCGACCACGCTCTCGTCGTCGGGCTCGCAGTGACCGCCCAGTTGCAACCAGCGGCCCATCCGCGGGTGCAGGGTGAGAACCGCGTGGCGGCCGGTGTGGTCGAGCACCAGCGCCGACGCGGTGATGTGCCCCGGGGCGCACTCGCGCAGGCACGCGTCCGGGCGGGTGTCGAGGAACGCCAGCACCGCGTGCCGCAGCGTGTCCTGCGCGGGATCGGCTGGGCGCCAATCGCTGAGCACATCCACCGCGGAGGAGTGCAGGCTCACTTCCGCACCAGCAGACCGTCCGTCTGCACCGGGTCGCGCGGGCCGGACGGCGACAGCGGATAACCGATCGCGATGGCCCCCAGTGGTTCCCAGTCATCGGGCAGCGACAGCGAAGCACGCACCAGATCCGGGGCGAAGATCGTCGACCCGATCCAGCAGCTGCCCACACCGCGCACCGCCAGCGCAACCAGCAGCGCCTGCACGGCCGCGCCCACCGCAACGGTGAACATCGTGTGCTCGGCCGCGGTCCGCTGCGCATCGGGATAACTGTGCGCACCGTCGGGCACCATGAAAGGAATGATCAGTTCGGGTGCGTCGTAGAGAATCTGGCCGCGACCCACCCGGCGTTCGACGGCGTCGGGATCGCGCCCGTCGCTCAACAGGTCTGCCCGCCACCGATCCTTCATCGCGTCGAGCAGGCCCACCCGCAGATCGTGGTCCTGCACCCAGACGAAGCGCACCGGCCGGGTGTGGTGCGGAGCGGGCGCGGTCAGAGCCTCGGCGACGGCGGCCTCGATCAGCTGACCGTCGACCGGATCGGAGTTGAAGCTGCGCACCGAGCGCCGCAGCAGTTGGGCCTGCGAACGGCCGAGCGCGATCGCCTCCTCGGTGCCCAGCCAGAACAGATCCTCCTCGCCGGCACGCACCAGCGTTCGGGCAGTGGATCCGTCGTCCCGAAGTGTCAGACCCCGCACGACCGCGACCGGCACCGCGGTGAGCTTTCCCTTCACCAGATCTGCGGCAGCGGCGATCTCGTCGGCCACCGCGATCTCGGTGACGATCAGTTCATTGCCGTGCTCGTCGTGTTCGCCCGCGTAGCCGTGCAACACGCTCAGCCCGGCCGCGCCGATCGCGACGTCGGTCTGCCCGGTGCGCCACGCCCGGCCCATCGTGTCGGTGACGACAACGCCGACCGTGACGCCGAGTCGCTCCCGCAGCGCCGAGACCAATGCCGCGGCACTGCCGTCGGGGTCGATCGGCAGCAGTGCGAGCTCATTGGAGTCGACGTTCGAACCATCGACCCCCGCGGCTGCCTGCACCAGGCCCAGAGCGTTCTCGGTGATCAGCGTGCGGCCCTTGCGCGCCAGCACGCGCACCGCCTCGTTGTCGATCAGCCTGCGCCGCAGCGTGTCTCTCAACTCGGGATCCGACGGTGCGTCGACCATTCGGCCTTCGCACTTGGACAGGACCTTCGACGTCACCACGACGACGTCGTCGTCGCGCAACCATGGTGCGGCCTCGGCGATGGCTGCGGCCAGGTCGTCGCCCGGCCGGAACTCCGGCAGTCCGGGGACGGGCAGCAACTCCACGGGTGCCGACGTGCCGTGATCGCTCACGGAGACACCCCGCCCAGTTCCATTCCCGCTCGCACCATTTCAGCCGTCGCGGCAGGTCCGGTCATCAGCAGGGGCGCCGAACGCACCGAGACACCGTCGATCTCGGCGTGATCGCCGTCGCTGATCAACCAGCCGTCGAGGATGCCGGTCGCCGACCGGGCGCCGTAGTGCGCGCCCACCCCCTCGGAGGTGCTGGGGACCCCGATCACGGACAGGCATTCGTCGGCCATGCCACGCAACGGCTTTCCCGCGATGATGGGGGAGTAGCCGATCACCGGCGCCGACGTGGTGCGTAACGCGCCCCGGATGCCGCCGATCGCCAGGATCGCACCGATGCTCACCACCGGGTTGGACGGCGCGATCAACACGACGTCGGCGCCCTCGATGGCCTCGGTGACGCCCGGGGCGGCTGTCGCGGCGTCGGCGCCCACGAACGCGAAACTGTCCGTAGGCACTTTGGCGCGATGCCGCACCCACCACTCCTGGAAGTGGATCGCCCGCTTCTCGCCGTCGTCCGGGTCGGTGATCACCACATGGGTCTCGCTGCGGTCGTCACTGGCCGGCAGCAGTCGCGCGCCGGGGGACCAGCGTTTGCACAGCGCCTCGGTCACCGCCGACAGCGGATAGCCCGCCCGCAGCATCTGGCTGCGCACCAGATGGGTGGCCAGATCGCGGTCGCCCAGACCGAACCAATCCGGCTGGACGCCATAGGCCGCGAGTTCCTCCTTCGCGTGCCAGGTTTCGTTCTTGTGCCCCCAACCGCGCTCCGGGTCGATGCCGCCGCCGAGGGTGTACATACAGGTGTCGAGGTCCGGACAGATGCGCACGCCGAACATCCAGGCGTCGTCGCCGACGTTGACCACAGCCGTCACTTCATGATCACCAGTATCGTCAGTGCCGAACTGGCCCAACCCCAACAGGTGCTGCACCCCCAACAGGAAGCGCGCGCCGCCGACGCCGCCGACGAGGACTGTGACCTTCACACCGACCGAGACTAATGGGCCTGAGGGCCGGCAAAGGTCGTCGGGGCGTGCGGTTGATCTTGAGGGTGATAGACACGCCACAGCGCGACGCGCCGAAATCCGGTTACGGAATGGTATGAATTCCTGTTCTAGCGCTTGACCGATGCAGCTAACGCGTGTGTAATCACACCAGTGTCATTTCGCGGTTGGCCGGCCGGTTGCAGTGTCGCAGACCGAGATTCGATCACTTGTTCGAATTGAGAAGGCAACACTCGCAAAAGTGGGGCCGGCATACACGGATCTACGAGTTCAGTGAGGAGGGGAAAATGATTTACGAGCAGGCGGATTTCGGCAATTCCATCCAGTTCGACAGCAGGCTCCTCGGCTCGGTAGGAAGTGCACCGCACATCCAGACCGGGCCGGCACCCATCGCGGGGGGAGGGCGTCCACAGTTGAGCTTGGTGCCAGGGATGCCCGATCAGATCGAGGGCGACCAGGAAACTCTGGAAGACCAATGGCAGGAGCGCGCGCTGTGCGCTCAGACCGACCCGGAGGCGTTCTTCCCCGAGAAGGGCGGTTCGACTCGCGAGGCCAAGAGGATCTGCATGGGCTGCGAGGTGCGTGACGAATGCCTCGACTACGCGCTGGCCCACGACGAGCGCTTCGGCATCTGGGGCGGACTGTCCGAGCGGGAGCGCCGACGCATCAAGCGCGGCATCATCTGACAGGTCTCCGCAGGGAGACCTCTAATCCTCGTCCAGCGTCGGGTCGATCACGGACGGCTCGACGCCCAGATAGGTGGCCACCTGCGCCACCAGCAATTCGTGCAGCAGCTCGATCATCTCGATGGTGTCCTTAGCCCGTCGTTCGATCGGCTTGCGGAACAACACAATTCGTGCCCGCGTGGAGTTTCCGCGGACGTCGACCCCGGCGGGTATGAGCCTTGCCAGCGCTATCGGGCCGTCGGCGACCACCTCGGGTGGCCACTGCACACTGTCGGGGTCCTTCGGCGAGATGCGGGGGATCTCGTCGACGGCGACGTCCAGCGTCGACACCCGCTCATGCCAGCGGCGCTCGATCGGTTCGTAGGCCTCCAGGACCGCCATGTCGAAACGCTCCGCACGGCTGCGCCAGCCCGGCACGGTCGGTGGAAGCAGCGGGCCGCGCATCTCACGGCCCCGCCGCGAGCCCCGGTGATTGAGCCCGGTCACAGAAAAGATCGTAACGGTTGGGATTCGGCGGTCCGGTGGCTGCGCGTGTCCGGCGGCATCCGGACGATTCTGCACGCTAACCTCTCGCTGTGAATGTTCCCCGTCGCTGCTGCAGGCCTGGGTGCCCTCACTATGCGGTCGCGACGTTGACGTTTGTCTATTCCGACTCGACGGCCGTAGTGGGGCCGCTGGCCACCGTGTCGGAGCCGCACTCGTGGGATCTGTGTGTTCTGCATGCCGGCCGTATCACTGCGCCGCGCGGCTGGGAGCTCGTTCGCCACGCCGGCCCGCTGCCGTCGCATCCCGACGATGACGACCTGGTCGCGCTTGCCGACGCCGTGCGCGAGGGCCGGGACGGCGCCACGGTCGGAGGG
>NZ_JBAUJR010000384.1:0-7047 GCF_049683935.1 Mycobacterium sp. | reverse complement strand
GGTCTGCCGGTGGCGCCGCTGCTCGAGTACGTCGGCACCCCGCTCAGCATGGTCGCCGCAGGACTGATCCGACTCATCAAGCCGGTCGCCGAGCCGGCTCTCTACCTGTACGCGAGCGTCTCCCCCGAGGGCGACCGTCGACTGCTGGTACGGCCCGAGTTCAAGGCGATGTTCCTCGATGACCTGCTCAACGGCAGCCGCAAACAACTGGCGGCGCCCTTCGCCGACGTCGTCGTCTTCGCCCGCGACTGGGGTTTCCGGCTCGACGAGGTCAAGGTTCCGGTCCGCTGGTGGCACGGGGACTGCGACCACATCGTGCCCTTCGCCCACGGGGAGCACGTGGTGGCGATGCTGCCGGACGCCGAAATGTTCACGCTGCCCGGCGAGAGCCATCTCGGCGGGCTCGGCGAAGCCGAGGCCATCATGCAGGCGATGAGCGACCTGTGGGACGCCGCCGAGAAGCGTTGAGTGGCCTCAGCGTTTGAGCCAGCCCCGCACCGTCGGAAGATCTCTGCTGTAGGTCTGCAGGAAGTCATCGTGGTACAGCGTGCCGCCGCTGATGGCGGTATCGCCACGCCAGAGGATGTGCACCCGGACAACACCCTTGTTGAAGTAGTCGCTGCGCTCGGCGACACGGTGATTCCAACCCGCCGCCTCGGCGACCGCTGAGACTTCCTGCCGCTCGTCGGTGTCAACCATCGATAAACCCTCCTGTCGGGGCCACCCTATCCTCCGCCGAGGAGGATCCGCCGCAGCAGATGCAGCGCGATCGTCGTCGAGCGCTCCCGCACATCGGACCTGTTGCCGGGCATCGTCATGGTTCGGGTGACCGTCGAGCTCTCGGAGCCCTCGGCGAGCGCCACCGAAAAGCACACGGTACCCACCGGTTTGGTCGCCGTGCCGCCGCCCGGCCCGGCGATGCCGGTGATCGCCACCGCGGTGTCGGAACCGAAACGGTCCAACGCACCGCGCGCCATCGCGTCGGCCACCGGCTCGGACACCGCGCCGTGCCGGGCGATCAGCGCAGGATCGACGTCGAGCAGTTCGACCTTGGCGGCGTCGGAGTAGGTCACCACACCACCGACGACGTAGGCCGACGAACCGGGCCGCTCGGTGAGCCTGGCGGCCAACAGCCCACCGGTACACGACTCGGCGGTGGCGATGCGGCGCCCTTCCAGCAGGCCCGCGATCTGATCGTCGACCAGCGCCCCGTCCTCGGAGAAGATCTCGCGCGGGTGCCGGTCGCGCAGCGCGGTCATCAGATCGGTGTACACCCCGGCGTACCGCGGCTCATATCGTGTGACGATCTCCAACTCCCCGCGCCGCAGGCACGTGGTGATCTCGAGGTGTTCGAAGCCGTCGACGCTGCTCTCGGCAGCACGCAGGGTGTCGGCGAGGCCCGATTCGGGGAGACCGAACATCCGCACGGTCCGCTGTTCGAACGGTGTCCGGTCGGCGATGGCCGCCAGGACGGCGTCGGTGGTGACGGCGGCGTCCCACATCGGCTGGAGTTCGCGCGGCGGACCGGGCAGAACGACGACGGTGGGTGAGCCCGGAACGACGACGCCGGGCGCGGTGCCCACCGGGTCGAGTACGACTGCGCCGGCCGGCACCAGTGCCTGCTTGCGGTTGGCCGCGCGCACCGCATCAAGATCCACACCGGGGAATCTGGCCATCAGGCCGGTGACGATGTCCCCGATCTTGACCTCGAGCGCTTCGTCGAGCACCAGTTCCCGCTCGCAGAACCGCGCGACCACCTCCACCGTCATGTCGTCGGCGGTCGGGCCGAGGCCACCGCTGGTGATGATGAGGTCGACACCCTCATCGGCGAGGAACCGCAATTGCGCTTCGATATCGGCGGGGCGGTCACCACACAGCGTGATGTGGCGCAGTTCCACACCCAACTCGAGCAGTTGATCGGCGAGCCAGGGCCCGTTGCGGTCCTGGACGCGTCCGGTGAGGACCTCGGTCCCCGTCACCACGATTCCGGCCCGTACGCTCACAAAAGACGACACTACGCATCATTCCGGGCTGCCTTCGCCCCGGCCGGCGGGTGCCTACTTGTGCGGCACGTCGTTGACCAGGCCACCGTCCATGACGAACTCGGCACCTGTGGCATAACGCGATTCGTCACTGGCCAGGAAGACCACGAAGGTCGCCACCTCTTCGGGCTGACCCGGCCGGCCCAGCGGGATCCGCAACATGTTGTCGGGGAAATGCTTGGTCATCGGGGTCCGGATGAAGCCGGGGTGCACCGAGTTCACCCGGATGTTGTGCGCCCCCAATTCCAGCGCTGCGGACTTCGTCAGGCCGCGGACCGCCCACTTCGACGCCACATACGGGTGCACCATGACGGCGCCGCGCAGCCCCTCGATGGAGGAGATGTTGATGATCGATCCGCCGCCGGCGGCCTTCATCGCCTCAACCGAAGCCTGCATGCCGAGGAAGGTGCCGGTGAGGTTGACGTCGATGACCTTCTGCCACTTGGCCATGTCGAACTGACCGATCAGGCCCAGCGCGACGGTGCCCGCGTTGTTGACGAGGACGTTCAGCGCGCCGAAGTCGTTGACCGCGGTGGCGACAGCAGCGTCCCATTCGTCGGCCTGGGTGACGTCGAGATGCACGTAGCGCGCGGAATCCGGTGTGGTCGAGTTGATCTCCTCGGCCAGCTCCTTGCCCTTGTCGTCGAGGATGTCGCCGATGACGACCTTGGCGCCCTCAGCTACCAGGGCCCGGGCATCCTCGGCGCCCATCCCCTGAGCGCCGCCGCTGATGAGTGCCACTTTTCCGTCCACGCGTCCCATGGGGCGACAGGTTACCGCACGGCGATCGGGAAACTAGAACCTGTTCCAATTTTGTCACACACCACGCATACTGCTCGCCATGGCTATTCGTGTGGCGCTCATCGGTACCGGCAACTGCGGCAGCCTGGCGCTGCGGCAACTCATCGAAGATGCCCGCTTCGACCTGACCGGAGTGTGGGTGTCCTCGGACGCCAAGGTCGGCAGGGATGCCGGCGAGTTGGCGCGCCTCGAGGTGACGACGGGCGTCACGGCCGTCAACGACATGGACGCGATCATCGGCGCGGCGCCGGACTGCGTCGTCTACTGCGCGATGGGCGACGTTCGACCGCGTGAAGCGCTGGCCGACGTCCGTGGGTTGCTCGAGGCGGGCATCAACGTCGTCGGATCCTCGCCCGGTTTCCTCGAGTACCCGTGGGGCGTCATCCCCGACAGAACCGTCGAACGGGTGGAAACCGCTGCGCGACAGGGGAATGCCAGCCTCTTCATCACCGGTGTCGATCCCGGGTTCGTCACCGACCTGCTGCCGCTCGCGTTGGCGAGCACCTGTCAGAGCATCGAACAGATCCGCATGATGGAGATCGCCGACTACGCCACCTACGACGGGGCCACGGTGATGTTCGACGTGATGGGTTTCGGCAAGCCCGTCGCACAGGAGGTCGGCGACCTGCCCTTCCTCTACCAGCCCGGCATGCTGAGCTCTGCGTGGGGCGTCGGAATCCGTCAGCTCGCCGCGGGTCTCGGCGTCGAACTCGACGAGATCCGTGACTCCGTCGAGCAGGAGCCCGCCCCGGAGGACTTCGACGTGGCCGTCGGCACCATCAAGAAGGGAACGGTCGCGGCGGTGCGGTTCCTGATCGAGGGAGTGGTCGGGGGCAGGCCCGCCCTCGTGGTGGAACACGTCACTCGGCTGCGCGGTGACCTCCGGCCCGACTGGGCTCAGCCGGCGCAGGAAGGTGGCTCCTACCGGGTGGAGATCACCGGGGAGCCGTCCTACGTCATGGACATCTCGCCGACCAGTCGCAATGGCGACCACAACTACGCGGCGATCCTGGCGGCAGCGGGCCGGATCGTCAACGCCATCCCCGATGTCGTCGCGTCGGCCCCTGGAATCCGGTCGACGCTCGACCTGCCGCTGGTGAAGGGGATGGGCCTGGCCCACCCGTCGTGATCAGAGAGCGCTGATCCCGTTCCATTCGAGCCGCACCCGGGTTCCCGTCGGTGAGGTCTCGATCGTCGCCCGGTCCGACAGTGCCTCCATCAACGGGATGCCGCGGCCCCTGGTCCGCGGCGCGGGATCGGTCTGGCGTTCACGCCAGGTTCCGCGGTCGCAGACGTGCACCGTCAGATTCTGCTCGGCGGGGTGGTAGCTCGCCTGCACGTCGAATGTGCCGGGTTGGTCGGCCAGCAGGTAGGCGAACTCCGCGGCGTTGGCCAACGCCTCGTTGAGGGCGAGCACCACATCACTCGACTTGATGGGATCCAGGTCGAAGAACTGCCGCAGCCATTGCGCGAAGTCCTGACGGGTCCGGGAGACCGTCTCGGCCTCGGCGCGGAGGCCGAAGCGCTCGAAGCGCGTTGCGTTGGCCGTTTCAGCCGGCGGCATGGGATCGATCATGGCTTTCGCTGGCTACCCCGGGAAGCACGTTCCTACGCGACTTTTTTACGCCGTGTGAGCTGCGAGCGCGTCGTCGAGGTTCGGATAGAGGCTGAGGATGTCTGCTATGCCCACCAGTTTGAGCGGACGACTGGTCGCCGGGCCGTCGGCGACGACGCTGATGCTGACGTCGGATCCGGCCTTGTCGTGTGCGGCGACGAGCACGCCCATCCCGGCGGACGCGAGGAACTCGACGTCGGTGAAATCGATGACGACCCCGGCCGGCCCCTGCTCGAGAGCCCCGTTGATCGCGGTTTCGAGCTGGGGTGAGGTGAGCATGTCCACCACGCCGGCCACCGATACGACCGCGACCCGATCGACCCACCGCTCGGTGACCACACAGGTCGACGACGATGCCGCCCCCGACGAGGCGCTGGTGCCTTCGGCTGCTTGCTCGTTCAAGATTCACCTTCCATGTCGGGCCGTCACGCATACGGCAAGTGCACTGACCAGTGCTACTTGCGCAGGCTGCATCCTGAACCCGGCAAGACCAAACTACCGTGGCCGTCTGCTTCGACCCGGCCACAGATTAAACCAGCAGTGCACATGGCGTCCGTACCATGGTGGGTCAACCCCTCGTGAGCACAGGAGCGGAATGACCGCGGACGCCGCAGACCGCACGGATCCGGTAGCGCAGATCGCGGCGAGTCCAGCTGGGCCCCAGGTCGGGGCGTTCTTTGATCTCGACGGCACGCTCGTCGACGGGTTCACCGCCACCGCCCACGCCGGGGACCGGATCCGCCGACGTCAGGCCCGCATCGGTGAGGTGCTGGGGGTGATCGAGGCCTCGATGCGGTACCGATTCGGGCGACTGCACTTCGAGCGGCTCTTGACCCGCGCCGCCGGATACCTGCGGGGTGAATCCCTGGCCGATCTCGACGCCATCGGCGAGCGGCTGTTCAGTGAACGGGTCCGGTCGCGGGTGTATCCCGCGATGCGCGAGATCGTCCTGGCCCATCAGCGGCGCGGGCACACCGTGGTGATGTGCTCCTCGGCGCTGACGATCCACGCCGAACCGGTCGCGCGGTATCTCGTCATCGACCATGTGTTGTGCAACCACTTCGATCTCGACGACGCGGGCCGGCTGACGGGGTTCATCGCCAAGCCGGTGATCTGGGGTAAGCAGAAAGCCGCGGCTGTCGAGCGATTCGCCGAGGCCAACATCGTCGACCTGGCGAGCAGCTACTTCTACGCCGACGGCGACGAGGACGCCGTGCTGATGGCCAAGGTCGGTCAGCCGCGGCCGGTGAACCCGCGCAGGGGCCTCGCGGCGATGGCTGCCGAACAGGGGTGGCCGGTGCTGCGGATGCAGAACCCGGGTAAGGGCTCTCGTGGTGGGCTCCGTGGTGTACTAAAGTAGAACACGTTTCAGTTTTCCTTCTTGTGTTCCCATGGCCATACCAGGAGCGGACTATGCATACTCCCCTGTGCGACCAACTCGACATCGATCTCCCGATCTTCGCGTTCACCCACTGCCGCGACGTAGTGGTCGCGGTCAGCAAGGCAGGCGGCTTCGGCGTGCTCGGTGCGGTGGGATTCACCCCCGAGCAACTCGAGATCGAGCTGAACTGGATCGACGAGCACATCGGTGACCACACCTACGGTGTCGACATCGTCATCCCGAACAAGTACGAGGGGATGGACTCGAATCTGTCCGCCGACGAACTCGCGAAAATGTTGCAGGACATGGTTCCGCAGGAGCACCTCGACTTCGCCAAGAAGATCTTGACCGACCACGGCGTACCGCTCACCGCCGAGGACAACGAGAGCACCCTGCAGCTGCTCGGCTGGACCGAGGCGACTGCCACGCCGCAGGTCGAGGTCGCACTGAAGCATCCGAAGATGACGCTCATCGCCAACGCGCTGGGCACCCCGCCGAAGGACATGATCGACCACATCCACGCGGAGGGTCGCAAGGTCGCCGCGCTGTGCGGGTCGCCCAGCCAGGCGCGCAAGCACGCCGATGCGGGTGTCGACATCATCATCGCCCAGGGCGGCGAGGCCGGCGGACACAGCGGTGAGGTCGGCTCGATCGTGCTGTGGCCGCAGGTCGTCAAGGAGGTTGCGCCGGTGCCGGTGCTGGCCGCGGGCGGGATCGGTAGCGGCCAGCAGATCGCCGCTGCGCTCGCGCTGGGCGCACAGGGCGCCTGGACGGGATCGCAATGGCTGATGGTCGAGGAGGCCGAGAACACTCCGGTGCAGCAGGCGGCCTACGTGAAGGCCGGCAGCCGCGACACCGTCCGCAGCCGTTCGTTCACCGGCAAGCCGGCCCGGATGCTGCGTAACGACTGGACCGATGCCTGGGAGAGCCCGGACAACCCGAAGCCGCTCGGAATGCCGTTGCAGTTCATGGTTTCCGGACTCGCCGTCGCCGCGACACACAAGTACCCCGACGAGACCATCGATGTCGCCTTCAATCCGGTCGGCCAGGTGGTCGGACAGTTCCAGAAGGTGGAGAAGACGTCGGCGGTCATCGAGCGGTGGGTTCAGGAGTATCTGGAGGCGACGGCCACGCTCAACGAGCTGAACGAGGCCGCCAGCGTGTGACGTCGGTGTAGTTGGTCATGCCGAGCACGACCAACTACACCG
>NZ_JBAUJR010000383.1:0-10473 GCF_049683935.1 Mycobacterium sp. | reverse complement strand
CGGCTGGTCCAGCCGAACCGGCCGATCAGCTCCAGATCCCAACCCAGTTGGTCGGCCACGATATTGGGCCAGATTCGGGGATCGTCCGACGGCAATCCCCCGGTCGGTCCGTAATAGGACAGCGAATCGCAGAAGAGCAGCAGGGTCCGGCGGGCCGGATCCGCAGCGGACTCCTCAGAGGACATCGTTGGCGACCTGCGCCGAGGCGTTCCAGACGTCCAGACGCCACCGGATGTCGTCGAAGGAATCGAGTTCCCCGTCGGTGCGGGTGTGACCGGCCAGCTGCACCCAGCTGGCGTTGCCCATGCCGCCCAGCACCGGCCAGTTGTCGACCGGCAGCCCCAGCAGTGCTCCGGTCAGGGCGGCGATCAACCCACCGTGGGCCACCAGCACCACCGGGCGATCGGGTTCCTCGACGCCCCACTCACGCTGTTGCTGCACCAACTCCCTCACGAGCGGGATGCTGCGATCGGCGACGTCGACGCGGCTCTCTCCGCCGTGCGGAGCCCAGCGCGCGTCGTCGCGCCAGGCCAGCCTCGCACCGGGGGCGACGGCATCGACCTCGAGATGGGTCATCCCCTGCCAGTCGCCGAGGTGGGTTTCGCGCAGTCGGGTGTCAATGCTCACCGGTTGCCCACTGCGGTCACCGAGCGCGACGGCAGTATCCAGCGCACGCCGCAGATCTGACGAAACGATCAGCAGCGGTTGTCGTTTGGCGAGCACCGCTGCTGCCGCGAAGGCCTGTTCACGTCCGAGATCGCTCAGGTCGGTGTCCAACTGGCCCTGCATGCGACTGCCGGCGTTGTAGTCGGTCTGCCCATGCCGCAGCATAACCAGGCGGCGGATCGTCACTCCGTCTCCTCGACATCATCCAAGTCGACCGGCACCGTGGGGCAGTCACGCCACAAGCGGTCCAGCGCGTAGAAATTGCGCTCGTCCTGGTGCTGGATGTGAACCACGATGTCGACGTAGTCGAGCAGCGTCCAGCGGCCCTCGCGGGTGCCCTCGCGGCGGGCAGGCTTGTACCCGGCGGCGCGCATCTTCTCCTCGACCTCGTCGACGATGGCGTTCACCTGCCGCTCGTTGGATGCCGAGGCGATGACGAAGCAGTCGGTGATGACGAGTTGGCCGGAGACGTCGATGACGACGACATCGTCGGCGAGTTTGGCGGCCGCCGCCCGAGCGGCGACTCCAGCCATGTCGATGGCTTCCTGTGTGGCGGTCAGAGACGGTCTCCTTCGACTTCGAGGGGGCTGGCAGGTTGGTACAGGTTACGTTTGGCGACATACTGCACGACGCCGTCGGGGACGAGGTACCAGATCGGTCGCGACTCCTGGGCACGGATCCGGCAGTCGCTGGACGAGATCGCCAGGGCGGGCACCTCCACGAGCTGCAACGCGTCGGCGGGCAGTTCCGCCATCGCGGCCGAGATGTGTTTGGCGTCGAGTTCGTACCCGGGGCGGCTGACGCCGACGAACCTGGCGATGGCGAACAACTCCTCCCAGTTCTGCCACGACAGGATGGACGCGAGCGCGTCAGCGCCGGTGATGAAGTACAGGTCCGCGTCGGGGTTGAGCGCGCGCAGGTCTCGCAGCGTGTCCTTGGTGTAGGTCGCCCCGCCGCGGTCGATGTCGACTCGGCTGACCGAGAACCTCGCGTTGGACGCCGTGGCGATCACCGTCATCAGGTATCGATCTTCGGCAGCCGTCACGTGACGGGTGCGCTTCTGCCACGGCTGACCGGTGGGAACGAACACCACCTCGTCGAGGTCGAACAGGTCGGCGACCTCGCTGGCCGCGACGAGGTGCCCGTTGTGGATGGGGTCGAATGTCCCACCCATCACGCCCAGCCGCCGTCGCGATTGCATGAGCAGCGAGCTTACTGGAGCCGGGGGGCGGACCCAGTCCAGCAGCAACCGCGCAGCTGGTGAACCCACAACACCGTCGCATCGACAGGGCGCCCGCTCAAGATCAGGTATGCTGCAAGTGCCTCAAGCAAACTTTTCACAGATCCGTCTCAACGCCGAAGGCGACTAGAAGACCACGTCCCGCCACTCGGTGCGGCGAACAAAAAAGCAGTTCATGGCGGCCAAGCGTTGGCGTCGGGACAGAGAAAACATGATCGACAAAGAAGGCAGCGGAGTTCACTCGAATAACTCTGGCAACATGGCGAACATGCGCTGGCAAGCCCGGATAGCAGTCGGCGCGGCGATATTGGCGGTGGTGTTGGTCGCGAGCCTGGCAGGAATCTACAGCCGACTGCCGGGTACGTTGGCCACATTCTGGCTTTCCAACGCATTGCTGTTGGGTCTGCTGCTCCGCAATCCTCAGATCGCCGGTGCGCTGACCTGGCTGGCGGCCGGCGTCGGTTACCTCATTGCCGACATGCTCACCGGCGGGGACTGGCAGTCGGCTGCCTTGCTGAACTCGGCCAACTTGATGGGCGTACTCGCCGGGTTTTACGCCTTCCGTCGCTTCCGACCGGGCGAGCTGACGCTACGGGAGACACGATCCGTCGCCTGGCTGGCGGCGCTGGCCGTTGTCGCAGCGGCCACGGCAGCCGTGCCTGGGGGGATCGTCGAGGTCGTGATGTTCGATGGCGACTGGGTCAACGGGGCGCTGAGTTGGTTCGCCATCGAACTCTTCAACTACGCGGTGATCCTCCCCCTGGTGCTTGCGTTCCCGATCGACTGCTTGTCCGCGGTGGCAACGCACCGCCCCCAGACCAGCGTTCGCCTCTATCTGAACATCCATTGGCGGCGACTCGCCGTGCCCTGTGTGCTGCTGCTCGTCGCGTTGCTACCGTCCTGGTACCTGGGCGGATTGGGGGCGCTGGTGTTCACCACGCCGGCATTGATCGCCGCCGCCTTGCTCACCGACGTGTTCACCACCGCCGTGTTCGTCACGGCCTCGACGATGTGGGCACTGGTGCTCATCGTCAGCGAAAGGGCCAGCGTGATCAACCCCGAAGGAATCCCCTTGGCGCCGTCAACCATGATCGGCCTGGCCCTGCTCGCCGTGGGACCTCTCGCGATCGCCAGCACGATTTCGGAACGCGAGCAGGTATCCGAGGCACTGCGGCTTGCGGTGACACAGGACGACCTCACCCAGGCGTTCCGGCGCCAGGAGTTCGTCCGCCGCGCCGATTCGGCGCTCGCGACCGCCGCCCGCGATGGACAGCCCACGTCACTGCTCATGATGGACCTGGACAGGTTCAAGAAACTCAACGACAACTGCGGTCACCAGGCGGGCGACCGCGCGTTGGTCGCCTTCGCCGACGTTGTCCGGAAATTTGCGGATGCGCACGACGTATTCGCCCGGCTCGGCGGCGAGGAGTTCGCGCTGCTGGTCATCGGGCAGGACCTCGCAGCGTCGACAGGCCTCGCTGAAGAGATCCGGCGCCACCAACATAAGAGCGCACACGACGAGTTCGGCGAATGGGGATCCACCGTCAGCATCGGACTGGCCTGCTCGGCCACCTCGGACGTGACCTTGGATGAGCTGATGGCTGATGCGGACGGCGCGCTGTACTGTGCCAAGACCCGGCGGAACCATGTAGTCGCGGCGAAGCACCCGGGGATCTGCAGAACCACTACGAACACCTCTGCGTAGTTCATCGGAGAACAACGCGTCGCTTGCTACCGACTGGTGACCCGCCGAGATGGCTCAAACGCCCGACAGCCGGGGCGTTGCGAGATTTTCGGTGACCTCGAAGGCGGCGCGGTCGGCGCGATAGAAGTCGTGGCCGTACTCCACGCAGCGCCCGCCGGCATCCTCGGTGCGGCGGGTGAGGAGGGTTCCCGCCGATCCGGCGCGCACACCCAACTGCACGCTGGTCACGTCGTCGAGCACGATCGACTCCAGCACCGCCGTCGAGCGCGCCAGCTCGATCCCATACCGGGTGCGCAGTGCCGCCCACAGCGACCCCTGCTCCGGCTCGTCGAGGATCCCCGGAGTGAGGTCGGCCGGCATGTACGTCGTCTCCAGGACGAACGGCACCTCGTCCACGGTGCGCAACCGGTGAAAGACGTGCACCCAGGCGCCGTCGGGTAACCCGAGCGCGAGCAGCACCGCCGGCGTTGCGAGCCGGCGGTCGGCCCACAACTGCCGGGCGGACGGCCGACGCCCCATCCGGGTGACTTCCTCGGAGAAGCTACCGACACGGAAGCGCACCCTGGGCTCTGCGACGAACGTGCCCCGCGGCGGGTTCCGGTACACCAGTCCTTCGCTTTCCAGCAGCGACAGCGCCATCCGCGCGGTCATCCTGCTGACGCCGTGCACCTCCGCCATCTCCCGTTCGGACGGCAACAGGGTGTGCGGGGCCAGCTGCTCGGTGGCGATCCGGTCGCGGACATCAGCCGCGATCGTCATGTACAGCGGCGTGCCGGGCGGCATCCGTGGAGACTAACCGCGGGCGATGCCCCGCAAGCCGAAATCGCGGGCCGACTTCGCACCCGCCGCGCTAGACGGGAAGCAGTGCGTCGATCACGGTGGCCAACTGCTTGGCCGATCGGCATTCGTGCATCGTGATGACGTCCTCGTAGCGGGGCACCGCCGAATCGCCGCTGCCCCAGAGGTGCCTGGGCTCCGGGTTGAGCCAGTGCGCATGCCTGCTCGCATTGACCATGTGGGCGAGCAGGTCGGTCTCGGGGTTGCGGTAGTTGTTGCGGCCGTCGCCGAGCACCAGCAGCGCGCTGCGCGGCGAGAGCACGTTCGGATACTTGTCGAGGAACGACACGAACGCATGGCCGTAGTCGGAGTGCCCGTCGCGGGTGTAGACCCCCGCCTCGCGGGTGATGCGCTGCACGGCGACCGCGAGGTCGGAGTCGGGTCCGAACAGCTGGGTGACCTCATCGGTGGTGTCTATGAAGGCAAAGACGCGGACCCGGGAGAACTGCTGGCGCAACGCGTGCACCAGCAGCAGCGTGAAGTGGCTGAAGCCGGCGACCGAACCGGACACATCGCACAGCACCACCAGCTCGGGGCGGGCCGGGTGCGGCTTCTTGAGCACCACGTCGATCGGTACGCCTCCGGTGGACATGGATTTGCGCAGCGTCTTGCGCAGGTCGATCTCCCCGGAGCGGGATCGCCGCCGGCGTGCGGCCAGCCGGGTGGCCAGCGTGCGCGCCAGGGGTTGCACGACCCGGCGCATCTGCCGCAGTTGCTCACCCGACGCCCGGAGGAACTCGACGTTCTCGGCGAGCTGCGGCACCCCGTACATCTGCACGTGGTCGCGGCCCAACTGCTCGGCGGTGCGCCGTTTGGTCTCCGATTCCACCATCCGGCGCAGCTGAGCGACACGTTGCGCGGCAAGTGCTTTGGCGATCTGCTCCTGGGTCGGTGTGGGTTCCTCGCCGTAGGGCGCGAGCAACCCGGCCAGCAGCCGACCCTCCAGATCGTCGAGGCTCATCGCCTTGAGCGCCTGGTACGACGAATACGACGGGCCGCGGCTGGAGTTGTATCGGCCGTACGCCTCGACGATCTGGGCGATCATCGCCGCGAGCCGTTCGTCGAGGTTGGCCAGTTCCTCGTTGTCGGTCAGCATGTCGACCAACGCGCTGCGCAGCGCCTCGATGTCCTCCGGGGGCAGACCCTGCTCGTCGGTATCGTCGTCGAGCACGGTCCTGGCACCGAGCGCCGCAGGGAAGTACAGATCGAACAACGCGTCGTAGGTCTCGCGATGATCCGGACGTCGCAGCACCGCGCAGGCGATGCCTTCGCGCAGTACCTTGCGGTCACCGAGCCCCAGCGTCGACATCACCAGACCGGCGTCCACCGTTTCCGAGGGACCCACCGAAATCCCCTGCCCGCGTAGCGCTTCCACGAACTCGACCAGGTGGCCGGGGATTCCGTGGGGCGCCAGCGGCTGCGGCGGGCGGGTGCGTCGGACCGCCATCAGTTGAGCCTCAGCTCCCCTGAGGCCTTCACCTGATCGGACTGGTGCTTGAGCACGACACCCATCGTCGCCGCGATCAACTCGTCGTCGATGGTGTCGAAGCCCAGAGCCAGCACGGTGCGTCCCCAGTCGATCGTCTCTGCGACCGACGGCACCTTCTTGAGTTGCATACCGCGCAGCACGCCGATGATGCGCACCAACTCCTCGGCGAGGTGCACCGGCAACTCGGGGACCCGGGAGAGCAGGATTCGGCGCTCGAGGTCGGGATCGGGAAAGTCGATATGCAGGAACAGGCAGCGCCGTTTGAGCGCTTCAGACAGTTCCCGGGTCGCGTTGGAGGTGAGCACGACCAGCGGCTTACGGGTGGCGGTGATGGTTCCCAGTTCCGGCACCGTCACCGCAAAGTCGCTGAGGACCTCCAGCAGCAGGCCTTCGATCTCGATGTCGGCCTTGTCGGTCTCATCGATCAGCAACACCGTGGGCTCGGTGCGTTTGATCGCGGTGAGCAGTGGGCGGGTGAGCAGGAACTCCTCGGAGAAGACATCGGTCTTGGTCTGCTCCCAGTCCCCGTGCCCCGCCTGGATGCGCAGGATCTGCTTGGCGTGGTTCCACTCGTAGAGTGCCCGGGCCTCGTCGACGCCCTCGTAGCACTGCAGACGGACCAGTTCCGCGCCGGTGGCCTGTGCGACGGCGCGTGCCAGTTCGGTCTTGCCGACCCCCGCGGGGCCCTCCACCAGCAGCGGCTTTCCCAGCCGGTCGGCGAGGAACACCGCGGTGGCGGTCGCGGTGTCAGGCAGGTAGCCGGTCTCGGCCAACCGCCGAGCGACATCGTCGATGTCTGCGAACATCGGCACCGGTCGTGCGGGGACGCTCATGTGGTCTCCTGAATCAAGCGGGACGGGTGTGGCCGGTCACGGGCGAGCCCCACACGATCCACTTGGTCGACGTCAGTTCTGGCAGGCCCATCGGGCCTCTGGCATGCAGCTTCTGGGTGGAGATTCCGATCTCGGCGCCGAAACCGAACTGCTCTCCGTCGGTGAATGCGGTCGACGCGTTCACCATCACCGCTGCGGCGTCCACCCGTTCGGTGAACCGTTGGGCAGCGGCGAGATCGGCGGTCACGATGGCCTCGGAGTGGCCGGTGCCGTACTCGTTGACGTGTGCGATCGCGGCATCGACACCATCGACGATCGCCAGCGCGATGTCCATCGAGAGGAACTCCGCGCGCAACTCCTCCTCGGACGGGTCGACGTGCACCGTCACTCCCGCGTCCTGCAGCGCTGCGACCAATCTGGGCACGGCGACATCGGCGATCGCGGAATCGATCAACAACGACTCCGCGGCGTTGCACACACTGGGCCGGCGGGTCTTGGCGTTGAGCACGATCCGTTCGGCCATCTCGAGATCAGCCGATTCATGCACGTAGACATGGCAATTGCCGACGCCGGTCTCGATGGTCGGCACCTGGGCATCGCGGACCACTGCGTCGATCAGACCCGCACCTCCGCGCGGGATCACCACATCGACCAGTCCGCGGGCCTGGATCAGGTGCGTGACGCTGGCCCGGTCGGCACTGGGCAGCAACTGCACGGCGTCACTGTCGAGGCCCTCGACCGCCAGCGCCGCGCGCAGCGCGGTGACCAACGCGGCGTTGGACTTCGCCGCCGACGAACTCCCGCGGAGCAGAACGGCGTTGCCCGACTTCAGCGTCAGCCCGAACGCATCGACGGTGACATTGGGGCGACCCTCGTAGACGATGCCGATCACGCCGAGCGGTACCCGCTGCTGGCGGAGTTGGAGGCCGTTGGGCAGCGTGCGGCCCCGCAACACCTCACCGACCGGATCCGGCAGCGCGGCAACCTGCCGCAGGCCGTCGGCGATGCCCTCGATGCGGGTCGGGGTCAACGCCAGCCGGTCGAGCATCGCCGCCGCGGCCCCGGTGGAGCGGGCGACCTCGAGATCGGCCTCGTTGGCCTCCATGATGGCCCGGGTGTGGATCAGCACATGATCGGCCGCCGTGCGGAGCGCCTGGTTCTTGTCCTCGGTACTCAGCGTCGCCAACCGGCGGGCCGCGACACGCGATCTCCGGGCGGCACCGTGCACCTGCTCGCGGAGGCTGTCTGTCGCCTCACTGCGCTCGGGAGCGTGCAGACTCATTAGTGCAGCTTATCGGACCTGCCCACCCACGTTCGTGCCGGGAACTAGCGTTGACGCCATGGCAGCGCGGGTTTGTGTGGTGGGCAGTGTCAACACCGACCTCACCTTCACCGTCGATGCGCTGCCGCGGCCCGGCCAGACCGTGCTCGCGTCGGGATTGTCGAGTTCGCCGGGCGGAAAAGGAGGCAATCAGGCGGTCGCCGCCGCACGTGCCGGCGCGGCCGTGCAACTCGTCGCCGCGCTGGGCACCGATGCAGCGGCCGACCAACTGCGTCACCACCTCGACGCCAACGGTGTCGGACTGGCTGGGATCGCCGCGGTTCCGGGCCCCAGCGGATCGGCGGCGATCATCGTCGACTCCGGCGCCGAGAACTGCATCGTGGTGGCGCCGGGCGCCAACGCGCATCTCGCCATCAGCTCAGCGGCGATCCGGTCGGTCATCGCCGACAGCGACGTCGTGTTGATCCAGCTGGAGATCCCGCTCGACACCGTTGCGGCTGCCGCCCGGGTCGGTCGGGAGGCGGGCGCGGTAGTCATCGTCAACGCCTCACCCGCTCCGCACCCCGACGACGTCGCAGCGCTGGCCGAACTCGCCGACGTCGTCGTGGTCAACGAAACCGAAGCCAATGATTGGCTGACCGCAGAGTGCCCTCCGGTAAAGCATCTGGTCATCACGCGCGGTTCGCGCGGCGCACGCGTCATCGCCGACGGCGCACAGATCGACGTGCCGGCGCCCGCGGTGGAACCGATCGACACGACAGGAGCCGGCGACGTGTTCGCCGGCGTGCTGGCGGCCACCTGGCCGGACGGCCTGGAGTACGCCCTGCGGCGAGCCTGTGCGGCCGGGGCGTTGGCGACGCTGGTGCCCGGAGCCGGCGACTGTGCCCCTTACAGTGAGGCTATCGAGGACATCCTGGAGGCTTCATGACCGCAACCACGCCACCTCGCCCCCCGGAGGGCGACTGGCTCGGCACGCCGTACCTGCACTTCGACCGGGAGGGCGCGTTCGGGGTCTGCACGCTGGACCGCCCCGAGGCCCGCAACGCGATGACCCCGGCGATGTACTTCGGCATCAAGTACGCGGTCAAGCACATCGACTCCGATCCCGACCTGGCCGGCTTGCTACTCACCGGCACCGGCGACGTCTTCGCCCCCGGCGGCGACATGGGCGGTGGTGGAGCCGACAACTGGCTGACGTTCGGTTCGGCGCTGGGCATGGACGCCCTGCCGTTCGACACACTGCGCCAGTCCTCGAAGCCCGTGGTAGCCGCCGTGAACGGGCTGTGCCAGGGCGGCGGGTTGCAGATCGCGCTGTGCGCCGACATGGCGGTGGTCAGCGACCGGGCGACATTCCGGGTGCCCGAGTTGTACCGCGGGATCGCCGACACGTACTACAGCCACATGTTGGCCCGGCTGATCGGCCCGGTGCGGACCCGCGATCTGATGTTCACCGGCCGCACCCTGTCGGCGGCCGAGGCGCTCGACTGGGGCATGGTGGCCCGGATGGTTCCGCACGAGGACCTCCACGACGCGGCGCGCGAAGTGCTGGCGCAGTGTTGCCGCACGGCGCCGGGTGCCCGGGCTGTCATCAAGTCGAGCCTGGACAACTACATCGGCCTGTACGACCGCATCGGTATGCAGTCGAGCCTGGGCGCACCCGAATCCATCGAGGGGTTCATGGCGTTCAAGGAGCGCCGCTCACCGGACTGGGTCCATCCCGATCTGCGCCTCGACGGCCGACTCTGAAGACTCTGCGTCGACACTGCGGCCACGGCGACGACACGCCGGCCAGCCGCGCCCTGAACGCAGTCTGAACCACGGGATAGTCTGCGGCATGCCGGTTGTCGCGCTCTCCTTCCTGGCGGTCTACGCAGGGCTCGGATTCGGTTGGCGCAGTTGGCTGCAACGGCGTCACACGGGGTCGATGGGTTTCAACGGGATCAGTGGAGGAACGGGATCGGTCGAGTGGTTCGCCGGTGTCGGATTCGCGGCCGCTGTCGCGGTGATCATCCTCGCCCCGGCCCTGCAGTTGCTCGACGTCCTCACGCCTGTGCCCGTGTTCCTCTCCATGTGGATCCAGACGCTCGGTGTCGTCAGCGCACTGTTCGGCATTGCGGGCACGCTCTATGCACAGCTGGGGATGGGTGACTCGTGGCGAATCGGCGTCGACCCCACCGAAACCACGACGTTGGTCCACAGCGGCGCATTCGCCGTGGCCCGCAACCCGGTGTTCACCGCGATGCTCGTCTTCGCGTTCGGCATCACGCTGATGACCCCGAATGTGCTCGCATTCATCGGGTTCGCACTGCTGTTCGCAGCCATCGAACTGCAGGTCCGTGCTGTCGAGGAGCCCTATCTGGAAGCGGTACACGGCGACGCCTACCGCGACTACGCCTCGACGGTCGGCCGCTTCGTCCCCCG
>NZ_JBAUJR010000382.1:0-5282 GCF_049683935.1 Mycobacterium sp. | reverse complement strand
GCCCGGTTCGAGCGACCCGATCGACGGTGCCGCCGACACGGTGCTGGCCGGCGCCGGCGTGTGCCGCGACTATGCGCACCTCGTCGTCGCACTGCTGCGCGCGGTGAACGTGCCCGCCCGGTTGGTGGCCGTCTACGCGCCGGGATGCGAGCCGATGGACTTCCACGCGGTGGCCGAGGCGTTCGTCGAGGGCCAGTGGCGGGTGGTCGACGCCACGTGTCTGGCGCCGCGGCAGTCGATGGTGCGCATCGCGACCGGTCGCGATGCCGCCGACACCGCATTCCTGGACAACCACAAGGGCGGAATCACGCTGAACAACATGACCGTGACCGCGACGGTCGACGGTGACCTACCGCGGGATTCGCTCGACCAGCTGGTGTCGATCCGGTAGCGCCGCTACAACCCGGCCTTGAGGTTCTTCTTCGCCGCACGCCGTAACTGGTGGATGCGGACCGCGCCGACGGCCACGGTGAGCAGCCCGCCGGCCACGGCCGCGAACAGGATGGCGACTCCGAGCGGCAGGGACCAGTGCCAGCCGAGGAACGCGAACTCTGCCGACTCGGTGTTCTGGGCGATGAAGATCAGCAGGATGATCAGGACGAGGAAACCGAAGATGAGCGACGCCCACAGGGCCGCGGCCTTGGTGAACTTGACCGCGGACTCGGGCGGCGGCGGGGTCCGCTGCGGCGGTGGTGGCGGCGGTGGCGGCGGGTCAGCCGACGCGAACGGATCGCTGGTCATAGCTCCATCTTTGCCCTTTCGCCCGTTGAATGAAACCAAAACGCAGGTGGCGATAGGGTCACAAAAGGTGATGCAGGCCGAAAGGATGTTTGCGTGAACAGCTCCCGACGAAACATGCGATACCGGCTGCTTGCCGCTCTGGCGGCAGTGTTCGCGCTGACCACCGCGGCATGCGGCAGCTCAAACCCCCTGGGTGGCGGCGAGATCTCCGGTGACCTGATGTCGATCAAGGTGGGTTCGGCCGACTTCACCGAATCGAAGATCATCGCCGAGATCTACGCGCAGGCGCTGGAGGCCAACGGTTTCACCATCACCCGGCAGTTCGGCATCGGCAGTCGCGAGACCTACATCCCCGCGGTGCAGGACAACTCCATCGACCTGATCCCGGAATACACCGGCAACCTGTTGCAGTACTTCGACGAGCAGAGCACCGCCACCACATCCGACGAGGTGCTGTTGGCGTTGTTCAAGGCGTTGCCCGGCGATCTGTCGATCCTCAATCCGTCGCCCGCCGAGGACAAAGACACCATCGCGGTGACCGAGGAGACCGCGCAGCGATGGAACCTCACCTCGCTCGCCGACCTCGCCCCCCGCTCCGCGGAGGTCAAAGTCGGTGCGCCGTCGGAGTTCCAGACCCGCCAGACCGGACTGGTGGGGCTCAAGGAGAAGTACGGCATCGACATCGCCCCGGCGAACTTCATCGCGATCAGCGACGGCGGCGGTCCGGCGACGGTGCAGGCGCTGACCGGGGGAACGGTCGACGCCGCGAACATCTTCAGCACGTCGCCGGCGATCGAGCAGAACAATCTGGTGGTTCTCGAGGATCCGGAGAACGCGTTCCTGTCGGCGAACGTGGTGCCGTTGGTCGCCTCGCAGAAGAAGTCCGCCGAGCTCAAGACGGTGCTCGACGCCGTCAGCGCGAAACTGACCACCGAAGGTCTGATCGAGCTGAACACCTCGGTCGAGGGCAACCAGGGTGTCGATCCCGATGAGGCAGCGGAGAAGTGGATCGCGGACAACGGCTTCGACCAACCCGTCCAGAAGTAGACGAAGGGCAAAGGCGCTTGATCAGGTTCGAGAACGTCACGAAGAAGTACCCGGACGGCACCGTCGCGGTCGATGATCTGACGCTGGAGGTGCCGGAGGGAACCCTCGCGGTGTTCGTCGGCCCGTCAGGCTGCGGCAAGACCACCTCGATGCGGATGATCAACCGGATGATCGATCCGACATCGGGTGTCCTGAGTGTCGACGGCGAGGACGTCACCAAGGTGGACGCCGTGAAGCTGCGACTGGGCATGGGCTACGTGATCCAGAGTGCCGGCCTGATGCCACATCTGCGGGTTGTCGACAACGTTGCGACCGTGCCGGTGCTCCGCGGCGAATCACGGCGCAGCGCAAGGAAATCCGCGATCGGAGTGCTCGAGAGGGTCGGGCTGGATCCCAAGCTCGCCGACCGGTACCCGGCGCAACTCTCCGGCGGCCAGCAGCAGCGCGTCGGGGTGGCCCGGGCGCTGGCCGCAGATCCGCCGATCCTGTTGATGGACGAGCCGTTCAGCGCCGTCGACCCGGTGGTCCGCGAGGATCTGCAGACCGAGATCCTGCGCCTGCAAAGCGAACTGCACAAGACGATCGTGTTCGTCACCCACGACATCGATGAGGCGATCAAGCTGGGCGACAAGGTTGCGGTGTTCGGCCGCGGAGGCAAGCTGCAGCAATACGATGCGCCCCAACGGCTGCTGTCCAACCCGGCCAGCGATGCCGTCGCCGGTTTTGTCGGCGCCGACCGCGGCTACCGCGGTCTGCAGTTCTTCCACGCGACCGGCCTGCCGCTGCACAACATCCGCCATCTTCCGGAACCCGAGATCGACGCGCTCACACTGGATCCGGGTGATTGGGCACTGGTCACCAGGCCGGACGGCACGCCCTACGCCTGGATCGACGCCGCGGGCGTCGAACTGCACCGCAACGGCAGCACCCTTTACGACAGCACCACCGCCGGTGGTTCACTGTTCCGTCCCGACGGCACCCTGCGGCTGGCGCTCGACGCGGCACTGTCGTCACCGGCAGGCCTTGGCGTGGCAGTCGATGCCGACGGGCAGGTGATCGGCGGGGTGAAGGCCGAAGACGTGCTCGCCGCGCTGGACACGCAGCGGCAGAACGGCTGACCGATGCAGTATCTGGTCACCCACCTCGACGACCTGTGGACGCTGACGCTGATCCATCTGCGACTGTCACTCGTCCCGATCGTCCTCGGCCTGTTGATCGCGGTGCCACTGGGTGCGCTGGTGCAGCGCACGACGGTGTTCCGGCGGCTGACGACCATCACCGCGAGCATCATTTTCACGATCCCGTCGCTGGCGCTGTTCGTGGTGTTGCCGCTGATCATCCCGACCCGAATCCTCGATGAGGCCAACGTCATCGTCGCGCTCACGCTGTACACGGTGGCGCTGCTGGTGCGGGCGGTTCCGGAGGCGCTGGACGCGGTGTCGCCCGCGGTGCTCGACGCCGCCACCGCGATCGGCTACCGCCCGCTCACCAGGATGCTGAAAATCGAACTGCCACTGGCGCTCCCGGTGCTCATCGCCAGCCTGCGAGTGGTCGCCGTCACCAACATCTCGATGGTCGCGGTCGGTTCGGTGATCGGTATCGGCGGTCTCGGTACCTGGTTCACCGAGGGTTACCAGGCGAACAAGAGCGACCAGATCGTCGCGGGCATCATCGCGATCTTCGTGCTGGCCGTCGTCATCGACACGTTGATCATGCTCGTGGGCAAGATGCTCACGCCCTGGACCCGTGCCGCCGAACCCGGCCGCGTCGCCAAGGCGGGAGCGTCGACATGAACTTCCTCGAGCAGGCACTGTCCTTCATCTTCACTGCCGCCAACTGGGGGGGCCCCGCCGGACTGGGCGCGCGCACCGTCGAGCATCTGCAGTACACCGGGATCGCCGTCGTCTTCTCGGTGCTGATCGCGGTTCCGATCGGCATGATCATCGGCCACACCGGCCGCGGCACATTCCTGGTGGTGACCGGCGTCAACGCGCTTCGTGCCCTGCCGACGCTGGGCGTCCTGCTCCTCGGGGTGCTGCTGTGGGGACTGGGTCTGATCCCACCCACCGTCGCCCTCATGTTGCTCGGCATCCCGCCGCTGCTGGCAGGCACGTACTCGGGTATCGCGAACGTCGACCGCTCGGTGGTGGACGCCGCCCGATCGATGGGTATGACCGAAAAGCGGATCCTGTTGCGCGTCGAGACCCCCAACGCGCTGCCGCTGATCCTCGGCGGGTTGCGCACCGCGACGCTGCAGATCGTCGCGACAGCGACGGTCGCGGCCTACGCCAGCCTCGGGGGGCTGGGGCGGTACCTGATCGACGGCATCAAGGTGCGGGAGTTCCACATCGCTCTGGTGGGCGCACTGATGGTCACAGTGCTGGCGTTGATCCTCGATGCGGTCCTCGCCTACGCGGTGTGGGCGTCAGTGCCGGGCACCGGGCGACTGGGTCGGCTGCGCCGGATCCCGCAACCGCTCCTCGGTGACGAGGTCGCGCTCGAATCACGTCCGAACGTCAGTTCTCGTCCCAGTTTCGAAGCCCGCCACGAACGAGGGGATCCGTCGCATACGGTAGGGGGATGAGTGAAGAAAGTCGCTCTGATGCGAGTTCTGCCGCCTACCCCGCCATCCTGACGTGGCGGGCACACGACGTGCCCAGGATGGAGTCGGTGCGCGTCCAGCTCTCGGGTGACCGCATCAAGGCCTACGGCAGGATCGTGGCGGCGGCCACCGAGTCACATCCGGCTTTCAGCGCCTCCTACGACCTGGTCACCGACGAGGCCGGGGCGACGAAGAGATTGTCGCTGACCGTCACCCTCGCCGAGCGGGAGCGCCAGCTCTCCATCGCCCGCGACGAGGAGAGCATGTGGCTGGTGCAGGACCACAACGGTCAGACCAGTAGGTCGGACTTCGACGGCGCACTCGACGTCGACGTGATCTTCAGCCCGTTCTTCAACGCGCTGCCCATTCGACGCACCGGCGTGCACCGCACGGGCGAGAAGACCGAGTTGATGCCCGTCGTCTACGTCCGCGTCCCCGATCTGTCGGTGGACGTCGCGACGATCAGCTACAGCTCCGGTGCAAACGGCCTCGAGGTGCACTCGCCGGTGGCCGACACGCCGATCACGGTCGATTCCGACGGCTTCATCCTGGACTACCCCGGGTTGGCAACGCGGATCTGATCACCCCGCCGGCACGTCCGGCGGCGGCGAGTTCGTCCCGCCAGCCCTCGGCGCCGACGACGGTGGCGATGATCTGCGGCCGGCTGTAACCGTCGTAGCGGATCCGGGCGGCGTGGCCGGCTTCCACCAGCGCCGTCACCGGCTGGTCGGCTGCCAACTGGTCGCGGGCCTCGCCGAGCAGCAGCATCGCGTGATCGAGCACGGGCACCAGTTGCGCGGCGTTGGCTTCGCACATCGCCCGCACCAGGTCCGGCGCGGTCGCCGCGACACGGGTGCCGTCGCGAAACGACCCTGCGGCCAGCGCGAACGCC
>NZ_JBAUJR010000381.1:0-4028 GCF_049683935.1 Mycobacterium sp. | reverse complement strand
CCACCGACAACCCGGATCCGTCCCTCGGCGTGTCGCACCGGCGATAGGCGTTTGGCTTGAACCCTGCGCAGTGCGATACGCTGTCGTGGCTTCACGCGGGGTGTGGCGCAGCTTGGTAGCGTGCTTCTTTCGGGACGAAGAGGTCGTGGGTTCGAATCCCGCCACCCCGACTCGTGTTAATGCAGAAGCCCTGATCCGGACCATCCGGCCAGGGCTTTCTTGCTGTTCAGTCCGCCGCTGGTCCGCAGTGGCTTCCACGGCCCGCATCCGCGCTCCGTCCTGTGCAGCCGAAACTTGCCTCAAGTCGTCCGGGAACAGGTCGGCGGGTATCCGAGGTCAAGAAAGCAGCAGCGTGCCCAAGCATCGTCTGACGGCCTTGACGTTGGCACCCGCACTGATGCCAGGGACGCCGCCTCATGACGAACGTCATGGCGCGTGACAGTTGGTACGCCTGCCCCGATTCTTGAAGGACGTCGGACTGCCACGTTGAAGACTCGCGGCCGCCACGTCGACATTCGCAGCAGCACTCCCCCGGTGATGTGAACACCAAGTCCTCGCGCCGACGCGCTGGATTGCAGAGAAACCGCTCGAAGACCAGCCACGCTGGGCGCGATGAATTCCTTGTGGCTATCGAGCTAGACGCACGGGGCCGCCGGCTCCGTGGTGGTGGCGACCTTCGCCCCCTTGCTGTTGCCCTCGATCTTGCGGTGGACGGCGAGGAAATCGTCGACGAGGTTCACGCAGTCGTCGTGAGTGATGGTGCGAACCCCGGTCATCCGGGCGAATGCAAGTGGGCCGACGAGTTGGCATAGCGCAAGTTCCCGGTCGAAGTCGTCGAGTTCGGCTTGTGCTTTCGGGCTGGCGAGTATGGCGTCGAACGGCTGCCGGTACTGCTCTACGACTCGGGTCCGTAACGCACCGGATGTGTGACGGTCATCCGCTTCGTTACTGTAGCCGGTGGGCCCCAGGGAGAGCCATGCGAGGGTCGTGACATGCAGCGGCGCGTCGTTGAAAAGAGCGGCTTGGCGGCTGAGCAATTCGATCAGCTGGTCGCGGAGGGGCCCGCTGGTGGGTGCCGGAGTTGTCACCTGTGGAAGCAGGCGTTCAAATGTGGCCGCGAGCAGATGCGACGAACTCTGGAAATGGCGGTAGAGCGTGGTTCTGGCCACTTTGGAGGCTTTGGTGACGGCATCGATCGTGACCGCTTCCACGCCGCCCGTGCTCAGAAGAGTTGCGGCTGCATCCAGCAGTCGGGTTCGTGACCGGATTCGCCGCGGGTCCACGTCGTCATCAAGGACTGGCGCTGACTGGCTGTCGCTCACTCATTCACCTCGGCGGTCGATTTGACGCGATCCTGTCTCGGCAGTTTAGCAGTATGGTACTAACAGTATCGAAGCGAAACTGACAGTATTGGAGCGTGGTGTGCCGGTAAACACGTTGCCGCCGGAGCGGTTGCCATCGCACACCGCGACGTGCATGGGTTGCGGCCCGGATAATCCCCACGGACTGCAGTTGGTGGTGCACCGCAGCGGCGACGCGGTTTACGCCGACGCGACTTTCGACGAGCGCCACATCGGGGCTCCGGGCCTAGCCCATGGCGGTGCGGTTGCTGCAGCCTGCGATGACGTCTTGGGCTTCACACTGTGGATCGCCGGCACCCCGGCGGTGACTCGCAGCCTGACGGTGGAGTATTTGCGGCCGGTGCCTCTGCATCAGCCCCACAGGATTACCGCCCACATCACCTCCCGTCAAGGACGGGCCCTGCATGTCACGGCGACAGGCACTGGCGCGGGCGAGGTCCCCCGATTTACCGCCAGAGCGGTGTTTGTCACGGTCAGCCCGGAGCACTTCGCGGCACACGGCGATGTCAGCGCTTTTGGCGATCTTCTGAAGCAGTTCTCCCGCCGCAGCGGCCTCCAAGACGGGTGATCATGACGCTTCCCTTGTCACGTGGCCACAGCAAAACCCTACCGTCGGAAGCGAACTCAGTCGCTGACGAGAAGCGGACCGCTGTAGCGCAGCGTTCGCGTATCTCCGCACGTCGCCGGGAAGCGATTCTGGATGCGGCCTTGCTCGTGGCTGCGTCGGGTGGATATGAGGCGGTTCAGATGCGGGCGGTTGCGGAGCGGGTGGGCATCGCAGTCGGCACGCTCTACCGCTATTTCCCGGCGAAAACTCACTTATTGGTGGCAGCGCTGACACGTGAATTTCGCCGACTCGGCTCAGCCGCTGACTGGGCCGGAGATGACGGCACACCGCTGGAACGGCTCGAACGCCTCAACGCACATCTGCATGACCGCTGGCAGCGCGACCCCTGGCTGACATCAGCCATGACACGAGCGTTTGCGGTTGCAGACACCCGCGCCGCCGCAGAACTAGACCGCGCCGCGGCGGAGATCCAGATCCTGCTGGCCCGCACCCTCCGAGGCGGCGAGCCCACCCCCTCGGATCTGCGCATCGCCGGGGTCATCTCCGACATTTGGCTGGCCAACCTCGTGGCCTTCAGTGGCCAGCGCGCGTCGGCTGCCCAAACGCGTGACCGCATCGACCGAGCTATCAGGCGCGTTGTGACCAGCCGCGTCCTCACCAACCCAACTCCGTAACGATACCGCTGGTATCGCAGCGCTACTTGCGTACCCTTTGAGAGGCACGGCTCCGACGCGTCGAAGGAGATCTGCGATGTATACCCAATGGATCGGAAATTGTGTCGTGGCAACGGGTCTCCGTGTGCGAGGGCCTGGTTCTGGACCTCGATGACTACAACGAAATCGTCATCTCCTGCCCCCTGACGCTGACCCTGCCCGCCGTCGACAAGTTCCCCATGGAATCGGTGCGCATCGACCCCCTCAGGATCACAACCTACGAACGCCCACTGTTAGACCTTGCCGGCGCGGGAGGAATTGTCAAGACCTGTGGATCGGGGTGTTTCAGGCGACCTCCGTTTCGGTTGACTCGTTCGGTTCGGTGGGCGTGATGTCGATAGGTCGTTCGAGTAGCTTGCCTTTGTGAAACACCGCTCCGGCACGGAGGAGAGCGACCAAGTGCGGTGCGTTCACCGCGCGCCAGCGGGCTTGTGCGGCGTCGATCAGCTTGTAGGCCATGGCAATTCCGGCCGCGCGTGATCCGGGCCCCTTGGTGACCTTGGTCCGCAACCGGACAGTGGCGAAGGTCGACTCGATCAGGTTCGTGGTGCGCAGATGGATCCAATGCTCGGCGGGATACTTATAGAACTCCAACAGCACGTCGGCGTCGTCGACGATCTTCGCGACCGCCTTGGATACTTCGCGCCGTAGTCGACCTCCAAGGCTTTGATCGCGACCTGCGCGTGGTCGATGTCCTCGGCGTCGTAAATCTCCCGCATCGCCGCCAGTGCACCGGGATGCGCCGACTTCGGCAGGCAGGAAAGGACATTGGCCTGCTTGTGGAACCAGCAGCGCTGCTCCCGAGTAGCCGGGAACACCTCGCGCATCGCCTTCCAGAAGCCCAGTGCACCGTCCCCGACGGCCAGCACCGGGGCGGTCACCCCGCGACGGCGGCATGACCGCAGCAGATCAGCCCCCGACTCGGTCGACTCCCGATAACCACCCGCCAGCGCAACGAGCTCCTTACGGCCATCGGAGCGCACTCCGATCATCACCAGCAAGCACAGCTTCTCCTGCTCCAGGCGGACCTTGAGGTGGATGCCGTCGACCCACAGGTAGACGTAGTCGGTGCCCGACAGATCACGCTCCCCGAAGGCCTTGGCCTCGTCCTGCCACTGCGCGGTCAGCCGGGTGATCGTCGTGGCCGACAGGCCTGCGCCGGAGCCCAGGAACTGCTCCAAGGCCGGACCGAAGTCACTGGTCGACAAACCGTGCAAGTAGAGCAGCGGCAGCACCTCGGTCATCTGCGGGGACTTACGTGGCAATGTCAACTTGAACTGGCCCCGGTGTGACGGCGTGATTTGGCTCCACCTCGGTCGGTTCGGACGTCCGCGTCGGTGGGGCGACGTTAGCCGCAGAAGATGGCAGGGTCGCGGTCAGTGAGAA
>NZ_JBAUJR010000380.1:0-5376 GCF_049683935.1 Mycobacterium sp. | reverse complement strand
GCTCTGGACGCCGTCGGGCGCGCTGACCATCAGGATCATTTGCGTGTCCGGCTGACCGAACTTGTCGGTGAGCAGCTGGGTCGCCCGGGTCGACTCGGCGGCGGGATCCTGGAATCCGCCTGCCGACAGGCTCTTGGTGACCGGCACGGCGAACACCCCGGCGAGGACCATCAACAACGCGGTGACAGTCAGCACGCGGCGGGGTGCGGTCAGGGCCAGCGCGGTGATCCGGTTCAGCACGGGCTGGTCCATGCCCAGCATTCGGCACAGACGTCAGTTTGGTTCGGTCGCTGCTCACCGGCGTCACCGTCAGCGGTTGTTCTCCTCGATCATGCGCAGCGCGGTGTCATAGATGGCCTGGCCGTGAAGAGTGAACAGCGCGACCACATCGACGCTGTCGCCGCCGACCTCCTTGGCGATGAACAGCCCGTCCGCACCGGCAATCGCATACGTCGCCAACTGGCCGACCTGACCCTCGGACAATCCCAGCGCCAGATCGCGGATACTCGCCGACAAGGCCGCGAAGGCTTGTTCACGAACCCGCACGAACATCGCCCTCGCCTTCGGTTCGACCGGCCGCCGTTCCAGCGCGAGCATCAGACCCAAGCGGAGGAAGTCGGGCGAGTCCATCATCGCTTTCGCCGTACCGACTGCCACCTCCATCAGACGATCCCTGGCCACGACGTCCGCCGGCATCTGCCATACCTTCAGCCAGTTGTCGAAGCTGCGCTCGATGACGGCGGCAATCAGGTCGTCCTTGTCCTTGAAATGCCAGTAGATGGAACTGGCCGGCAGCTCACATTTCGCGCTGACCGCGCCGATGCTGGTGCCCTCGTAGCCACGCTCGGTCGCAATCTCGGTAGCAGCGTCCAAGATCCGGTTGCGGGACAGCTCGCCGTCCGCTCGCCGACGACGGCGCTGGGGTTTGTCTGGCGGGGCCATTTTCTTCCTCACCCTTGACTCTGTAGTGATCACTACATTAGCGTAGTGATCACTACAGAACAAGTCTTCGGTCAGCGTTGACCCGTCAGACAGGTGAGAGACAGCCATGAACGATTCTTCGACCTATGACGTGGCGATCGTCGGCTACGGCCCCGTGGGTGCCACCGCGGCCAATCTGCTGGGACAGAGTGGACTCGAGGTCGTCGTCATCGAACGCGACCCCGACATCTATTTCCGCGCCCGCGCCATCTCCACCGACGAAGAGGTGGTGCGGATCTGGCAACAGGTCGGGTTGTCGGAACGGCTCACGGCCGACATGCAACCTGGTGCCGGCGCGAACTTCGTCGACGCCGACGGTGCGCCCTTCGTCAAACTGCTCCCCACCGAGCGAGGATGCGGGCACCCCCCGCAGCAGTTCATCTATCAGCCCGCCGTGGACAAAGTTTTGCGGGAAGGTGTCGAGCGCTTCCCCAACGTCTCGCTTCTGCTCGAACACGAATGCCTCCGCGTGGTCCAGCACGACGGGGAGGTCGAGTTGATGCTCGCCGATCTGACTGAGGACAAGTTCAAGAGGGTCCGCGCGGCATACGTCATCGCCGCCGACGGAGGGTCGAGTTCGGTTCGCGGACAACTGGGTGTCGGTTTCGGGGGACGCACATTCTCAGAGCGGTGGATCGTCATCGACACCAAGGTGCTCGAGGAGTGGCCCGGACATGACCGGTTGCGCTTCCACTGCAACCCCGCCCGCCCCACAGTGGACTGCCCCACCCCGCTGGGGCACCACAGGTGGGAGTTTCCGGTGCGCGATGACGAAGACGAGAAGGACCTCCTCACCGAGGAGGTGCTCTGGAACGTGCTCGGGGACCAAGGGATCACCGAGGACCACGTCGAGATCATCGGCTTCGCCTGCTACAGCCACCATGTACGTTTCGCCGACCGGTGGCGGGTAGGCCGGATCTTCCTGGCAGGCGACGCGGCACACGCGATGCCACCCTGGATCGGTCAGGGCATGTGCGCCGGGATCCGGGACGTGGCCAACCTCTGCTGGAAACTCGAAGCTGTTCTGACCGGTTCACTGCCCGATGCGGTGCTCGACACCTATCAGGATGAGCGACTGCCCCACCTCAAGGAAGTCACCAACCGGGCGGTCAAGACAGGCAAACTCATCATCGAGCGCAACCCGGTGCGCGCGAAGGTGCGTGATCACGTTCTCCGCGCCGCCAGCAAGGTGCCGTACTTCACCACATGGCTGCGCGACCATCGCTGGCTCCCCGACGCCCGCTACCGAACCGGTCTGTTGGCGCACAACGGCAATCCGGCAGCAGGCTGGCTCATCCCCCAGCCGTGGGTCATCGATGGACACGGAAAACAGGTCCGACTCGACGACATCATCGGCGGCCGATGGACGATCCTGCATGTGGGTCCGAGTGCCCCGTGGCGGGCCTGGCGATCGGCCGGTGTGCCCGTCGTCAGGATTGCCCCGCCCGGTAGCGCGCCCGACGCCGAATCCGTCGTCGATCCGGCCGGAACGCTCATCCGCTGGCTCAAGAAAAAGAAGGCCTCGGTGGTCGTTGTGCGACCCGACGGCTTCATCTACGCCGCCGGCGGCGTCCAACCCCTCCCCCAACCCCCGGCCGGATTCACCGGTGTTGTGGCCGACAGAGTGAAGGAACACGCATGACCGAACACGTTCTCCCCGCTAACGACCCGGCACGTCTGGGCTCGCAGTACACGGTGCGCGTACAGGATGCAGAGGTCTTCGTCACCGACACCGGCGGAATCGGTCCGGCCGTGGTGATGCTCCATGGTGGCGGCCCAGGTGCCTCGGGCGTGTCGAACTACTCGCGCAATATCGCCTCGCTGGCACGCTCTTTCCGCGTCATCGTCCCCGACATGCCCGGGTACGGTCGTTCGACCAAACATGTCAACCACGATGATCCGTTCGGCCACCTCGCCGACACGATCCGCGGTCTACTGGACCAATTACGTCTTCCCACAGCGCATCTGATCGGTAACTCCTACGGAGGGGCGGCCGCCCTCCGACTGGCCCTGGACACGCCGCACCGGGTCGGCAAGCTCGTGCTGATGGGGCCGGGCGGCATCGGCACCACCAGGGGCCTGCCCACCGACGGACTGAAGAGCCTGCTGTCGTACTACGGAGGTGAAGGGCCCACCCGCGACAAGCTGGCGTCGTTCATTCGGACATACCTGGTGTACGACGGCGCCGCTGTACCCGACGATCTGATCGACCTGCGCTACCGGGCCTCTATCGATCCTGAAGTGGTGGCCCATCCCCCGCTGCAGCGACCGAAGGGGCTGCGCACTCTGTGGCGGATGGACCTGACCCGCGACAAGCGGCTCCGCTGCCTGCCCAATCCGACTCTGGTGCTGTGGGGACGGGACGACAAGGTCAATCGGCCATCCGGCGGACCGCTACTGCTCAACCTCATGCCCAACGCCGAGCTCGTCATGACCTCGCATACCGGCCACTGGATGCAGTGGGAGCGCGCCGAGCTGTTCAACCAGCTCGTGACCGAGTTCCTCTCCGCCGAATCACGATTGGCGACCTCGTGACCGCGCCCACCGATGTCTTCGGCAAGGTCCGTCTCGGCTACCTGGTGATCGAGTCCGAGAAGTTCGACGACTGGAAACGGTTCGGCCGCGACGGAATCGGCATGCAACTCGACGAGACGCTCCCCGACGTCATGCGGTTCCGCCTCGACGACAACGAGTGCCGGTTCCTGGTGCAACGCGGTCCGGCAGAGGACACGACGGCACTGGGATGGGAACTCGACGACCATGCCACCTTCGAGGCGATCGAGACGCGCGTTCGGAAGCACGGAGTGCCGATGACGCAGGGCAGCGCCGAGGAAGCCATGCTCCGCGGTGTCGAGCGTTTCGCCAGGTTCCCCGGGCCCAACGGTCTGACCCAGGAGATCTACGTGATTGCCCGGACAGCCTCAGCGCCAGCGGAGTTGGCAGCTTCCGGAGGCTTCGTCACCGGTGTGGACGGAATGGGACACGTGGCCATCGCGACCAAGCGACCGCACCAGATGCGCGGCTATTACAGCACGGTGTTCGACGCCCGACTGAGCGACTACATCGACGAGACCATCAGTGGGTTGAAGTTCAAGATCCGATTCCTGCGAGTCAACGAGCGTCACCATACCGTGGCCATCGCCTCGGTGAACCGGCTGCCGATCAATCCGATCCGCACCCGAATCCAGCACTGCAACGTCCAGGTCGCCGATCTCGACGACATGACCTCGGCCTACCAGCGGGTCAAGCATCTTGGTTTCGACATCGCCCTGTCGATCGGTCAGCACACCAATGACAAGGAACTGTCCTTCTACGCGCAAACCCCGTCCGGGTTCGAATGGGAGGTGGGCTGGAATCCGATCGTCGTCGACGAAAGCACCTGGGAGCCAACCACACATCAAGGCATCAGCATCTGGGGACACACTCCGGAGGGACAGACGATCACCGACACCCTCGGTCGGTTCAGGACCGGCGTCCGATCAGTGATTCACTCTGAGGTCAGCGTTCCTGCCCTGGCCGGCGCCGGGGTTGCCGACGACTGAGGCAGGCCAATCGACGGTGAGCACCCATTGGTGACATGGGTGCCGGCCCGGACGGTGGTGCTCGAGTACAGGCTCGACGACCGAATTCGTCGCTGGGCGAGGACCCCGCAGCCTCGAGGCAGAAGTATCACCACCAAGACCACCCGAACAGTCACCGATGTCTTGAGGCATCGTTTGTCACTTAGATGAGTTGTGTCACTTCAGTTTCAGCAGTCACATCGACCGGGTTTGTCGGTGGTCGAATGTATGTTCGAAGTATGTCGGGTACGGCGGGTTTGCGGGAGGCGGTGACCGCGTTGCGGGCCGCCTTCGACGCGGTCGCCGCCTGTGACATCGACCTGCTGACCCGCGCGGAGTTGATCGGGCCCCTCGACGAACTCGAAACGCTGACATGTCAGTTGCCGGCGGTCCGTCAGCGGTTGTTGGCCCGGCTGCAGACCGAGGCCACTCCGCCGCAGCTGGGCGCGAAATCCTGGAAAGACGTCCTGAGCGTCCGCTGGCGGATTTCTGGGGCCGAGGCGAATCGTCGCCTGGGCGAGGCTGCGGTGTTGGCGCCGCGGCGCACGATCACCGGAGAACCTCTACCTGCAGTGTTGCCGGCGACCGCCGCCGCCCAGAGCCTGGGGCTGATCACTGGTGAGCATGTCGCGGTGATCCGCGCTGCGGTCAAAAAGTTGCCGATTTTTGTCGATGCGGCCACCGCCGCCCAGTTTGAAGTCGACCTGGTCCGCGTCGCGGTCGGGGCCGGACCCAAAGAACTCGAAGGCGAAGCCGCGCGGGCGTTGTTCCTGCTCGATCAGGACGGACCCGAACCTGATGACACCGAACGTGCCCGCAAACGCGGCCTGACAGT
>NZ_JBAUJR010000379.1:0-5386 GCF_049683935.1 Mycobacterium sp. | reverse complement strand
ACTCAGCGGCGGCGCTGCCCGCCATCCCCGCGACGAACCCGGTCCGCGCACCAACCCCTGCTCGGTGATCACCGCGACCACCTCCGCTTCGGTGAACACCAACTCGGCGCGTTCGGCGGGGTCGTCGGCGTCGACCGGGACGTAGGCGGCGCCGGTCGCCAGCGTCGCCAGGATCGCGACGTACAGCGCGTAGCTTCCCGAGGGCATCCGGATGCCGATCCGGTCGCCACGGCCGATGCCGCGCGCAGCCAGCCACGAGACGCTGTCCTCGACATCGGAGATCAGCTCGGCGTAGGTGAGCTGGACGGTGCCGTCGTCGAGTGCTGTGGCGTCGGGATGGCGGCGCGCGGTGTCGTACAGGATGTCGATCAGCGTGCGTGGCTCTGAGGCCTGCTCCGACAGCAGGAATTCACGGGGGATCTCGGGGGTTGGATCCGCTGCTGTCACGGGTACAAACTACTCAGCGCACGGGGTTGTTCGTGTCGGTGAGTGCTTCGTTTCGCGTGTCGGAGACCTGACTGGCACAATGATCCGCTTGGAGGGGAGTATTCCTTCGCCGCTGTGTCGTCATCTCGTCGTCCGTCCTAGGACGACCGGTGCTGCGGGCCTACCATCGACCCGCGGGGGCCGACGGGTGGCGGAAGAGACCTCCGGCGTTGAGTGACGACCGGAGGTTTGATGAACGTAAGTGGACTCGAGTGGGGCATCACGCTCGCCGTGACGATCGGCATCCTGCTTGTCGACGTCTTGATATTCGGGCGGAGGCCGCACGAGCCGTCGCGGCGGGAGACCGGGACCGCGCTGACGGTCTACATCGGCCTCGCCATCGCCTTCGGGTTGTGGACGTGGTTCTACCACGGCAGCCAGTTCGGGATCGAGTTCTTCGCCGGCTGGCTCACCGAGTACAGCCTGTCGGTGGACAACCTGTTCATCTTCTTGATCATCATGGCCAGCTTCAAGGTGCCGAGGATCTACCAGCAGCAGGCGCTGCTGGTCGGCATCATCCTGGCGCTGATCTTCCGCGGCATCTTCATCGCGATCGGCGCCGTGGCCATCAACCAGTTCTCCTGGGTGTTCTACCTGTTCGGTGCGTTCCTGATCTACACCGCGATCAAGCTCGTCAGGGACACCGAACACGACGACGACGCCGACAACTCGGTGGTCAGGTTCGCCCAGCGGCACTTGAAGTTCACCGACCAGTGGGACGGCCTGCGGCTGTGGGTCAAGGAGAACGGCACGCGGGTGATGACGCCGATGTTCCTCGTCATCGTCGCGCTGGGCACCACCGACCTGTTGTTCGCGCTGGACTCCATCCCGGCCATCTACGGGCTCACCCGCGAGCCCTACCTGGTGTTCACCGCCAACGTGTTCGCGCTGATGGGTCTGCGGCAGCTGTACTTCCTGCTCGGGGACCTGCTCAAGCGGCTGGTGTACCTGTCCCAGGGCCTGGCGTTCATCCTCGGTTTCATCGGCATCAAGCTGTTGCTGCACGCGCTGCACGAGAACGAACTGCCGTTCATCAACGGTGGCGAGCACGTGCCGGTGCCGGAGATCCCGACGCTGGCCAGTCTCGGCGTCATCATCGTCACGCTGCTGATCACGACGGTGGCCAGCCTCTACAAGACCCGGGTTCACGACGTCCGCAAGAACGGTGAGCCGACGGAGGTCGAGGCGGCCGACCTCACCACCGATCCGAAGGAGGATCCGTCGCGCTGAGCGGGCTCAGCCCGACGCGACAGCGGCGTTGATCAACCGTGCATAGCGGTTGGTGCGGGCGTTGCCCGTCGTCCCCGGACCCATCTTGTTCATGACATAGGCGTAAGTGGCGCGTCGGTCGGTGTCCATGACCACGAGCGACCCGCCCCAGCCGCCCCACCAGCAGGCCCTGCCGTCGGGGACCGCCTTGATGCTCTCGGGTGAGGACAGTCCGAAGCCGATCCCGAACCGCAGCGGAACGAACAGCACCTGGTCGACGCCGTCGGCCTGCTCGGCGAAGATCATGTCGATGGTGCCGGGGGAGAGCAGCTGCACGCCGTTCGCCTTGCCGCTCAACGAGATCGGCGACAGCGCCCGGACGAGTCCGCGCGCGTTTCCGTGACCGTTGGCGCCCCCGATGTCGGCATCGCGCCACGGCGCGGTCTCGGCGAGGGCGACGCCGGAGGCCCCCGGCGGAAAGGCGGCGAACGTCTTGACCGCCGGGTGGTCGGGCGCCAGTCGGGCCAGGCCGAGATCGCGCGGCGGCGGCGGGACCAGTTCGGCGATGCGCCCGGTGTCTTCAGGCACCGCACCGATCTGGACATCGGCGCCGAGCGGTTCGGCGATCTCGGTGCGGACGAAATCCTTGAGCGACCGGCCGGTGATCCGGCGCAGGATCTCGCCGATCAGGTGGCCGAAGGGCAGGGCGTGATAACCCGACGCCGTTCCCGGTGGCCACCACGGTGCCTGCCCAGCGAGGTGCGAGGTCGCCTTCTCCCAGTCGTAGACGTCGTCGACGGTGAACGGCGCCTCCCAGCCGGAGACCCCCGAGGTGTGCGAGAGCAGATGTCGCACCTCGATGTCCTGCTTGCCGTTGGCCCCGAACTCCGGCCAGTACGAGGCGACCGTGGCGAACGGGTCCAGCACACCTCGGTCGACGAGAATCAGCGCGGCCAACGAGGTGAGGGTCTTGGTGCAGGACCAGAAGTTCACGATCGTGTCCTGCTGCCAGGGTGATGTCTGCGCGCGATCGGCGTGGCCGCCCCAGATGTCGGCGACCAGTTCACCGTCGATGTCCACGGCGATGGACGCGCCGAGTTCCTCACCGCGGGCCAGCTCATCGGCCAGCGCTTCGGCGAGGGGGTCGAACCGGGAATCCCACCGGCCGTGAATCGCTGTGCCGGTCCCGCCGACGTCGTCGGTCACGCGCTGGCTTCCCACCGCTCGTTGAGCCGCCGCAGACCGTCGGAGGTCAGTCGGCCGAACAGCCGCAGCCGAGCCATCCCGCCGTCGGGGTGGATGTCGAGACGCACCTCGGTGACGGGATGTGCGGAACCGTTGTCCGGCTCGATCAGGAACCGGTGCTTGGTGTCTGGTTGCAGATCGGTGTGCGGCACCAGATCGAACCACTCGCCGTCGCCGTCGCGGCCCCGCAGCCGGGCGGAGCCGGGCGCATTTCCGATGAAGTAGGACGTGTCCAGCTCGGCCGCCGCCAGCACGCCCTGACCCGCCAAACGCACCTGGACCCAGTCGTTTCCGGCATCACGCCGGCGTGAGGTCTCCCACCCCTCACCCATGGTCCTGGCCGCGCCGGGCAGCAGCAGATTGTTCGGTGAACTGTAGAACATGTTGGAACAGGCCGTGATTCGGCCGCCGTTCTCCAAGGCGGCGAGGTCCAGCGGAAGCTCGGTGAAGCGCGGATCCAGCAGCCCTTCGCCGTGCACCCGAAGCCGCGCCACGCCGCCGTCGGGGTAGATGGCCAGCCGCACATGGGTCCAGCGCCGAGGCGATTCGACGGCGAACGGGTTGCGGGTGTCGCCGTTGACCGCTCGCCGCTCGACGATGGTGGTCCACTCCACGTCGTGGGCCAACTCCTCGGGTGACGGATATCCCTCCACGAATGCGGCCGCGACCGAGATCTCGGGCGGATAGTTGCCCGTGAACCACGCGGTGTCCACCACCACGCCGCGGATGACGCCCGGGACACCGAGGCGGACGATCGCAAAATCGTGCGAATCGCTTGTGGCGCCGCGGCGCCGACGAGTCTCCCACCCGTCGTAGATCTGACCCTTGTGGCCGAACGTGGCCGGCTGATACTCCGGTGCGCCCGGTTTGATCAGGTTCTCTTTCTCGGCGAACACATCGTCGTTGGCCCACAGCACCGCTCCACCCGCGGATCGGGCGGCGAGATCGGGAAGGGAGAGAAAGTGGGAGTGTCCGGCGGGTCTTGTCGGTGGAGTGCTCACCGGCAAAGCCTAGGCGAGCGCCCGGTCACCAGTTGTCGTAGCCGCCCTCGGGGCCGAGCATCCGCTCGAGTCGCGTGCGGTTGATCCGGGCCAGCTCGTTGCGGACCACTTTGCGCTCGGTCTCGTGGTCGTTGTGCAACCGGTCGCGCAGTGTGGCGAGCACGTCGTCGGCGCGGTAGCCGTTGATGAACATCACGAATCCGAACCCGAAATGTTGCAGGTAGGTCTTCGATGCCGCCGCCAACTCGGCCATCATCTCGGGGCGCTCGTCGGTGATGGCGCACTGCTCGGCCTGGGACTTCTCGCTGCCCGGCCGCCGGCCGACGTCCGGGTACGCCTCCAGGATGGAGTCGACGGACTCCTCGCTCAGCCCGAACAGCAGCGAGTCGGCACAGCGGTACAGCTGCTCGTAGGTGTCGAAGGGGCGCGCCCGTGCCAGATCGGCGGCCAGCGGGACGCTGTAGCAGCACTCGTAGACGGCGTGGACGGCGCGACGCAACGGCATCGCGTTGAAGGCGTCCAGCCCCAGTCCCTGATGCAACAGCACAACGCCATGATCGAAGGCCGAAGGGACAGCTGCGTTACGTCGTGTTACGGCCACGCAAATTCCCGCGGTGACCTGAGTCTCAAACCGGCCCGTCAGTGCCCTTCGGCCTTGAACCTCTCCACCGAGCGCAACACCTCGGCCTCGGCGTCGGCGCGGCCCACCCAGTCGGCGGCTTCGACGAACTTGCCGGGTTCGAGATCCTTGTAGTGCACGAAGAAGTGTTTGATGGCGTCCAGTTCGAACGACGAGATGTCGCCGATATCGGTGATGTGGTCCCACCGCGGGTCGGCGAGCACACACAGCACCTTGTCGTCGCCGCCCTTCTCGTCGGTCATCCGGAACATGCCGACCGGGCGGGCCTCGACGATGCATCCCGGGAAGACCGGTTCGGGCAGCAGCACCAGCGCGTCCAGCGGATCGCCGTCCTCGCCGAGGGTGTCCTCGATGTAGCCGTAGTCCGTCGGGTATCCCATCGCCGTGAAGAGATAGCGGTCCAGCTTCACCTTCCCGCTGTCGTGGTCCACCTCATACTTGTTGCGCGATCCCTTCTGGATCTCGATGAGGACATCGAACTGCACCGGGGGACTCCTTCGGCTCAGGGTCGCCTGCTGACGACGCGGGTTAACACTAAACGAGCGATACCCTGCTCTACAGGGGTGGCTCGGGTAGTCGATCGAGAGCAGGAGATACATGCGTCCCACTCGGTGGCGGCGATCCACCCACGTGGTGGTCGGGGTGGCGGTACTGCTGCTGGTTGTCGTCGTCGTGGCGGCGGCTGCCCTGCTGACCGCGGGGCGGTCCGACGACGAACTGGCCGTCGAACCCGCGCCTGCGCCGGCCACCGCCCAGCCGGCTGTCGTCCCGGTGCCCGACACCGCGGACGCACCCACCGCAGACG
>NZ_JBAUJR010000378.1:0-8471 GCF_049683935.1 Mycobacterium sp. | reverse complement strand
GCGCCGTCACCGCGGCTCACGACCAGGATCGCCGGGACGCGGTCGCCACCGGGAAACTCGGTGCGCAGCGCATCGGCGCGGGCGGACTCTGCCCCGGCGGGCACCGGTACGGGGGACTGCTCGGCGGAGTCGCCGGTGCCGATCAAGCCCATCAGGGCGCCGGAGGCGATGACGATGAGGAGCGCGACGAGCCAGGAGGTGCGGCGGTTCATGTCGGCAACTATTTCAGATAATTAAACATTAATCAATTGAAATTCTGGTTAAGGTGGTCGGGTGCAAGACGAGGACCGAGCGGTGCTGGAGGCGCAGATCGCTGCCGACGTGCGAGCGCTGACTGCGGAGTCCGACCAGATCGGGCACAACTTCGCCGGCCGGCACGCGCTGACGGGCAACGACTTCCGCGCGCTGCTCCACGTCATGGTCGCCGAGAATTCCGGCGAGCCGTTGACCGCCGGAGAACTCAGGAAGCGGATGGGGGTCTCTGGTGCGGCGATCACCTACCTGGTCGAACGGATGATCGCGTCGGGTCACCTGCTGCGGGATTCCGATCCTGCGGATCGCCGCAAGGTCATGCTGCGGGTCGCCGACCAGGGTCTGGAGGTCGGGAGGGAGTTCTTCACGCCGCTGGCCGGGCACACCACCGACTCGCTCGCCGACCTGCCGGACGACGACCTCGCCGCAGCGCACCGGGTGTTCGGTGCGCTCATCGGCGCGATGGGCGCCTTCCGGGCGCAACTCGACGGCCAGGTTGCGCATGGCGCGACTCATCGCGGCCCGGGTTCTGGCAGGGTGGATGGTCGATGAGTGACACGACAGACGGCGACGAGATGACTGAGCACCCGGTCCCGCCCGCACCCGGTTCGGCATCGGTGATGCTGCTCGGTGCCGGGGAACGCAGCCGTGAGCTCGCCCTGGCATTCGAGCGCCTCGGGGCCGAGGTGACGATCGTGGAGAAGTACGCCGACGCCGGCGCCCTCACCGCGCTCGTCGACGCGCAGAAGCCGCACTACGTGGTGGCCGACGCCGGCGCCGTCGCGACGGACGCCTGGATCACCATTGCCGAGCGCGGCGACGTGGAGGTCTTCCCGACTCCGCGCAGCACCCGGCTGTCGCTGGACGGCGAGGGGTTGCGCAGGCTCGCCGCCGACGAGCTGGGGCTCCCCACGGCGCCGTTCTGGTTCGCCGGCTCTGCTGACGAGCTCACCGCCGTCGCCACGCACGCGGGCTTCCCGCTGGTGGTCAAGCCCGTCGCTGCCGCCCCCGGTGAAGGCGAGTCGGTCCTGCTCAGGCCCGAGGACATCCAGCCCGCCTGGCGCCGCGCCGTCTCCGGGGGGCGGCTCAGCATGCAGCGGGTGATGGCGGAGACCGTCGTCGAGGTGGACTTCGAGGTGACACTGCTGACGGTGCGCACCACCGGACCCGCGGGTCCCGTCGTGCACTTCTGCGAGCCGATCGGGCACCGCCAGTCTGAAGGCGACGCCCTCGAATCCTGGCAGCCACAGCAGCTCTCGCCTGCAGCGTTGGACGCTGCGAAGTCGATCGCCGCCCGCATCGTCAACTCCCTGGGCGGCCGCGGCGTGTTCAGTGTGGAGTTGCTCGTCCGCGGCGACGAGGTCTACTTCGCCGATGTCCGGCCCCGGCCGCACGACACCGGGCTGGTGACCCTGCGCTCGCAGCGGCTCTCCCAGTTCGAGTTGCAGGCTCGCGCGGTCCTCGGACTGCCGGTGGACACCATCATGATCTCGCCGGGCGCGGTCGAGGTGACCTACGCGCAGCCGAACGACGGCGCGGAGTCGGAGAGCCCCGACGTCGACGACACCCAGTTGCGTCTGGTGCTGGCGGACGCCCTGGCTGTGGCCGAAAGTGACGTGCGCCTGTTCGACCGGTCCGATTCGGCCGAGGCGCGGGGCTGGCGCACCCTCGCTCTGGCGACCGCACCCGACCCGATCGTCGCCCGCGACCGCGTCCGCCGGGTAGCGACTGCTCTTCGACGGCTCCGGTGACCGAACCGACCGACTCGTCCGATGCCGGCGGGACCGCAGGACCCTTCCTGGGCGCCCTGACGATCATTGTCGCCATCGTGATCGCCGTCTGGCTGTTCAACGTGTTCTCCGGTGATTCGCTGACCGACGACCAGCAGATCGGGCTCGCCGTGGTGGCGCAGAACGACGCGCTCCAGCGCGAGGACTACGCCGCCTTCCGGTCCTACACCTGCGCGGAACAGCACGGGGTCGAGTCGGAAGTGATTGCCGAACAGCAGGATTCGGCAGCAACGCGGGGCGACCGTTTCGTCGACGGCACCTCCGGTGTGGCCATCGCCGGAGACCAGGCCACTGCCGATGTCACCTACCACTTCGAGAACGACCCCGACGCCCAGGAGACGGTCGAGGTCGCCTTCGTGCGCCAGGGCGGCGCCTGGAAGGTCTGTTCGACCGGTCCCAGTTAGCTATGGGACACTCACGACCGTGAGTTATGCGGGAGACATCACGCCTGACGAGGCCTGGACGCTGCTGAGTGAGAACCCCGAAGCCGTTCTGGTCGACTGTCGGACCGATGCCGAGTGGCGATTCGTCGGGGTGGCCGACCTCTCCAGCCTCGGCCGCGATGTCGTCTACGTCGAATGGAACCGCACCGACGGCGCGCACAACGACGGTTTCGTCGACGAACTGCAGGCTGCGGGCGTCACTCCGGGCGACCGCCCCGTGGTGTTCCTGTGCCGCTCGGGAAACCGTTCCATCCCCGCCGCGGAAGCGGCCACCGCAGCAGGCATCGCCCCGTCCTACAACATGCTGGACGGCTTCGAAGGCGGCCTCGACGAGCAGAAGCACCGCGGCGCCACGGGCTGGCGCGCACTCGGCCTGCCGTGGAGACAATCGTGAGCGAGCAGGTGCCGTCCGTGCGGATCCCGGCCGCGCTGCCCGACGGTGTCAGCCAGGCCACCATCGGCGTGCGCGGTGGGCTGCTGCGCTCGGGCTTCGAGGAAACCTCCGAGGCGTTGTACCTGACATCGGGCTACGTCTACGAGACCGCAGCCGACGCGGAGAAGGCGTTCACCGGAGAGATCGATCGGTACGTCTACTCGCGCTACGGAAATCCGACGGTGTCGATGTTCGAGGAACGGCTGCGGCTGATCGAGGGCGCGCCCGCGTGCTTCGCCACCGCCAGCGGGATGTCCGCGGTGTTCACGGCGTTGGGTGCCCTGCTGGGTGCCGGCGACCGATTGGTGGCCGCCCGCAGCCTCTTCGGGTCGTGTTTTGTCGTGTGCAACGAGATCCTGCCGCGCTGGGGCGTGGAGGTGGTGTTCGTCGACGGCGACGATCTGTCCCAGTGGGAGGCGGCGCTGTCGGTCCCCACCCAGGCGGTCTTCTTCGAGACGCCGTCGAACCCGATGCAGCAATTGGTGGACATCGCCGCGCTGTGCGACATGGCGCATGCCGCCGGCGCAAAGGTGGTGCTGGACAACGTCTTCGCGACACCGATTCTGCAGCAGGGTTTCCCGCTGGGTGTCGACGTCGTCGTCTACTCGGGCACCAAACACATCGACGGCCAGGGCCGGGTGCTCGGTGGGGCGATCCTCGGCGACAAGCAGTACATCGACGAGCCCGTGCAGAAATTGATGCGGCACACCGGTCCGGCGCTCAGTCCATTCAATGCGTGGACGTTGCTGAAGGGACTCGAGACGCTGGCATTGCGGGTTCAGCACCAGAATTCGTCGGCGCACCGGATCGCCGAGTTCCTGGAAGCGAACCCGGCGGTGAGCTGGGTCAAATACCCGTTCCTGGAGTCACATCCGCAGTACGACCTGGCCAAGAGGCAGATGACCGGCGGCGGAACGGTCGTCACCTTCGAGTTGAAGGGCGCCAGCAAGCAGCGGGCCTTCGAGGTCCTCGACAAGCTGCAGATCATCGACATCTCCAACAACCTCGGGGATTCCAAGTCGCTGATCACCCATCCGGCCACCACAACACATCGGGCGATGGGCCCGGAGGGTCGCGCCGCGATCGGGTTGGGCGACGGTGTGGTCCGGGTCTCGGTCGGGCTGGAAGGCACCGAGGATCTGATCGCCGACCTCGATCGGGCGCTGGGCTGAGTGTCCCGGCAGTCCGACGCGAAGAAGGCGCGGCGTAGGAAGCGGCAGCGAGTCCGCGACGAGGGCTGGGTGTCCGACAGCGTGGCGGCCGAACTCGAAGTAGCTGCGGAGTTGGAGAAATTCGACCACGGACTCACTGAACGCGGCTGGGTGTTCTCCGAGAACGCCGAGGGCGAGATAGGGGTGCTCTGGGTGTGGCCGCCGTCGGCTGCCGACGTCGACCACGACGCCGAAAGAGCGGACGCGACAGTTGTTCTCCTCACCCCTGAGGACGGCGGCGGGATCGCCCACGTGGTCTTCGTCGGGACCTCCGAGGACTACCAGTTCGGTCTGGAGGAACTCTTCGACCACCTCGACGTCATCGAGGCCTACCGGATGGGCGAGCCGCTTCCGGTGTTCGGCTGATCGGGCGCAACGCTGCACCAGCTGGCGCACCGTTGCGCAAGTGTGACGAACCCTTGATCAAATCGAAGGTGCGCAACATCTTTCGGTGACCGTGCGATCACCTCTAACATCAGAACTCTACCGTCAGCAATTTGACGATCTTGATATTTCGAACGATGTGGAGAACCATGCGCGTGGCCGTCAGGAGTGTCCTCGCCATGGGCTTGGTGGCTGCGGGCACCGTTGTGTGCCCCATGCATCCCGGTAACGCGGCAAGTCGGTCGCCGCAGCTCGATATCGTCGCTCTGTCCCCTGCGGAGGGCGCGGTGGTGGGTGTGGCGCATCCGCTGGTGATCACCTTCGGCAGTTCGGTGCTCAAACGGCGCGCGGCAGAACAAGCCTTGGGTGTCACCTCTGAACCTCCGATGACGGGCAAGTTCGAGTGGGTGGAAAACAATGTCGCGCAGTGGGTCCCGGACCAGTTCTGGCCCGCGAACAGTACGGTGAAGCTCACGCTGGGCGACCTGCCGACCCGGAACTTCGAGACGGGCCCGGCCGTCATCGGTGTCGCCAACCTCTCGGACCACACGTTCACCGTGACAGTCGACGGACAGCCTCCCGATCAGCTTCCGGCACCGCATCACCGGCCCAACTGGGGACAGAACGGGGTGTTCCCGGCTTCGATGGGACGCCCGGAATACCCTACGCCAGTGGGCATTTACACCGTACTGGCCAAGGAGCGCGACGTGCTGATGGATTCGAGCAGCGTCGGCATTCCCCTGGACTCTCCCGACGGCTACCTGCTGGACGTGGAGTACGCCATCCGGTTCACCCAACGGGGCCTCTTCGTGCACTCCGCTCCGTGGGCTGTCAACCAAATGGGATACGAGAACACCAGCCACGGCTGTGTCGGACTCAGCACCGAGGATGCCGAATGGTACTTCAACACCGTCAATGTGGGTGATCCGATCATAGTTCGGGAGAACAGCTTGGAAGTTCCCCGCACTGTTGCCGGCTAGCGCTGCCCGGGCCCACGGTCTGTGGCGACGGGTATCGACGCCCGCGCCGAGTTCGACCAGTTCCACCACGAATGCCGAGTCTGGCTGTCTGAGAGGCAATCCGGATGAGCGGCTTTCTTTGATGTGTCGACTGCCGGCCGGGGGTAGACACACCTACGGCCCGCCCCCTTATCGGGGACGGGCCGCCGGTGACGCTTCAGTTGCCGCCTAAGCTCCGGGGCCGGGCGCGATCGGTTGGCCGGGCACCGGCGCTCCAGTCGGCGCCGGACCCGTCGAATCTCCCTTTCCGGCAAGGCCACCCATGGTGGCCAGCGGAAGGCCGTCAGCCACAGCAGCGCCAGCTGGAATCAGTGGTACGACCGGCGGAACCGGGGGCGGCGCCAGTGGCGGTACGACCGGCGGAACCGGGGGCGGTGCCAGTGGCGGTACGACCGGCGGAACCGGGGGCGGTGCCAATGGTGGTACGACCGGCGGAACCGGGGGCGGTGCCAGCGGTGGTACGACCGGGGGCGGCGCCAGTGGTCCCGGCAATGCCATTGGAACACCGGACATCTCAGAGATCGGCGCGCAGGCGACCGCTCCCGCCGGGACTTCGCCCGCCGACGTCTGGAGGCACTCGTATCCACCGGCCTGGGCAAGGCCAGGGCTCAATGCCAACGCGATGCCGCACAGTCCGGCACCGACGGCAGCCACTCTGATGCTGAGTCGATCAACGACTGCCATCATGCACCAACTCCCTCATTAACTCTCCAAAGATCCATCGATTCGATGGGGGCAACAGGATGCTGGCCACCAATCCGAGCCGCCTGGCAGCGACGTCGTCAATTTATCCCGACGAACTACAAGGGTGGAAGACGCTGCACCAGGCCGTTTCCGAATGGTGACGTTCGGTGCTGTTTGACATCCGTTCGTGTTGGAAATCTATTGCAAAAGAGATGATTCCGAGACTTGACGGTCTGAAACTCAAGGACCTGCGAAGTCACCGACAGCGGTCATCGTCTGGCCGTCCCAGGCAGTGGCGAAGCCGCCTGCGGTGAATCCGCAGTTCAAGATGATCGCCCGGTGGCCGGGACTTTGCATCCAGAAGTTGAGCGCACCATCGGCAGTCGCGGCAGAACCAGTGGCCCAGTAGACGATCTCACCGGTGGACCCGAGACTGCCGTAGCCTGCGTCCGCCATACGTGCTCGCGGTGACGAGCCGTCCGAGCCGGTATGGCTGTAAGCGCGGTTCTGCAGCATGTCGTCGGCGTGCCGCTGAGCCGCCGCGGTCAGTCGCGCGTCCTCGCCTATCGCCCCGCATGCCTGGCGAAGCTGTTTGACGCCGAGGGATATCCCTGCCGCCCGGCCGTCAGCCTGCGCCGTGAAATCTCCCGCGGTGGCGTCGAGCGCCGTGGTCACGACAGCGCACATTGCGAGAATGCCGACGACCTTGGTCTTCATCACCATGTTGCCTTTTGCCGTGCCTGCAGTTACCAGCGGTTGGCTATCAGTGGTGTTGTCGTGACGCTAGGGGGATCCGTTACACGAAAGAAACCCAAACGTGCCTGTCCCGGCTGATCGGTGGGCTATTTCTGCGCCTGACCTTCGACCACGCCCAGGGCCGCCTGTGCGCGGTCCTCGTAGGTCTTCCGCGTCGCGGTGTCGAACTCGAGGAACACGTTGTCCAGACCGAGCTTCTTGTTCATCCAGCGCCTGCCGCGCGGTCCGAGCAACTGCGCGGCCTGGGCGGTGAAGCGGAGGAACGGCGGTACCGCGACGTGGGTCTTGGGCTTGTCGAGCGTCTTCACGATGGCCGCCGCGATCTCCTCGGGCTCCACCGGCTTGGTGCCCGCGGTCTCTCGGGTTCCCGAGATCAGGTCGGTCCTGGTGAACGGCGGCATCACCACAGAGACGTGCACGCCGTGCGGCGCGACCTCGTCCGCCAGCGCTGTCGACAGGCCCACGACGCCGAACTTCGCGCCGACGTAGACCACCTGGCCGGGCACCGGGATCACTCCTGACAGCGACGCGATGTTGATGATGTGGCCGCGGCGGCGGTTGAGCATGTCGGGCAGCGCAAGCTGGCACCCGGCGATGACACCGTAGAGGTTGACCTCGATCGACGATCGGATCGACTGCTCGGACTGCTCGAGGAACGGCCCGATGGGCATGACGCCGGCGTTGTTGATCAGCACGTCGATGTGGCCACCGCCGTCGGTGCGTGCCTTGTCCAGGAACGTCGCGAACGACTCGCGGTCGGTGACGTCGAGCGGGTAGCCCGATACCGACCCGAGCTTGGTCAGCTGAGCCACCGCCGACTCCTGAAGCGCCACGTCACGGTCTCCGATGACGACGCGGGCGCCGCGCTTGAGCAGGGCCGTCGCGGTTGCGTACCCGATGCCCCGTGCCGCCCCGGTGATGACGATGGTCTTGCCGGCGATGTTGTCCATGCGGCGAAACTTTACACGTGTCAAGTTTTGAACGGAAGCCCGTCACTCGACGACGTCGGCACCGGCCGGACCGAACAAGTACAGGTGATCGACCACGGCCGCCGGGTCCGCGGACCAGTCCATCGCGGTCAACTGGGCGCGGCTTCGGCGGCCCGTCCGCCACCGCAGGGCCTCGAATCGTGTGGTGTGCAGAACGAGCTCGGCACCCCCGGTCTGGCCGCTGCGATACTCACCGTCCTCGACGACGACGTGCAGTGGTACGGGAGGGTCGAGCATGGCAAGCAGCGTGTCCGCGGTCCACCTCACGGACTCCGCATCCCGCGCGCCGGGCCGGCCGATCGCGCTGCGGATGTCGTGTTCGTGGCAGGCGATGTCGCCCAGCGGCGGCTCCAGGTCGGTGGTCTCGGCCAGATGGTGCAGCCTGCTGGCGGCGCTGTCCCAGAGTTCCAGGAGCTCGGTTTCGCCGAGTCCGTCGAATCGGCGGACGTGCTCGGCGGTCTGCGCATCCGTCGGCGCCCCCGCCAGTCGCCCGTCGGCCCAATCCTGCGC
>NZ_JBAUJR010000377.1:0-27227 GCF_049683935.1 Mycobacterium sp. | reverse complement strand
GCGGCAGTCCTTCGGCAGGCGGGGGCGCGGCCGGGTCCACCGGCACGGTGTTGGTGATGCCGCTGACCGGGGCCTCACAGGTCAGCGCGCCGTAGTCGGGGTCGTCGCGCTGCGGTGTCACCCGCGGCGCGATGAAATCGTCGGCCTGCGCGACCACGGCATCGTTGACGAGGATCTCGCAATGCAGATTCGCCGAGTACGGCCACTCGATGGACACCCGGACATTGGCGATCTGGGAGGCCGGTAAGACGGTGTTGGCCTCGAACACACGGCCGGGGACCATCGTCGGGTTCGCGATCTGCAGCTGGTCACCCTCGGCCCGATAAGTGATGGTCGCGCCGCGTGAGACACCGTCCACCCGGGCTCGATAGACGATGTTGTGCAGCACCTCTTGGTCAGGTGCGGGGGTCTCGATCTGGGGTTGGGTGTCCGGATCCGCCGACGCGGTCGCCGGGAGAACCTGCCCGGCGGCCAGCGTCATCACCGCGGCTCCGATGGCCGCGCAGGCTGCGTGCATCCGTCTGCTCGAACTCACAACACAGGATTCTAAGCCCCGCGCCAGGTCAGGGCCATGCCGTTGCCCGACAGCCAGCGGTCAAGATCGTAATCGTGCCTGGCCAGAGCGTCGACGGTGGCGATGGCGGTGCAGATCGCCCGCTCGCCGCATTCCGGACTGAGCAGGCCGTGCCGGACCGCCGTGAGGAGTTCGTCGACGTCGGTGATCTGGACTCCGATGCCGGTGCGCAGGACCAGGTCGAGATAGTGATCTTCACCCCGCCACCTCGCCGGTCCCGGTGTGTAATCCCCGACGTCGAGGTAAAAGTCCTGTTCGCGCTCGTGGCCGGCGTTGAAGTGGAACACCGTCGCGCGCAGTCCCAGCGACGGCAGCAGCCATGACTCGATGTAGTGGAACTGCGCTCGCCCCGGCGTCGGCCGGGCCATGTAGAGGCCCCATGGTTCGACCGTGTAGACGTCCACCGTCCGCACGATCCCCTTCGGGTCGGTGTTGGTGCGGGCGGCGAGGTCGAATGTCTCGTGCTTGGGAGGGTGGATGCCGACCAGGATAGGCCCCGGTGGGGGGCCGCGGCGATCGCCGGAACAGAACATGTCGGTATCAGGTTCTACCCTGGTGAAATGGCTTTCGCGACTGAACACCCGGTGCGGGCGCACTCGGAGCATCGTCCCGTCGACGACATCGTGCGCGCAGGTGGCAAGTTCGAGGTGGTCAGCGAGTACGACCCGGCAGGCGACCAGCCCACCGCCATCGCCGAACTCGAGAGGCGGATCAACGCAGGCGAGCGGGACGTGGTGTTGCTCGGTGCCACCGGCACCGGTAAATCCGCGACCACTGCGTGGCTTATCGAGAAACTGCAACGTCCCACGCTGGTGATGGCGCCCAACAAGACCCTGGCCGCCCAGTTGGCCAATGAGTTGCGGGACATGTTGCCGCACAACGCTGTCGAGTACTTCGTGTCGTACTACGACTACTACCAGCCAGAGGCGTACATCGCTCAGACCGACACCTACATCGAGAAGGACAGCTCGATCAACGACGATGTCGAGCGGCTGCGCCATTCGGCGACCTCCAGTCTGCTGTCCCGTCGCGACGTGGTGGTGGTGGCGTCGGTGTCCTGCATCTACGGCCTCGGCACCCCGCAGTCCTATCTGGACCGTTCGGTGGAGCTCAATGTCGGCGACGAGGTTCCCCGCGACGCGCTGCTGCGCCTGCTGGTCGATGTGCAGTACAACCGCAACGACATGGCATTCACCCGGGGATCGTTCCGGGTACGCGGCGATACCGTCGAGATCATCCCGTCGTACGAGGAACTCGCCGTGCGCATCGAGTACTTCGGCGACGAGATCGAAGCCCTCTACTACATGCACCCTCTGACCGGCGATGTCGTCCGCAAGGTCGATTCGTTGCGGGTCTTCCCGGCCACGCATTACGTGGCCGGTCCCGAACGGATGGCGCAGGCGATCTCGTCGATCGAGAAGGAGTTGGAGGACCGGCTGGCCGAACTCGAGGGCCAGGGCAAGCTGCTCGAGGCCCAGCGGTTGCGGATGAGGACAAACTACGACGTGGAGATGATGCGTCAGGTGGGCTTCTGCTCCGGCATCGAGAACTACTCACGGCACATCGACGGACGCGGTCCCGGTACCGCCCCCGCGACGCTGATCGACTACTTCCCCGAAGACTTCCTGATGGTGATCGACGAGTCGCACGTCACGGTGCCGCAGATCGGCGGCATGTACGAGGGCGACATGTCCCGTAAGCGCAACCTGGTGGATTTCGGTTTCCGGTTGCCGTCGGCAGTCGACAACCGGCCGCTGACGTGGGAGGAGTTCGCCGACCGGATCGGTCAGACGGTTTACCTGTCGGCCACCCCCGGACCGTATGAGATGAGCCAGTCGGGCGGCGAGTTCGTCGAGCAGGTCATCAGGCCCACCGGACTGGTGGATCCGCAGATCGTCGTGAAGCCGACGAAGGGTCAGATCGACGACCTGATCGGTGAGATACGCAAGCGGACCGCCGCCGACGAACGCGTGCTGGTCACCACTCTGACCAAGAAGATGGCCGAGGACCTGACCGACTACCTGCTCGAGATGGGTATCCGGGTGCGGTACCTGCACTCCGAAGTGGACACTCTGCGCCGCGTGGAGCTGCTCAGACAGTTGCGGCTCGGGGAGTACGACGTGCTCGTGGGCATCAACCTGCTGCGTGAGGGTCTCGATCTGCCGGAGGTGTCGCTGGTGTCGATCCTCGACGCCGACAAGGAAGGTTTCCTTCGATCGGCACGCAGCCTGATCCAGACGATCGGACGGGCGGCGCGAAACGTCTCGGGTGAAGTGCACATGTACGCAGACAAGATCACCGACTCGATGCGGGAGGCCATCGACGAGACGGACCGGCGCCGGGCCAAGCAGGTCGCCTACAACCTCGAACACGGGCTCGATCCGATGCCGCTGCGCAAGAAGATCGCCGACATCCTGGACCAGGTGTACCGGGAAGCCGACGACAGCGAGACGATCGATGTCGGGGGATCGGGTCGCAATGCGTCGCGGGGCCGTCGCGCTCAGGGTGAACCCGGTCGGGCGGTGAGTGCGGGCATCTACGAGGGCCGCGACACAACCACCATGCCGCGTGCCGAGTTGGCCGATCTCATCAAGGACCTCACCGCGCAGATGATGACCGCCGCACGGGATCTGCAGTTCGAGTTGGCCGCCCGGATCCGCGACGAGATCGCCGACTTGAAGAAGGAACTGCGCGGCATGGACGCCGCGGGCCTCAAATGACTTGATCTCAACCGCTGTTGAGGTCCTACGGTCTAGTGCGTGACCGACACCGCGGACCTTGCCGGCGGAACTTGGCGCGAGCTTCTCGGTCCCCGCAATATCGGGGCCGCAGCGGTGCTCGCCGGCGGGATCGCGCTCTATGCGACCAACGAGTTCCTGACCATCAGCCTGATGCCCAGCGCGGTCGCCGACATCGGCGGTCAGCGGTTTTACGCCTGGGTGACGACGGTGTACCTCGTGGGCTCGGTGATGGCCGCGACGACGGTGCACTCGGTCCTGATGCGTCTCGGGCCGCGGTGGTCGTATCAGTTGGGCCTCAGCGTTTTCGGTGTGGGCAGTGTGGTCTGCGCTCTCGCGCCGAGCATGGAGGTGCTGCTGGTCGGCCGCACTGTGCAGGGCGCGGCCGGAGGCCTGCTCGCCGGGCTGGGATACGCGGTGATCAACACCGCGCTGCCGAGTTGGCTGTGGACAAAGGCTTCTGCCCTGGTATCGGCGATGTGGGGTGTCGGGACGCTCGTCGGGCCCACCGCCGGCGGGCTGTTCGCCCAATATGGTTCGTGGCGATGGGCATTCGGTGTTCTCGTGGAGCTGACCACGGCGATGTCGGCGTTGGTGCCGATCGCTCTGCCGAGTCGCCGTGACACTGCCAAATCGGTACCTGCCACCCGGATCCGTATCCCGGTGTGGTCATTGCTCATCCTGGGCGCGGCCGCGCTGCTGGTCAGTGTCGCGAGCATCCCGCACGACCGTCGGGCGACCGCCGTCCTGGTGGCCGCGGGCCTCGGACTGGTGGCGCTGTTCGTGGTGGTCGATCGTCGGCTGGACGCTTCGGTGTTGCCCCCCAGCGCGTTCGGCAAGGGCCCGTTGAAGTGGATCTACGCGACGCTGGGGGTGCTGATGGCCGCCACAATGGTCGACATGTACGTGCCGTTGTTCGGTCAGCGGCTTGCCCATCTGACACCGTTGGCGGCGGGGTTCCTCGCCGCGGGCCTGGCGGTCGGGTGGACGGTCGCTGAGATCAGCAGTGCTTCCCTGAGCCGCCACCGGGTGATCATCCGCACCGTCGCGGTGGCGCCCGTGGTGATGGCGGTCGGCTTGGTGATCAGCGCGCTGACCCAGCATGAGAACGCGTCAGTCGGTCTGGTGGCGCTGTGGGCGGCCGGTCTGGTGATCACCGGCGCGGGCATCGGAATCGCGTGGCCGCACCTTTCGGCGTGGGCGATGAGCAAGGTGGACGACCCTGCCGAAGGTCCGGCCGCCGCTGCCGCCATCAACACCGTGCAAGTGATCTCCGCGGCGTTCGGGGCCGCTCTCGCCGGAGTGGTGGTCAATCTCACCGACATTGGCGATGCCACCGCCGCGCGCTGGCTTTTCCTGTCCTTCGCCGGGCTCGCGACGCTGGCGGTGGTGGCCTCGACAAGGAGCGGCCGAAGCCCGGTGTCGACTCCCGGATGACGGGTTCGAATCCCGTCGCTCGCTCTCGCTGGCATGATGTGCCTTTGCCGAATTCGAGGCGAGAGGCGCAACGATGAGCAGTGACGTCACCGAAGGCGATCTGGTCGACGGGGTTCCTCGTCGACGGATCGTGGTCGCGTCGATGGTGGGGACCACCATCGAGTTCTACGACTTCTACATCTATGCCACCGCAGCGGTGACGGTCTTCCCGCATCTCTTCTTCCCCAAGAGCGATTCGACGACCGCGCTGCTGGCCTCACTGGCCACCTTCGGTCTCGCCTTCGTCGCGCGCCCGGTCGGCTCGGTCGTGTTCGGTCACTTCGGTGACCGGGTGGGACGCAAAGCGACGCTGGTCGGATCGCTGCTGCTGATGGGCATTGCGACGTTCGCCATCGGGTTGTTGCCGACCTACGCCCAGATCGGGGTCGCCGCGCCTGCGCTCCTGGCAGTCCTGCGCTTCTCGCAAGGCCTGGCACTCGGTGGTGAATGGAGTGGGGCAGCGTTGCTGGCCACCGAGACCGCCAGGCCCGGCAAACGCGGCTGGGCCGCCATGTGGCCACAACTCGGGGCGCCCTTCGGTTTCCTGCTGGCCAACGGCCTGTTCCTGGTGCTCATCTTCTGGCTCGGGCACCGCACGGCGGAGCCCGATCTGGACGGGGCGTTCATGACCTGGGGCTGGCGCATCCCGTTCCTGTTGAGCGCGGTGATGGTGGCCATCGGTCTGTATGTGCGGCTACGCATCATGGAGACACCGGTGTTCAGCCGCGCTGTGGCCCGGGGAGAGAAAGTGAAGAGCCCGCTGGCACAGGTCTTCCGTTCCAGCTGGCGTCAGTTGGTCATCGGCACCTTCGTGATGCTGGCGACCTACACGATGTTCTACATCGTGACCACGTGGGCGCTGAGCTTCGGTACCGGGAAGCGACCACCGGATGGCACCGGCCTCGGGTTCGGTTACGTCGACTTCCTGCAGCTGCAGTTGATCGCCGTGTTGTTCTTCGCCGGCACGCTGCCGTTGTCGGGTTGGCTCGCCGACCGTTTCGGGCGCCGCCGGCTGCTGTTGATCGTCACCGCGGGCATCATGGTTTACGGCGCGCTGTTCGGCCCGTTGCTGGGCTCGGGCACCACATCGTATGGCACCATGCTGATCTTCCTGATCATCGGGATGACACTGATGGGCTTCACCTTTGCGCCGATGAGCGCTGTGCTGCCCGAACTGTTCCCGACCAATGTGCGCTACACGGGTTCGGGAATCTCCTACAACGTCGCGAGCATTCTCGGTGCCGCCGTGGCGCCGTTCATCGCGACCTGGCTGGCGACGCAGTACGGCGTCGGGTGGGTGGGTCTGTACCTGTTCATCGCCGCTTCTCTGACCTTCATCGCGATTCTGATCATGCGTGAAACACGGGACGCGCCGCTGGATTCGGTCGACAGTCGAGAGGCTGTGCGCTAGGCATTATCCGCGGCGTTGACGCCGGTGTCGGTTCTGTTGCAACACAAATCGGCAACCGTTCGATCACCGTTGCGTTGCCCGTGGGTGCACATTTGCTGGGATGTGTCAGCGTTGTCGGGTGCGCAGATGCCAGGTGGTTCGTTTGCTCAGTGCTGCGGTGGTGACGACCTCAGTGCTGGCCGTCTCCACGGTGAGTGCCCCCGTTGCAGCGGCAGAGTCGTGCCCTGACGTCGAGGTGGTGTTCGCCCGCGGAACGAGCGACCGGCCAGGTGTCGGTTTCGTCGGCAAGGCGTTCATCGATTCGCTGAAATGGAAGCTGCTGGGGAAGAAGATCTCGACCTACGCGGTCGATTACCCGGCCAGTTGGAACTTCTCGAAGTCGACCTCGGCGGGTGCCGTGGACGCCAACAAGCATGTGCAGTACGTGGCGGCCGTCTGCCCGGACACCAAGATCGTGCTCGGCGGCATGTCACAGGGTTCAGGGGTGATCGACCTGATCACCATCGGCAATCGCAAGATCTGGTTCTTCACACCTGCGCCGCTGCCGGACGCCATGGTCAATCACGTTGTCGCGGTGGCGGTGTTCGCCAACCCGGCGCGCGACCAACCGCTGCTCGGTCCACTCACTGAGATAAGCCCTCAGTACGGGCACAAGAGCATCGACCTGTGTGCCAACGGCGACCCCTACTGTTCCAGAGGCCTCAACTACTTCGCCCACTACTCCTACCCGTGGAACGGAATGGTCAACGACGCAGCGACGTTCGTCGCGCGCAGGGTGCTCAACAAGGACACCTGAGCGCCCGGCGGCGCAGCTCCGAGTGTTTCCGATTCACGGATACCTCGGCCAACTCGTTGAGCAGCGTTGCGCAAGAGGAAGTTCCGCGATCGCGTCGGCACCCTACGTCGACGTCGTGCACGGCGCCACTGCACTGCCGGCGCCGGGACCGGTGCCGTTTCCACTCATCGCGGATGTGCCGGTTGCCGGCCACCCTGCCGGCGCCGCAGGATCTCGTCTGTGAGGGGGCCCCATGGTCGGCCGAACGCCAGTTCCCCCGCAGCGCTACCCGGCCGGAGGTCGGACGGCCGATCCGTCGCGGGCAAGGGTGATGATCCCGTTGTTGCAGTGCGCAATTGACGTCCGCATCACCGGAGTCCGGGGGATGTACCCGCGGTCACGTCGCAGTGTGAATGGTGACGTTGGCGGTGCTCAGGGGGTCCGATCCTGGGCGAATACGATCCCGGTGTGGTGATTCGCACCCATGTTCGCCGGATACCGGGTTAGGGTCTGTGGCGTTGCAGCTGACATTGGGAGGATAACGATGGGCGCCTATCAAACCGTGGTGGTTGGTACGGACGGGTCGGATTCGTCGTTGCGTGCCGTCGACCGCGCCGGTCAGATCGCGGCCGGGGCCAACGCGAAGGTGATCGTCGCGACCGCATACTTCCCGCAGAGCGAGGATCAGCGTGCCGCTGACGTGCTCAAGGACGAGGGCTACAAGATGTCGGGTAACGCCCCGATCTACGCGATCCTGCGTGAGGCGCGGGACCGTGCGAAGGCGGCCGGTGCCGAGAACATCGAAGAGAAGGCCGTCGTCGGGGCGCCCGTGGACGCGCTCGTCGATCTTGCCGAGGAAGTGGGCGCAGATCTGCTCGTCGTCGGCAACGTCGGATTGAGCACGATCGCCGGTCGGCTTCTCGGCTCGGTCCCGGCGAATGTCGCACGGCGGTCCAAGTCCGACGTGTTGATCGTGCACACGTCCTGATCTGAGCAGACGTTCCGGTGAACCCGGGCCGGCGCGGTGCCGGCCCGGGTTCACCGCTGTCACGTGCGGGATGCCTTCGCGATGCTCCCGATCGCAGCGTCCAGCGCCGCATTGAATTCGTCGTCGCTCTGCTGTGCGGTCAGCCCTTCGGTGAGTGCTCGCGAGAAGCTGGCGATCACCCCGTGGTTCCTGGCGAGCTTCGCGCAGGCTTCGTCGCGTCCGTAGCCGCCCGAAAGTGCGACCACTCGCAGCACCTTGGGATGGTCGACGAGCTCCCGGTACAGATCGTCGACATCGGGGAGTGTGAGCTTCAGCATGACGAACTGACCGTCATCGAGACCGTTGACGCCGTCGAGTAACGCGCTCTTGAGCTGTTCCTCGGCTTTGCTCTTCTCCGGGCTGTGGATGTCGACCTCGGGCTCGATGATCGGGATCAGGCCGGCGGCCAGAATCTGGCGACCGACCGCGAACTGCTGGTCGACGACGGCGTTCAGTCCGGCGCCCGGCAGCTTGATGACGGACCGCATCTTGGTACCGAAGACCCCTTTGTCCCGCGCCCGCGCCAGCAGCTGATCGAGGTTGGGGATCGGCTTCATGAGCTGAGCGCCGCCCTGCTCGCCGGCCAGACCCTTGTCGACCTTGAGGAACGGCACGATCTGCCTGACATTCCACAGATAGTCCGAGGTGGATCGCCCGTCGATCTCGCGGTCCATGGTGTCTTCGAAAAGGATCGCCCCGAGGATGCGGTCGCCGTCGAAACTCGGACTGGTGATGATGCGGGTCCGCATCTCGTGCACCAGATCGAACATCTGGGCATCGTCGGAGTACGCGTCCTCGGCGATGCCGTACAGCGTCAACGCCTTGGGCGTGCTGCCGCCGCTCTGATCCAGCGCCGCAATGAACCCGGCGCCGCTGTGCGCCTTGTCGAACTGATCGCTGCTCATCTTCTTTTCCCGCACCTCCTGTGTCACCAACCGCGCTCGCGCCATTCGCCCAGATGGGGGCGTTCGGTCCCGAGCGTCGTGTCGTCGCCGTGCCCCGGATACACGACTGTCTGATCTGCGAAGACGTCGAACACCCGACTGGACACATCACCCAGGAGTTGTTCGAAGTCGCCGTCTTTCCAGGTCTTGCCCACGCCCCCGGGGAACAGGCAGTCACCGCTGAACAACTGCACCGTGTCGCCGGTGGGCGGTCCGCTCAGCGCGAGCGCCACGGAGCCGGGCGTGTGGCCGCGCAGGTGGATCACTTCGAATCGCAGGTCGCCGACGGTGACGGTGTCGCCGCCCGCCAACAGCTGATCGGGAGTCACCGGCAGCGGTCCGGCGTCGAGTCGGTGGGCGGCCGTGGGGGCGCCTGTGGACGCGGCGACCTCCGCGAGCGCCATCCAGTGGTCCTGGTGCTGGTGGCTGGTCACGATCAGCGACAACTTCGGCGCGCACTGCTCGATCAGATCCAGAAGTACCGCGGGGTCATTCGCCGCGTCGATGAGTAGAGTCTCGCCGGTCCGGGAACACGTCACGAGGTAGGCGTTGTTGTCCATAGGTCCGACGGACACCTTCACGATCGACGCACCCGGAAGGGTTCGTCGAGCCGCTCTGCGGGGTTCGACGTGACCTGTGTAGTTGTCCTCGACATCGGTCATGGTGACCCACGTTACTGACCGGCGACCGGGCGGTAACGCGACCGTCGATCAAACTTGTCAGGGGGCGCACTTAGCATGGGCCTGTACTGCGTCTGTCGCACGAAGCTGGACTTCCGTGACCATCGACAGAGAGAACTCGAAAGGGACATCGTTGGCTGACCGCCTGATCGTCAAGGGTGCCCGTGAGCACAATCTGCGGGGTGTCGACCTCGACCTGCCGCGCGACGCGATGATCGTGTTCACCGGGCTCTCGGGCTCCGGTAAGTCGTCGCTGGCGTTCGACACGATCTTCGCTGAGGGCCAGCGGAGGTACGTGGAGTCGTTGTCGGCGTACGCGCGCCAGTTCCTCGGCCAGATGGACAAGCCCGACGTCGACTTCATCGAGGGGCTTTCACCCGCGGTGTCCATCGACCAGAAGTCCACCAACCGCAACCCGCGCTCGACCGTGGGCACCATCACCGAGGTCTACGACTACCTGCGTCTGCTCTATGCCAGGGCCGGGACGCCGCACTGCCCGGTGTGCGGAGAGCGGATCGCCCGCCAGACGCCCCAGCAGATCGTCGACCAGGTTCTCGCCATGGACGAGGGCCTGCGATTCCAAGTCCTCGCCCCGGTGGTCCGCACCCGCAAGGGCGAGTTCGTCGACCTGTTCGAGAAGCTCAACACCCAGGGTTACAGCAGGGTGCGTGTCGACGGGGTGGTGCACTCCCTGACCGACCCGCCGAAGCTGAAGAAGCAGGAGAAGCACGACATCGAGGTGGTCGTGGACCGCCTGACCGTGAAGGCGAGCTCCAAGCAGCGGCTCACCGATTCGGTGGAGACAGCGCTGAACCTCGCCGACGGAATCGTCGTCCTGGAGTTCCCCGATGAGCGAGACCGCGAGACCGACAGTCCCCGTGAGCAGCGATTCTCCGAGAAGCTCGCCTGCCCCAACGGCCACCCGCTGGCCGTCGACGATCTCGAGCCGCGGTCGTTCTCGTTCAACTCGCCCTACGGTGCCTGCCCGGAGTGTGTCGGGCTGGGTATCAAGAAGGAGGTCGATCCCGACCTCGTGGTGCCCGACCCCGATCTGACGCTGGCGGAGGGCGCCATCGCACCCTGGTCGATGGGGCACACCTCGGAGTACTTCACCCGGATGCTCTCCGGACTGGGCGACCAGTTGGGGTTCGACGTCGACACCCCGTGGAAAAAGCTTCCCGCCAAGGCGCGCAAGGCGATTCTCGAAGGCTGCGACGAGCAGGTACACGTGCGGTACAAGAACCGCTACGGCAGGACCCGGTCCTACTACGCGGACTTCGAGGGCGTGATGGCCTTCCTGCACCGTCGGATGGAGCAGACGGACTCCGAGCAGACCAAGGAACGTCTCGAGGGGTTCATGCGCGACGTGCCGTGTCCCGAATGTGACGGCACCCGCCTCAAGCCGGAGATCCTGGCGGTCACGATGACCGCGGGCAGTTTCGGGCCGAAGTCCATCGCGCAGGTCTCCGCGTTGTCGATCGCCGAGTGCGCGGAGTTCCTCAACGCGCTCACCCTGGGAAGCCGGGAGCAGGCGATCGCCGGGCAGGTCCTCAAGGAGATCCAGTCGCGGCTCGGATTCCTGCTCGATGTCGGGCTCGAGTACCTGTCGCTGTCCCGTGCGGCCGGAACGCTGTCCGGCGGTGAGGCGCAACGTATCAGGCTCGCGACCCAGATCGGCTCCGGCCTGGTCGGTGTCCTCTACGTGCTCGACGAACCGTCGATCGGTCTGCACCAGCGCGACAACCGCCGGTTGATCGACACGCTGGTGCGGCTGCGCGATCTCGGCAACACCCTCATCGTCGTCGAACACGATCTCGACACCATCGCCCACGCAGACTGGGTGGTCGACATCGGGCCTGCCGCAGGCGAACACGGCGGCCAGATCGTTCACAGCGGCACCTACGCCGACCTGCTGAAGAATCCGGATTCGATCACCGGCGCCTACCTCTCGGGCAAGGAACAGATCGAGGTGCCCCTGCTGCGCCGCGTGGCCGACAAGAAGCGTCAGCTCACGGTCGTGGGCGCGCGCGAGCACAACCTGCGCGAGATCGACGTATCGTTTCCGCTCGGGCTGCTCACCGCCGTGACCGGCGTCTCCGGTTCGGGCAAGTCGACACTGGTCAACGACATCCTGGCGTCGGTGCTGGCGAACAAACTCAACGGCGCCCGTCAGGTTCCGGGGCGCCACACCCGCGTCAACGGCGTCGACCAACTCGACAAGCTGGTCCGAGTCGATCAGTCGCCCATCGGCCGGACACCGCGGTCGAATCCGGCGACCTATACCGGGGTGTTCGACAAGATCCGCACCCTGTTCGCCGCGACCACCGAAGCCAAGGTCCGGGGCTATCAGCCGGGCCGGTTCTCGTTCAACGTCAAGGGCGGCCGGTGCGAGGCGTGCTCCGGTGACGGCACGATCAAGATCGAGATGAACTTCCTTCCGGATGTGTATGTACCGTGCGAGGTCTGCCAGGGCGCGCGCTACAACCGCGAAACCCTCGAGGTGCACTACAAGGGCAAGACCATCGCCGAGGTGCTCGACATGTCCATCGAGGAGGCAGCCGAGTTCTTCGCACCGATCACGTCGATCCACCGCTACCTGCAGACGCTGGTCGACGTCGGCCTGGGGTACGTCCGGCTGGGCCAGCCGGCACCGACCCTGTCCGGCGGCGAGGCGCAACGCGTCAAGCTGGCGTCCGAACTGCAGAAGCGCTCGACCGGTCGCACGATCTACATCCTCGACGAGCCGACCACAGGATTGCATTTCGAAGACATCCGCAAGCTGTTGATGGTGATCAACGGCCTTGTGGACAAAGGCAATACGGTCATCGTGATCGAGCACAACCTGGACGTGATCAAGACCTCGGACTGGATCATCGACATGGGTCCCGACGGGGGCTCGGGCGGCGGCACGTTGGTCGCCTCGGGCACCCCGGAGGACGTCGCGGACAACGTCGACAGCTACACAGGCCACTTCCTCGCGGAGGCATTGGGTGTGGCGCGGCCGAAACCGCGCAAAGCCCGCCGCAAGGTCAGCGCCTGAGCGGCTCCGACAGTGCCCGCCGCCGTGACGGTACGGCCGACCACACCGGATGACCTGGACGCGATCGGTGCGATCTACGCGCAGTACGTGCAGACTGGCGTCGCCACGTTCGAGCTCATCGCCCCGGACCGCGACGAGTTGCTGCGTAGGTTCGACACGATCATGTCTGTCGGATTGCCGTATCTGACAGCGGTTCTCGATGGCGAGGTGGTCGGGTACGCCTACTGCGCGCCGTGGAAGACGCGCCCGGCCTACCGGCACACCGTGGAGAACTCGATCTACGTTGCACCGCACGCAGCCGGCCACGGCATCGGTGGCCGACTGCTGGACGCCGTGCTGGCCACGTGTCTGCAGGTGGGGATAAGGCAGGTGATCGCCGTCATCGTGGACGCGGACGCGGAGGCGTCGCTCGCGCTTCATCGCCGTCGCGGCTTTGTCGACGCCGGCCGCCTCACTGCGGTCGGGTTCAAGCACGGCCGGTGGCTGGACACGATACTGCTGCAACGAAGCCTGACTACGCCCGCCTTGTCGCCGGCGATGGAAACCGCGGGCTGACGCGCACACCGTCGAGCCACGCGGTCAGCTCGTCGGCGCGGGCCGACAGCGCCTTCTCGGCCCGGCGACCGACGTCCTCGAGGAGCACAAGACGCACGTGGCCGTCGGCATCCTGGCTCCAGGCGCCGACCACCCGACCGTCGACCCACACGGTCGGACCGGCGTTGCCGTTGCGATCGAAGACCTGGGCTCGGTGCGGGCCCAGGTACCAGTCGCGGTCGTACCAGCCCATGGTCGTGACGTCCAGCCCGGGCAACAACGCGCACCACGCAGACGCCGCAGGCTCGGGTTCCTCGTCACCCGGCAGGACGTAGCCGGGCGTTCCGTCCATATCCACTTCGACAGCGTCGATGTCCTGTAACGCCTGACGCGCCCAGCTCAGGGTGTTGCCGAACCACCATTTGATGTCGGTGACCGTGGCAGGGCCGAACGCATGAAGCCACCGGTGCACGAGCTCGGCGCGCGCCTTCTCCGGTGCGGTCGTGTCCGCGGTGGCAAGCCACTGGCCGGCGGTCACCCAACGGGGCCGCGATGTGGTCCATCCGCCGTCATTCGGCCCGCGGACGATCTCGCCGTGGGCCGAGAGCAGCGTCAACACCCTTGGTGCCAAATGGCTTTCGCCGCCCCAACTCTTTCCTGGAGCGGCGTCGTAGGTCCCGGTCAGCTCAGGCAGCGCCTCGCGCAACTGCCTGGCGGAGCATGGCCCGGTCCGGCCCAGGTGGTCGATCACCGCGCGGCACGCGGTCTGCACCCAGGCCGTCCCGTCGGCGGCCACGCCCGCACGCTCGGCATCGGCGACCAATCTACGGTGCTCGGCGGCGGCCACCCGATCGCTGGCAGCCGATTGGATCGACGAGAGATCAGACGGGCGAATCACCCACAGGGTGCGCCGCATCGCCAAGTGCTTGACCAACGTTCGGTCCTCGTACAGTGCGGTGTGAACCTCTGCCACCGAACACCCCGGGATCCGCGCCCACAGCGACAGGTACGGCGTCGCCGGATCCGTGGCGTGCATTCCGACCAACCTGCCGGTCAATGCGTCGGCCGCCACCGGCGTCAACCCGTCCGCCAACTGGTGGCGCCTGGCCAGCCGGGACCGCCGCTCTTCGACAGTGAATGACCTCATCGCGGCGAACCGTACCCGCACCCACCGACAGCGCCGACCGAACTATCGAGCGTCGTCGTTTCCGGTGCGCATCGACTCCCGAATCTGCGCGAGTCGCTCCGCCGCCGCCTTCTGGCGGGCGTCGTACTGTTCCTCCACGCTGCGACCCTCCGGTGACTCCGCGGCGAGCTCCGCAGATCCGATCGAGGTCGCGACTCTCGTCTCGATCTTCTCGCGCACCGAGTCGAACGTGGGCACGCCGCTGGCGGAGTAGCCGGTGTCCACCGGTTCGGCAGGAGCGAGTTCGGGTTCGGTGCTGGATTCGTCCGGCATGGGAATCACGCTACTCCGAGGGATCGTTCGCCGCGGGCAGGTCGACGTGCGGCACCCCCGGCGTCCCGACGGTGCTCGCGAGCCACGGTAGAGCGGTGGCGAACGCGGTGGAAGCGAAGGGCCAGTCATGGTTTCCCGGCTGGGTCACGACCGCGCAGTCGATTCCCGATGTGCTCCCGAGTCCGCACAACGCTCTGGCTGCCCGCGCCTGATCGTTGGGCTTCGCGTCGGGGGCCGACGACTCGTTCACATCGAACCACCCCGCCACTCCTCGATACTGCCCGTGCCGGCTGATGACGGTCGTCGGGTCGAACGAATCGTAAGCGGCGGTGCTGCCTCCGAACAGCCGGCTGATGGTCTCCTGCTTGGTGCCTGAGTTCGGCGCCGCATCCCCGGCGATGTCCTCGAACGCGCCGAACATCTCGGGATGCATGACGGTCAGATCCACAGCGCAGGTGCCGCCCATCGACCAGCCGACCACACCCCAGTGGGCGCTGTCCGTGCTGACCCCGAACTTCGACTCGACGAACGGCACAACGTCTTTGGTGAGGTGATCGGCGGAGTTGCCGCGTGCTCCGTTCACGCACTCGGTGTCGTTGTCGAAAGTTCCGCCGGGATCGGCGAACACGAACACCGGTGCGTTGCCGCCGTGCGCCGCCGCGAAGTCGTCGATGGCTTTTACGGCTCCGCCTGCGCGCAGCCAGTCCTCGGGGGTGTTGAACTCGCCACCGATCATCATCACGGTCGGCAGTGCGGGCGGGGGATCGCTCGCGAACCACGCGGGCGGCAGGTACACGAACTCCTGACGGTGGGTGAAGCCCGAGGCGGTGGCGGGGATGTCGACCGCCACCAGGCTGCCGTTGATCGGCACCCGGTGTTGTCGCTGCAGCGCGGCGAGGGTGACCTGATCCGTCTGGTCGGGCAGTGGTCCCGCGGTGAGCTGATTCCATGCGGTCTGCACGGTGGGGAAATATCCGACCCAGAGGTTCAGCGCCAATGCGGCGGCCAGTGCCGCCAGTGGCAGCGCCAGTATCGACGCCGTCCGCCGCCACCACTGCGCGCCACGCCAACCCGAGACCAGCACGCCGAAAGCCACCCCGCAGAGCGCTATCCAGATCCACAGCGTGGCCGGAGCCGGATTGGTGTCGTCGGCCACGCCCGCCGACTGGGCGTAGCAGTAGGCGGCCACGGCGAGGCCACCGCCGAGGAGCACCGACCACGGCAGCCAGACCGAACGCCAGCGACGGGTCCGCCACCCGATGGCGGCGAGCAGAACGACGGCGGCGAGGATCTGCACCGCGGTGGGCAGCCACCCGTGCATGAGCGACAGGTGGTGGCGCAGAGCATCCGGCAAAGTCACGAGTCCCAGCGTGGCCGCGAAGCCTTGGAGCCGGCTGGGACTTACCTGCTAACGCGGTTTGGCCAGCGGGAAGGGCAGGGTTTCGCGGATGCTGCGCCCGGTGATCAGCATGACCACCCGGTCCACGCCCATCCCGAGACCACCAGTGGGGGGCATCGCGTACTCCATGGCCTGCAGGAAGTCCTCGTCGAGTTCCATCGCCTCGGGATCCCCGCCGGAGGCCAGCAACGACTGCTCCTGCAGTCGCCTGCGCTGCTCGACGGGATCGGTGAGTTCGCTGTAGGCGGTGCCGAGTTCGACGCCCCAGGCGACCAGATCCCAGCGTTCGGCGAGCCCGGGGATACTGCGGTGCGGCCGGGTCAACGGCGACACCGACGTCGGGAAGTCCTTGTAGAACGTGGGTTCGGTGGTGCGGTCCTCGACGAGGTGCTCGTACATCTCGAGCACCACCGCTCCGGTGTCCCAGTGGGTCAGGTAGGGGATGCCGGCGTTGTCGCACAGTCGGCGCAGTGCCGGCAACTCGGTCCCGACGTCGATGTGCTCGCCGAGCGCCTCCGACACTGCGTCGTGGACGGTCTTGACGGTCCACCGACCGGAGATGTCGACCGGTTCCATCGTCCCGTCTTCACGGGGACGCAGGAACACGTGCGCTCCGTTGGCGGCCTGGGCGGCGTTCTGGATCAGCTCACGGCATCCGTCGATCCACACGTGGTAGTCGGCGTGCGCCTGGTAGGCCTCCAGCAGAGTGAACTCGGGGTTGTGGCTGAAGTCGACGCCCTCGTTGCGGAACGCCCGGCCGAGTTCGAAAACGCGCTCGACGCCCCCGACGCACAACCGCTTCAGATACAACTCGGGGGCGATCCGCAGATACAGGTCCAGGTCGTAGGCGTTGATGTGGGTGAGGAAGGGGCGGGCGTTCGCGCCGCCGTGGATCTGCTGCAGGATCGGCGTCTCGACCTCCAGGAACCCTTTGCCCACAAGGGTTTCGCGGATCGCATGCAGGACCCCGCTGCGCGCCCTGATCAGATCGCGGGCCTCGGTGTTGATCGCCAGGTCGACGTAGCGGGCGCGCACGCGCGCCTCCTGATCGGTCAGGCCCTTCCACTTGTCGGGCAACGGCCGCAGGCATTTTCCGATCAGCCGCCAGCTGGTGACCAGTATCGACCAGGCGCCGGACCGGCTCCGCCCCACGGTGCCCGTCACCTCGATGAGGTCACCGAGGTCGATCGCCCGGGTGAAGTCAGCGGTGCCCCCGTCGCTGAGAGCGGAGTTCTCGAGTAGCAGCTGAGCCTCGCCCGACCAATCCCGTAACTGGGCGAACAGCACACCTCCGTAGTCACGAAGCCGCAGTACCCGCCCCGCCACCGTGACCTCTGCGCCGTCGGCGGCGGCCAGCGCCTGGGTGACGGTATGACTGGGTGGGCTGCCCACGGGGTAGGCGTCGACGCCGTCGTCCTGGAGCGCCCTGAGCTTGGCCATCCGCACCCGGACCTGCTCGGGCAGCCGGGGCTGATCGTCATCGGGCAGGTCGACGGCAAGGCCGCTGACATCGGGGGTGGTTCCGTCGCTGTGCAGTAGTCCCGTCGCCACCAGCGTCCCCGGCGCGGCGATGTGGTGGCCGGTGTGCGGTTGTTCGTGGCGGCGCGAAAACGGAAGCACCAGAAAACCTTCGGCGATCACCGAGGCCACGCCGACGCGGGGGACCAGTCGGGCGTCCTCATAGCAGGCGAAGCGAGGCACCCATTCGGGCTGGTACTTCATGTTCGACCGGTACAGCGTCTCCAGCTGCCACCAGCGCGAGAAGAACACCAGCAGCCAGCGCCACAGTCGGGCCACCGGTCCGGCGCCGAGCTGGGCACCCTGCTCGAAGGCCGAGCGGAACATCGCGAAGTTCAGCGAGATCCGGGTGACGCCGATGTCCTCGGACTGCATGCACAGTTCGCTGACCATCAATTCGATTGTGCCGTTGGGGGATTGGGGCGATCGGCGCATCAGGTCCAGCGAAGCTCCGGTGGTGCCCCACGGCACCAGCGACAGCATCGCGACCACCTCGTCGTCTTGGACGGCCTCAACGAGCAGGCAGTCACCGTCCGCGGGGTCGCCGAGGCGGCCCAGAGCCATCGAGAAGCCACGTTCGTCGTCGGTGTCGCGCCACGCATCCGCGCGCGTGATCACCTGGGCCATCTCGTCGGCAGCGATGTCGCGGTGTCTGCGGATCCGCACGCTGCCCCCGGCCCTGCGCGCCCGGGTCACCGCTTGACGCACCGCCCGCATGTCGGGTCCGGTCAGCCGGAAGCTGTCCGGGTGCAGGATCGCCTCGTCGCCGAGCTGCAAGGCGTTGAGCCCGGCCGCGCGGAACGCCTCCGCACCCGTGGAGCTGGCGCCCATCACCCCGGGTGCCCACCCGTAGCTCTGGCACCACCCGAGCCACGCCTCGATGGCCTGCGGCCAGGACTTCTCGTCGCCGACCGGGTCGCCGCTGGCCAGACACACCCCCACCTCGACCCGATAGGTGATCGCCGCGCGTCCGTTCGGCGCGAACACCACGGCCTTGTCCCGGCGGGTGGCGAAGTACCCCAGCGAGTCGTTCTTGCCGTAGAGCTCGAGCAGTCCGCGGATGGCGGACTCGTCCTCGCCGGTGAGCGCGTTGTCGGCGCGCTGTGACTGGAACAGCGCGATGGCGGCGGCCATCAGCGCCAGCGCACCGAACAGCCCGAGCAGCGCGTTGACGAACACGTGCGGATGACCGGTGAACGTGTCGGCGTCGGCGCCGGCGAATGCGCTGACCCGGTTCAGCGCGTACCAGAAGCGGTCGGGGCGGGCCAGGGTGCCGGGAAAGAACTCCAGCAGCGCCCAACCGATCAGCGTCCCCACGGCCATGGCGGCGACGAGCACGCCGGCCGCCTTGAGCAGCGCGCCGCGGCGCACCCTCGCCCAGAACTCCGTACGAGCGAACAGCAGGAACACGATCGCAGCCACGTGGAAGGCCAGCCCGATGAGCTCACCGACCTCCTGGAACCACCGTTCGCCACCCTCGACGAGGTCGACGATGTTCCAGCCGGCCGCCGCGACCATGTAGAGCACCAGGATCAGCCAGGCGATGCGCTTGCGTGCCGCCAGGGCGGCGGCCAGCAGGGCCAGCACGAAAGCCCAGGCGAAGCTGGTGTCGGGGAAGTTGAAGATGTAGTCGTTGACGAACTCGCGCGGAATCCGGATCGTCGACCGGACCAGTGGCGAGATGCTGGCCAGCAGCGACAGGGTCGCGATGACTCCCACGACCCACCCGGCCGTTGCGGGTACCCACCGGAAACTGGATGTCGGACGCACCTTCGCGGCCGTCGTCGGGGTCATAGGCCGCGAGGATATTCGCTCATCCTCGGAATGTGGTGTTACCAGACCGGGCCGGTGTACTTCTCTCCTGGACCGTGACCTGGCTCCTCGGGTGCGGCGCTGGACTCGCGGAACGCCAACTGCAGCGATTTGAGCCCGTCTCGCACCGGGCCGGCGTGCGGTCCGAGGTATTCGGCCGAGGCGGTCACCAGCCCGGCGAGAGCGGTGATCAGGCGTCGGGCCTCGTCGAGATCGCGGTAGGGACTCTCGTCGGGGTCCGGGTCGGACAACCCGAGCTTTTCGGCGGCCGCGCTCATCAGCATCACCGCGGCGCGGGAGATCACCTCCACCGCGGGGACGTCGGCGAGCTCGCGGGCCTGCGGGGCCGTCTCTGCAGCGCGTGTTGGATCATCGGTCATGCCTGCTAGACTGGCATGCGCGACCGTCCCGGCGAACGCCAGGACAGCAAGTGGAGTCCCACTCCCACCGTTGGCCACCGATTCATTCGAAGGTACAGCGGTCCGGTCACAGACATCGTAGATGTCTGTCCTGGTCGGCTTTGGGCCCTGCTATGAGCAGGGCTTTTCTGTTCTCACCAGAGCAGAGGCCGACGTTGTGGGGGACTCCTGACGACAACATAGGAGGCCCCATCAGCACTGAGACCCGCGTCAACGAGCGCATCCGCGTACCTGAAGTTCGCCTGATCGGACCGGGCGGTGAACAGGTAGGCATCGTGCGCATCGAAGATGCACTCCGCGTCGCCGCGGACGCCGATCTCGATCTCGTCGAAGTAGCACCGGACGCCAAGCCGCCAGTCTGCAAGATCATGGACTACGGCAAGTTCAAATACGAGACGGCCCAGAAGGCACGCGAGTCTCGCAAGAACCAGCAGCAGACCGTCGTCAAAGAACAGAAGCTGCGACCGAAGATCGACCCGCACGACTACGCGACCAAACGCGGTCACGTGATCCGCTTCCTGGAAGCCGGGTCGAAGGTCAAGGTGACCATCATGTTCCGCGGACGCGAGCAGTCGCGACCCGAACTCGGTTACCGACTTCTGCAGCGCCTGGGCGCCGACGTCGCCGACTACGGCTTCGTCGAGACGTCCGCGAAGCAGGACGGCCGCAACATGACGATGGTGCTGGCACCGCACCGCGGCGCGAAGACTCGCGCCAAGGCGGCGCACGACGCCGACGCGCCGGCCGCTCAGCGGCCCGCCGAAGCCAAGCCCACCGACAACCCAGACACCACCCAGCAGAACTGAGGAACCATGCCTAAGGCGAAAACCCACAGCGGCGCTTCCAAGCGTTTCCGCCGTACTGGAACAGGCAAGATCGTGCGCCAGAAGGCCGGCCGTAGGCACCTGCTCGAGCACAAGGCGAGCAAGCGCACCCGGCGGCTCGACGGTCGCACCGAAGTGGCCGCCAATGACAAGAAGCGCATCGCAAAACTGCTGAACGGCTGACCTTTCGGCCCCAAGCCCGAACCTGACCCGAATGAGATAGGAAGACCCCATGGCACGCGTGAAGCGCGCAGTCAACGCGCAGAAGAAGCGGCGCACAATCCTCAAGGCCTCCAAGGGCTACCGCGGCCAGCGGTCGCGTCTGTACCGCAAGGCCAAAGAGCAGCAGCTGCATTCGCTGACCTACGCCTACCGCGACCGCAAGGCGCGCAAGGGCGATTTCCGCAAGCTGTGGATCACCCGCATCAATGCGGCCGCTCGCGCCAACGGCATCACCTACAACCGGCTGATCCAGGGCCTCAAGGCCGCAGGCGTCGAGGTCGATCGCAAGAACCTCGCCGAGCTCGCCGTCAGCGACCCGGCGGCTTTCACCGCACTGGCGGATGTCGCCAAGGCCTCGTTGCCGGCCGATGTGAATGCACCGTCGGGCGAGGCTGCCTGACGGAGCACAGGAGCGAAGCGACCCGGGAGATGTCGCCGCTCACCGAACGATCTGCCCGGGTGGCGGCGGCAGTCAAGCTGCACCGTCACATCGGACGTCGCCGCGCCGCACGCTTTCTCGCCGAGGGGCCCAACCTCGTCGAGGCCGCGTTGCGGCGCGGAGTCGTTTCTGAGCTGTTCGCCACCGAGAGCGCGGCGGAGCGGTTCGCCGGGCTGTTGGCCGATGCTCCGGTGCAACTGGTCACCGAGCGTGCCGCAAAGGCGTTGTCGGACACGGTGACTCCCGTGGGTCTCGTTGCGGTGTGTTCGATGCCGGAAGTGAGTCTCGGCGGTGTTCTGGCCGGTGCGTCGTCGCTGTTGGCGGTACCGGTGGGTGTTTCCGAGCCAGGAAACGCCGGCACCCTGATCCGCCTCGCCGACGCGATGGGTGCCGATGCGGTGGTGTTCGCCGGGCACAGTGTCGACCCGTACAACGGCAAATGCCTTCGCGCCTCGGCGGGAAGTATCTTCTCGATTCCGGTGGTCAGCGAACCCGACGCGGTGGATGCGGTGACCTGTCTTCGGCAAGCCGGCCTGCAGGTGCTGGCGACCACGCTCGATGGCGACGTCGACCTCGACGAAGCCGAGTTGACGGTCCCGACCGCGTGGCTGTTCGGGCCCGAGGCCCACGGACTGCCCGCCGAGATCGTGGCCCTGGCGACGGCCGGGGTGCGAATACCGATGGCGGGCGCCGCCGAAAGCCTCAATGTCGCTGCGGCCGCGGCCATCTGCCTGTACGAAACCATGCGGCGCCGGCGCATCGCCGGTCCGTCCGCGACTGTCTAGGTGGACTTGAGGATCCGTTCTGACACGGTGAGCATCAGTTTCCTCGGCGTGAACCGGTATCCCGTGGCCAGGAGTGTGTTGCGCAATCCGGACACCGCGGTCGGGGAGGATTTGTCGAGCGCGGCGAGTGCGGTGTCGACGACCTGCGTGGGTGTCTGGCGACCGTCGGTGAGGAACTCGTCTCCGGTGCGGGCGAAGAACTCGGTCTCCGTCGCCCCGGGGCACAGCGCGAGCACCTTCACCTCGGTGCCACGGCACTCCTGCCAGATCGCTTCGGTGTACGACAGCACAAACGCCTTGGTGGCGCCGTAGACGGCCATGCCCGGCGTCGGCTGGAAAGCGGCGGTCGACGCGACGTTGATCACCGCACCGCGCCGCCGTTGTGTCATCGACGGCAGGAAACGTGCCGTGAGGTCGACCAGCGTCCCGCAGTTCAACTGGATCTGCGCAGCGTTGGCCTCAGGATCCTGATCGATGAACTTCGAGTGCAACCCGACGCCGGCGTTGTTGACCAACACATCGATCGTCCGTCCGAGCTCACGTACCTTGCTTTCGACTTCGGCGCCAGAACCCGGCGCCGCGAGATCCGCGGTGACCACATCGATCACGATGCCGGGGTGCTTGGCGACGAGGACCGCGCGCAAGCCTTCGAGTTTTTCGGCGCGCCGCGCGACCAGCACAAGATTTGCGCCGCGCTGCGCGAGCTGGACGGCGAACTCCTCACCGATCCCGCCGCTGGCCCCGGTGATCAATGCGGTGTTGTTGCTGAAGTCCACCTGACGCTCCTGCGGTAGTCGGCGAACTCGAGGCTAGTCGCTCAGCAGACCCCTGGCTACGTGCGTGATCTGGACTTCGTTACTGCCGGCGTAGATCATCAGTGATTTGGCGTCGCGGGCGAGCTGTTCCACCCGGTATTCGGTCATGTATCCGTTGCCGCCGAATACCTGGACAGCCTCCATCGCGACATCGGTCGCAGCCTGCGAGCAGTACCACTTGATCGCCGAGGCCTCCGCGAGGGAAATGGTGGTACCGGTCTGGGCCGCCTCGATCACCCGGAACAGCATGTTGCGCACGTTCATTCGTGCCACCTCCATGGAGGCGAGTTTGAGCTGGATCAGCTGGAACTGGCCGATCTCCTTGCCCCACAGCGTCCGGGCCTTGGCGTAGTCGACACAGAGTCGAAGGCATTCCTCGATGACGCCGAGGGCCATCGCGGCCACACCGATGCGTTCGGCCGAGAAGTTGGAGCGGGCGCTGTCTCGGCCGGTGTCGCCGGCTCCGTCGCCCTCGGTCTCGCCCAGCAGGCGATCCCGGCCGAGCCGGACGTCGTTGAAGAACAACTCTCCAGTGCGTGACGAGTGAATACCCATCTTGCGGAACGGCTTCGACTGGACGAAGCCGTCCATCCCGCGGTCCAGCACGAAGGTGAGGACCTTGCGGTCGCGCTTGTCGACGCTGGAGTCCTTTTCCTCGAGCTTGGCGTAGACGACGACGACGTCGGCATCCGGACCGTTGGTGATGAACGTCTTCTGGCCGTTGAGGATGTAGTCGTCACCGTCCCGCACCACGTAGGACTTCATTCCGCCGAACGCGTCCGAACCCGAATCGGGCTCGGTGATCGCCCACGCCCCCACCTTGTCGTAGGTCACCAGATCGGGAAGCCAGCGTTCCTGTTGGGCGACGGTGCCACGGCCCATGATGGTCGGCACCGTCAGCCCGAGGCTGACCCCCATCCCGGTGACCACACCCATCGAAACCCTGCACAGCTCGCTGATCACCACGAATCCCATGCCGGCCGAGCCGCCGTCGCCGCTGAACATCCCTCCGGAAGACGACTTGTCCCCAGCGGAATCGTCGCCCTCGCGCAGTCGCGTCAGTCGCTTGTTGAGCGAGTCGCGCGCCATATCGGCGATGCCGAAGGTCGTGAAGAGATTTCGGATGATGGGGTAGGGCTCCATCTCACCGCTCTCGAGTGCGTCGACATGAGGCCGGACCTCCTTGTCGACGAACTCCCGGACGGCGTCACGCACGGCGATATCAACGTCGGACCAATCGAGCATGTGTTCAGGCTGCCTTACCGCTATTGCGTGCGGGTCGGATACCCGCCAGCGAGAAAGTCGTGTGCACCAGCGACCCCACTCGATCGAGAAGGGACTTGTGCGGCGGCACGTAATGCACGGGTTCATCCCGGCGGTCACGAGGGGGTGCGGTGAATGCCGGCGCCTCCACCAGTGGGGCGTCCGCGGGAAGGCTGCCCTTCGCGCGGCGGTACGCGGCCACCGCCCGCGGATGCAATCTGACCCCGTCCGGCACGGCGAGAAAAGCGAGCTCGACCGCCTTGCCGAAAAGACGCAACAGAATCTCGTCTCCGGGCGTCCACCGCATGCCCGCGCGCTCGCGGAGCACCGGGTCAAAAAGTCCTGCGGCGATCCATCGTTGGGCGCCGACCATGGGTTTGAACATCTGGTCCCACACCGGCGTGGGCATCAACACGAACCAGGGCTTCGGGATCCGGATGGAGAAGATGTCCCTGGTCGCCCGGTTGATCTCCAGTTCGTCGCTGCACTTGCGGTCCCAGTACTGCTGGAACTCTTCCCAGGACCCGGGCACCGGCCGCATGCTCATCCCGTACATCCGGTACCACTGCACATGCTCGTCGAAGAGTTGATGTTTTTCGGCCTCGGTCAGCCCGCCGCAGAAGTACTCCGCGGTCTTGATGATCAGCATGAAAAATGTGGCATGAGCCCAGTAGAACGTCTCGGGATTCAGCGCGTGGTAACGCCTGCCGTCGGCATCCACGCCCTTGATGGTTTCGTGGTAGCTGCGGATCTTGGCGCCGGTCTGCTCTGCCCGGTCGCCGTCGTAGACCACTCCCATGATCGGATACACCGAACGTGCTACCCGCTGCAGCGGTTCGCGCAACAGGATCGAGTGGTCCTCGACGCCGGCACCGAGTTCCGGGTACATGTTCTGGATCGCGCCGATCCACACTCCCAGCATCCCGGTGCGCACGTCGCCAAAGTACTTCCACGTCAACGAATCAGGGCCAAGGGGAGTCCCGTTGGCCGACGTTGCCATCGCCACTGATCGCACCGCCTCACGATACTGCTGACAACATCCGTTGTCTACGGAATCCGAGGGCCTCGGGCGCAGCGTTATGGAGCCGCCGCCGCGGAGCCACACGGTTGTGACCTGCCGGTTTATTGCCGCGTTCGGGCTCGATTAGGCTGGGCGACGTGGACGACGACCCGCCGGGTGAACGGATAGGCGGACGTTCGTCAGGGCCGGTGGGTTGGCTCAAAGGCGCCAACCACAGTCCCAACCTCATCTCGTTTCTCCGGCGGGCGCGCCGCGCGCTGCCCGGTGACCCCGAGTTCGGCGATCCGTTGTCCGTCGACGGGGTCGGAGGACCCCGCGCCGCCGCACGCGCCGCCGACCGCATCCTGGAGCGCGAAGCGGTGTCTCGGGAGGTCAGCCTCGGGGCGCTGCAGGTGTGGCAGGCGCTGACAGAGCGGGTGTCCGGTCGACCCGCCAATGCCGAGGTGACGTTGGTGTTCACCGACCTGGTCGGCTTCTCGGCATTCTCACTCGGCGCCGGTGACGGCGCCACCCTGAAACTGCTTCGCCGGGTCTCTCAGGTCGTCGAGCCGCCGCTTCTCGAATCCGGCGGCCACATCGTCAAGCGCATGGGCGACGGGATCATGGCGGTCTTCGGGGATCCGGAAACCGCGGTGCGCGCCGTGATCACCGCCCGCGAGGACCTGAAATCCGTTGAAGTGGAGGGGTATACACCTCGGATGCGAGTCGGCATCCACACGGGCCGCCCGCAGCGCATCGGCTCGGATTGGCTCGGTATCGACGTGAACCTGGCCGCACGGGTGATGGAACGGGCGACCCGCGGTGAGCTCATCGTGTCGCAGGACACCCTGGAGCGGATCCCGCCGGAGGTTTTCGACACCCTCGGGGTGACGGCGAAGAAGCTGCGCAAGCAGGTCTTTGCCCCCAAACAGGAGGGCGTGCCCGCCGACTTCGCCATGTACCGGTTGAGAATTCGCAGGCAGTTGCCAGGAGACGAGCACGAAGACTAGGTAGTCGACGGCGGATAGTGGACACGGTGCTGTCTGGATTGTTCGCCTGTCTGGCACGGGTGAAGGTGACCGTCTGCTACGCCGTGACCGTCACATCGGTTGCCGCCGTGATGTCGACCATGGACCCCGACAGCCACGATGCGCTGATACGTCACGCCAGCACCAACCTTCACAACCTGAGCCACGGACGGCTCGGAACGCTGGTGGGCAGTGCGCTCGTCGTCGACTCCGGCCCGATCTACCTGTGGCTGCCCGGATTGGTCTGCCTGCTGGCGCTAGCTGAGTTACTTTGGGGCAGTGGTCGGTTGGCGGTGGCCTTCGGGGTGGGGCACATCGGTGCGACGCTGGCGGTGGCGGCGGGTTTGGTAGTCGCGGTGCGACTCGGCTGGATGTCCGCATCGGTTGCCCACGCACCTGACGTCGGGATGAGTTACGGCGCCATGGCCGTTGTGGGTTCGCTCGTCTCGGCGATGCCATCGCGAGGGCGTGTCGTATGGGCGGGGTGGTGGCTGGCCGTTGCGGCCGTCGTCGTTGCCTCGCCGGGTCGGGATTTCACCGATGTCGGACATGCGGTGGCGATGGTGCTGGGGATGGCGGTGTCGACGCGGTTCGGGGTGCCCTCCCGGTGGACTCCAATGACAGCGACTCTGTCGACCTTCGCCGCCGTGTTCGGATTCCTGATTCTGGCCGACGACATCGTCACGATGGTTTTTGGCGCTCTGTCGGCGCCGGTGGGATTGCTTGTCCACGAGGTGTTCTCGCGGCGACGACGATCAGGGGCGCCAGACGCGACGCGGGGCGCCCCTCGTGAGGGCGCCCCGCGTGGTCGGGTGGGGTGTTACCTGACGTCGACGAAGTAGACGTGGCCGGTGATCTCGCGGACCCGGTCGTCGCCCTGGGCGTCCCAGACGTACTCGCGGATCGGCTGACCCTGGCGCACCGAGGTCACGGCGGCGTCGTCCAATCCGGCTGAGCCCTGGCGGTTCACGATGACGCGGTTGCCGTCGGCTTCCAGCGAGCTGATGGTGTCGGCGGCGCTGCCTCCGGCGGGGGCGGCCTTCGG
>NZ_JBAUJR010000376.1:0-1991 GCF_049683935.1 Mycobacterium sp. | reverse complement strand
GCGATGGGCGCTGCCGCCCGGCCGGCTCGTCGGCCCGATGGGTCCTGCCCGGAGCCTGCTCGGAGAACCTGCGGTGGACGCCTCCCGCGTCGTCGACCGCCGAAACCCGGTCATCCTCGGGCGGATGCGGTTCGGCAGGGACGTCGATGATCGGGCTCTCCTCGGTGTCGGGGGCGTGGGCGTCGTCCTCGTCGACCTCCTCGGCGTCGATCCGGCTGCTGCTGACCCGTCCCGCCTTGTCCGCGCCGGCCCATTCACCGAACACCCGCGCGCTGGTCCTGTCGGTCTCGATCGCCTGCCGGTGGGACAGATCGGTGTCGAACAGGAACTCCAGATTCGCCCGCAGCGCGGCCAATTCGGCCCGCAGGGCCGACACCTCGTCGGACGATTGTGAGCGCAGTTCCGAGGCGAGCTCGCGACGCAACTGGGTCTCGACGGCGAGCTCGTACTCCCTCCGTGCCGAGATCTCACGGTCCAGCTGCAAGTCGTATACGAGCTTGAGATCCCGCACCTTCGCCTGGTCGCTGTCGCTCTGCCTGCGGTAGATCACCGACACGAACGCGGCGACGACCGCGGCCCACAACGCCAAGATGACGGCGAGCTTCAGCAACTCGACACGATTGGTGAAAACCAGCGCCGAACTCGCCGCGATCGCAAGCACCAGCAACACCGTCATCAGGATCCACCCCGGCCGGCGGGCGCCGCGCCGAATGCGCGCGCCGCGGGTCGGATCGGTCATGGGCCGACTGTACCCGCCACAGGTCACCTAGCGTGTCGACCCCGTACGGCGATTCGGCGCGTGGACCGGCGAATTCGGTCAGCCGGGCGCCGAATCGGTGTTCTCCGGCCGCTCGTCCGGAGACCTGCAGCAATGCTGTAACCACAGGGCCGCGACGACCAGCGCGAGCGCACACAACCCCGCGACCACGGCGCCCGGCATGTCCTCGGCGGCCACCCGCAGCGTGCTCCGTCGCGGCAGCAGGTAGACCACCACTGCCAGCCACCACCCGAGCACGACACTGCCCATCCATGCCGACGCCTTGGCGATCAGTACCGACCGCGCCACCGCGATCGGATGCAACCGCCCCGCTCCGACCCCGATCGCGCCCTCGCCGATCCTGGCCCGGACATAGAACCCCCAGCCTGCGAGCGCAATGGCAACGCCCAGCAGCGACACCCCGGTCCACCCGGTGATCGGCGGGAAGTACCGATAGGTGGCGCGCACCAGCAGATACCCCACCACCGCGGTGACCGCCACGGCGACAACCAGATCGCGCCTACTGGTCGGGCCCATCAGCCGGTCAACTGCCGTCGCCCAGGCGCAACGTCTGTCCGGTCAGCCGGACCCCGGCGCGCTCCGCGGGGTCCACGTCCTCGAGGAGGTGCGCGATGCTGCTCACCCGGCCGGCGACGGTCAGCGTGGCCTGCGGATCGACCGCCGCCCACGGCTCCAGCACGAACGCCCGGACATGAGCGAACGGGTGGGGCAGGGTCAGGACCTCGTCGTGCACCGTCACCTCACCGTCGGAGTCGCGGCAGCTGACCAGGTCGACGTCCAGCGTCCTGGGCCCCCACCGCTGCGCCCGAACCCGCTGCGCCGCATCCTCGAGCTGGTGGGCGCGACGGAGCCAACCGTGCGGATCCAGATCCGGATCATCGCCGAGGACAACGGCATTCAGAAAGGGACCCTGATCGACGCCACCCCACGCATCGGTCTCGTACACCGGCGACACCGCCACCACCGTGCCGCCGAGACCGTCCACCACCGACTGCAGCCGCGCCAACCGGTCGCCGAGGTTCGAACCGATGGACAACACCACTGCCGTCACTGGGCTCCCTTACCGCCACGGCGTGACCGGCGGGCCGTCACGGCGACGTCGGCGAACTCCAGCGGGATGGGTGCGCCCGGCTTGTGAACCACCACCTCGACGGCGTGCACCCGCTGGTCGGCCATCACGTCCTCGGCGATCTCCCCCGCGACGGTCTCGATG
>NZ_JBAUJR010000375.1:0-9392 GCF_049683935.1 Mycobacterium sp. | reverse complement strand
GCAGAACGCCAAGGGCATCGAATCGACGCTGACCTCTCTGGTCGACCGGTACGTCAAGCACTAGGCGACATCTCGCTCACGCAACGTTCACGGTCTCGATATGGTGTCGCTGTTCACGTCGACGGGCCGATCGCCGATATTCGCTGCACAATGGTGGTCATGGACAGTGATCTCGAATCACACGTCGTCATGCCCGCCTGGCGTGACCCGCTGTCGGCGGGGTGGCGCGCCCACCGCGGCCTGCTGTTGTTGCGGCTGCGGTGGCACGAGCGCCGCGTCAGCACCCGCCGCGGGTAGCCGCTAGCCGCCGAGCTTCACCACTCGAGAATGCAGCAGATGGTGCCTGAAGTGCATCGTTGGGTTCGCTGTGCCCCGTACGGGAGAGGCATATACCTCTTTCTGGAAGCAGCTAGGGATCCGGTGGATCGATAGCGTTCACATCATGCCGTCCCACGCCAGGTGTGCGCAGCGTTGCGGCCCCTGCGCCGACGCGATCGGGGCGGTCGTGTGCTGACGGCGGCAAAACCCTTCCGGGCGCTCGGCGGCTTCTTCGCGATGTCGCTGGACACCTTCGTGTTGATGTTCCAGCGACCCTTCGCTTTCCGCGAGTACGTCATCCAGACCTGGTTCGTCGCACGTGTCTCGGTCCTGCCTGCGCTGATGCTGACCATGCCCTATTCGGTGCTCCTGGTGTTCACGTTCAACATCCTGCTCAATGAGTTTGGTGCGTCGGACTTTTCGGGAACCGGTGCGGCGATCGGCACCGTCAATCAGATCGGACCGATCGTCACGGTGCTGGTGGTTTCCGGGGCCGGCGCCACCGCGATGTGCGCAGACCTGGGCGCCCGCACCATCCGTGACGAACTCGACGCGCTGAGAGTGATGGGCATCAATCCGGTGCAGGCGTTGGTGGTGCCGCGCGTGCTGGCGGCCACCACCGTTGCTCTGGCATTGTCCGCTTCGGTGATCATCGTCGGACTCGCCGGCGCATTCTTCTTCTGCGTCTACATCCAGAATGTGTCTGCAGGAGCGTTCATCTCGGGCCTGACGCTGCTCACCGGCGCCGGAGACGTGATCGTCTCACTGATCAAGGCAACACTTTTCGGCCTCGCAGCAGGACTGATCGCCTGCTACAAGGGCGTTTACGTCGGGGGCGGCCCGGCAGGAGTCGGCAACGCCGTCAACGAGACCGTGGTGTTCACCTTCATGGTGCTGTTCGCTATCAACGTCATCGTGACCGCGGTCGGTATCCAGTTCACGGTGTCCTGAGGTGATCAGATGAGCGCCGGCGTCCCGAGCAAGCCACTCGGTCGACTCCACCATGCCGTTGCCGACTTCGCCGCGGGCTGGAACCGCATCGGTGGGCAGGTGCGCTTCTACGCCGAGACGGTGGCTGCGATTCCGGATGCAGTTGTCCACTACCGGACCGAGTTGTTGCGGTTGATCGCCCAAATGGGACTCGGCAGCGGAGCGCTGGTCGTGGTCGGCGGCACCGTGGCGATCGTGGGCTTCCTGACCATGACAACAGGTGCACTAGTTGCGGTGCAGGGATACAACCAGCTGGCGTCGGTGGGATTCGAGGCGCTCACCGGATTCGCCTCCGCGTTCTTCAACGTGCGGCTGATCGTGCCGGGCACCACGTCGGTGGCGCTGTCCGCCACGATCGGCGCAGCGGCGACTGCTCAGCTGGGTGCCATGCGGATCAACGAGGAGATCGACGCACTCGAGGTGATCGGCATCCGCAGCGTCACCTACCTTGCCGCCACCCGCGTGCTGGCGGGAGTGATCGTGGTGATCCCGCTGTACTGCGTCGCGGTGATGATGGCTTTCCTCGCAGCCCGTTTCGGCACCACGGTGATCTACGGACAAGGTGCGGGTGTCTACGACCACTACTTCGGGACCTTCCTCAGCCCCACCGACCTCATCTGGTCCTTCTTCCAGTGTGTGGCGATGACGGTGGTCATCATGCTGGTGCACACCTATTACGGTTTCACCGCCTCCGGGGGCCCGGCAGGCGTCGGTGAGGCGGTGGGGCGCGCGGTGCGTACCTCGATGGTTGTTGCCGCAGTGGAGATCGTGATGATCTCGCTGGCGGTCTACGGCCAGTCCGGCAACTTCAACCTGGCGGGTTAGCGTGAAGCCGCGCGCGGGAGGACCCCGCCTCCACAACGCATGGTGGACCGCGATTCTGCTGGTGATGGTCGCGGCGTTCCTGCTTGTCACCACCGGAATCTACAACGGGACGTTCCGCTCCTACGTACCAGTGACTTTGACGTCAGAGCGTTCCGGGCTGGTGATGGAAACCGGAGCGAAGGTCAAACTGCGCGGTGTCGAGGTCGGTCGGGTCCGTGCGATCGGCGGCGCGGACGCCGGGGCGAGCCTGGAACTGGACATCTACCCCGACCAGATCCAGTTCATCCCGGCCAATGTGCAGGCCCAGATCCAGGCCACGACCGCGTTCGGCGCAAAATTCGTCGACCTGGTGTACCCGGCCGACCCGAGCCCGGAACGACTTGCCGCCGGTGCGGTGTTGCGCTCGATCAATGTCAGCACCGAGGTCAACACGATCTTCGAGAACCTGTCCGAGTTCCTGAAGATGGTTGATCCGGCGAAGCTCAACGCGGTGCTCAGCGCTGTAGCGGAGGGTGTACGCGGCCGCGGCGAGCAGATCGGGCAGGCGACCATCGATCTGAACGTGGTCCTCACCGCGCTCAACGAGCGCAACGAAACCATTCGTCAGGACTGGCGGTCTTTCAAGAGCTTCAACGACACCTACGCCGAGGTCGCCTCCGACATCGTCACGGTCCTGGATGGCGCCAGTACCACCAGCACGACGGTTGTCGATCACGCCACCGAACTGGATTCATTGCTGCTCAACACCATTGGTATGTCGAGAGCGGGGACCGAATTACTCGGTTCCAGCAAGGACAGTCTCGTCGGATTGGTCGGTGCCCTGCAACCGACAACCAGCCTGCTCCGCAAATACAGTCCGGTGTACACCTGCTTCCTCCAAGGGGCGACGTGGTTCCTCGACAACGGCGGGTACGACGCCTGGGGCGGGGGCAACGACCGGTCCATCCAACTCGATGTCGGCCTGCTCTTCGGCAACGACGCATACAAGTACCCCGAGAATCTGCCCGTCATAGCCGCCAAGGGCGGACCGGGGGGCCGACCCGGGTGTGGTTCGCTGCCCGACGCCACCAAGAACTTCCCGGTTCGCCAGCTCATCGCCAACACCGGCTGGGGTACGGGGTTGGACATCCGGCCGAATCCCGGTATCGGCCACCCGTGTTGGGCCGACTACCTACCGGTGACACGCGCCAATCCCGAGCCGCCGAGCATCAGGCAGTGCCTGCCAGGGCCTGCACCGGGCCCGGCGCCCACCCCGTCAGCGCCCACCCCGTGACACGATCGCACCGAGTTCAGGAGAAGACACCGTGAAGGACGACTTCAAGGGCGCGGCGTGGCGCCTGTCGGTTTTCCTGACAGTGTGTGCGTTGGCCACCTTCGCGCTGCTCACCGTGTTCGCTCAGTTCCGATTCGATAGCGGCAAGAGCTATTTCGCCGAGTTCACGAACGTCTCCGGGCTCAAAAGTGATGACCTGGTGCGGATTGCGGGGGTCGAGGCGGGCAGCATCCAGGACATCTCGTTCAATCCCGACTCGACGGTCCGCGTGGAGTTCTCCGCCGACGATTCGGTCATTGTCACCGACGGCACGCGTGCGGCGATCCGATACGACAATGTCATCGGCGGGCGGTATCTGGCGCTCGAAGAGGGGCCCGGAGGACTCCCGGCCCTGCCATCCGGTGGGACCATCCCGGTGACCCGGACGCAGCCCGCTCTCGATCTGGATTCGGTGATCGGCGGCTTCAAGCCATTGTTCCGGGCGCTGGACCCCGGTCAGGTCAATGCTCTGAGCGGCCAGCTGATCTCGGCACTCGAAGGTCAGGGCGCAACGATCGGATCATTTCTCGAACAGGCGGCGATAGTGACCAACACCCTGGCCGACCGCGACGATCTGATCGGGCAGGTCGTGGACAACCTCAACGTGGTGCTCGGATCGCTGGGTAGCCAAACCGATCGCCTCGACCTCGCGGTGGCGTCGCTGTCGGAACTGGTGCACGGGCTCGCCGAACGACGCGTCGACATCTCCCACAGCGTGGCCTATATCGATGCCGCCGCCGGATCACTGGCCGACCTGCTGGCTCAGTCTCGTCGGCCGTTCTCCACGGTGGTGCAGCAGACCGACCGCACTGCCGCGATCGCCGTGGCCGACCAGGAGTATCTCGACACACTGTTCAACACCTTGCCGGACAAGTATCGGGCGCTCGGGCGCCAGGGCATGTACGGCGACTTCTTCAGCTTCTACCTCTGCGAGCTCGTGTTGAAGGTCAACGGGAAGGGTGGCCAGCCGGTGTATGTGAAAATCGCCGGGCAGGACTCGGGGCGGTGTGCGCCGAAATGAAATCCTTCGCCGAGCGCAGCCCATTGGTGATCGGAATCGTCGGTGCCGCAGGCGTTTCCCTGGTCGTGCTGGGAGCGCTGCAGTACCAGAACCTACCCGTGGTCAACCAGGTGAATTCGTATTCCGCCTACTTCGCCGACGCTGGGGGGCTCTTCACCGGCGCCACGGTCGAGGTTTCCGGATATCCGGCGGGCAGGGTGTCGGGTATCGAACTCGACGGTGCCGCAGTGCTGGTGCGCTTCACCGTCGACAAGAACATCACCATGGGCGAGGCGACGCACGCCGGCATCAAGACGAAGAGTCTGCTCGGGACCAAGATGCTCGCCGTCGTGCCGCAGGGCGGCGGCCGACTCGAGGGGCCCATCCCGATGAACCGGACGGTGTCGCCCTACCAGTTGCCCGACGCCCTCGGCGATCTGGCCGAGACGATCAGTGGACTCGACACCGACCAACTGTCGGACTCTCTGTCGACGGTGTCGGAGGCGTTCGCCAACACCCCTGAGGAGCTCAGCGATGCGGTCCAGGGAATGGCGCGATTCGCCCAGACACTCAACGAACGAGACACCGAGTTACGCAGCCTGCTCGACAATGCCGCCAAGGCAACGGGTGTGCTGGCGCACCGCAGCGATCAGGTGGCCCGGCTCATCTCCGACACCAACGCGCTGCTTGCGCAGCTGCGCACCCAAAGTGATGCGGTCAGCCAGATCTGGACCAATATTTCGGCTGCGGCACAACAGCTCAAGGCGTTCATCGCCGAGAACCGCGAGCAGCTGCGCCCAGCGCTGGACAAACTCAACGGGGTGCTGACCATCGTCGACAACCGCAAGGAACGCCTTCAGGAGGCGATCACTCTGCTCAACAAATACGCGATGTCGCTGGGGGAGTCGCTGTCCTCCGGGCCGTTCTTCAAGGCGTATGTGGTGAACCTGCTGCCCGGCCAGTTCGTGCAGCCGTTCGTCGACGCCGCCTTCTCCGATCTCGGGCTGGACCCGAACGTGTTGCCACCGTCGCAGCTGACCGACCCCCAGACCGGTCAACCCGGCACGCCGGCGCTGCCGGTGCCATACCCTCGCACCGGCCAGGGCGGTGAGCCGCGGCTGCACCTTCCCGACGCCATCACCGGCAATCCGGGTGATACCCGTTACCCGTATCGCGAACCACTGCCCGCGCCGCAACCTGGCGGACCTCCGCCGGGACCACCCGCGCTCGAACCGGTGGGACAGCGATGAGAGGGAGGTTGCGGCAGGCGCGCAAGGGGTTGGCCGCCGTGTTGGTGCTGATTCTGGCCGCCGGCGTGGTGGTCGCGGCCAGATCCGCGGACAGGGACGAAAGAATCTGGGTGACAGCCTATTTTGAGAACAGCAACGGTATCTTCGCCGGTGACGACGTGCGGATCCTCGGGGTGCCCGTGGGCCGGGTCGACAGGATCGAGCCCGAACCCACCCGTGCCAGGATCACCTTCTGGGTGGATCACCGCTACCCTGTCCCGGCTGATGCCAAGGCGGTGATCCTGTCGCCCCAGTTGGTGACAGGTCGGGCCATCCAACTGACACCTGCCTACACCGGGGGGCCGGTCATGCCGACAGGTACGGTTGTCGGTCAGGAGCGGACCGCGGTTCCGGTCGAATGGGACGACGTCCGAGTTCAGTTGCAGCGCTTGACCAAACTTCTCGAACCGACCGAACCCGGCGGAGTCAGCACCCTCGGCTCGTTCATCAACACCGCCGCCGACAATCTGCGGGGCCAGGGCGCGAACATTCGTGCGACGGTCATCAAGCTGTCCCAGGCGCTGACGACTCTCGGTGATCACAGCGACGACATCTTCGTCACCTTCCGCAATCTGTCGACTCTGGTCTCGGCGCTCCACGACAGTGCAGACCTCCTCGAACAGCTCAACCAGAACATGGCGGCGGTCACGTCGCTCGTGGCCGACGACCCGCAGAAGGTCGCGCGGACAGTGCAGGATCTGGCCGGGGTCATCGGCGACGTCAAGGTGTTCGCAGACGACCACAGGGAGGCGATCGGCACCACGACCGACAAGCTGGCGTCCATCAGTACCGTGCTGGTCGACAGCCTCGATGATCTCCAACAGACATTGCACATCGCTCCCGGCACAGTGGCGAACTTCCAGAACATCTTCGAGCCGGCGAACGGATCGCTGACGGGTGCGCTGGCGGTGAACAACTTCGCCAATCCCATCAGCTTCATCTGCGGAGCGATCCAGGCGGCGTCGCGACACGGCGCCGAGCAGTCGGCGAAACTGTGTGCGCAGTATCTGGCGCCCATTGTCAAGAACCGGCAGTACAACTTCCCCCCGATCGGGGAGAACCTGCTTGTCGGAGCGCAGGCCAGGCCCAACGAGGTCACCTACAGCGAGGATTGGATGCGCCCCGATTCTGCACCGCCCGCTGTTCCTGCCGAGCTGCTGCCGGCAGAAGCGACCGATCCCGACTCCGGCCTGCACGGGATGATGGTGCCCGCCAACGGAGATGGCTCATGAACCGCACGTGGTGGCGCCGCATCGCGGCGGCGTCGGTGACGGTCGTTGTTGTCCTGGCGTCGGCCGGGTGCGCCGGCTGGCAGGGGCTGAACTCGCTGCCGATGCCCGGCACCCAGGGCGGAGGGCCCGGGTCGTTCGTGATCCGGGCGCAGCTTCCCGACGTGAACAACATCCAGCCGAATTCTCGGGTCCGGGTCGCCGACGTGGACGTCGGCACCGTGACCAGGATCGAGCGCCAGGGCTGGCACGCGCTGTTGACGATGCGGCTCAACGGCGATGTGGTCCTTCCCGAGAACTCCTTGGTGACAATCGGTTTGACCAGTCTGCTGGGGTCGCTGCACATTGAGTTGTCGCCCCCGAACGGTGTTGCGCCGTACGGGCGCCTGCGTGACGGATCACTGATCCCGCTGTCGAGTGGCGGCGCATTCCCGAGCACTGAACAGACCCTGGCGGCGCTGTCGATGGTCCTCAACGGAGGCGGACTCGGCCACGTGCAGGACATCACCGAGGCGTTCTCGACCGCGTTCCGCGGCCGGGAGCAGGATGTGCGCAGCCTGGTCGGCCAGTTGGAGACCTTCACGCGCAACCTCAGCGGCCAAACCGGTGACATCATCGCCGCCACAGAGAGTCTCGACGATCTGGTCGGGCAGTTCGCTGCGCAGCGACCCGTGCTCGATCACGCGCTGGAAACCATTCCCGACGCGCTATCGGTGCTCAACGGTGAGCGAGACGATCTCATCGACACCGCTGACCGATTCGGAACCTTCAGCGCGCTGACCGTTGACACCGTCAACAAGACGAAGGACAACCTGGTCGGGGAACTCGAGGACATCGGCCCGGTGTTGACGGAACTGGCCGATGCCGGCCCGAGCATGACCCGGGCGCTCTCCTACATCCTGACTTTTCCGTTCCCGAACGAGACGATCGAGAAGTGGCAGCGCGGTGACTACGCCAACCTGACCGCGATCGCCGACCTCACGCTCAGCCGGATCGACGCGGGTATGTTCACCGGAACCCGTTGGGAAGGCGACCTGACCGAGCTCGAGCTGCAATGGGGTCGCACCATCGGGCAGTTCCCCAGCCCCTACACCCGCGCCAACCCGTTGACCGTTCCCTACCGCTGGGATCAGGGGCCATAGATGCGACTCGACAGGCGAATGCAGATCCAGCTCGTGTTGTTCACGATCGTCGCTGTGGTCGCGATGAGTGTGATGGCGCTCCACTTCATGAAGCTGCCGGCCATGCTCTTCGGCGTCGGCCGGTACACGGTCACGATGCAGCTGGCCCAAACGGGTGGCCTCTACAGCGGTGGAAATGTGACCTACCGCGGTACCGAGGTGGGCCGGGTCGAAGCGGTGCGTCTGACACCCGTGGGCGTGGAGGCCGTGTTGTCGCTGAAGTCCGGCATCGACGTTCCGTCCGACCTGCAGGCCGAGGTGCACAGCCAGTCGGCGATCGGCGAGCAGTACGTTGCGCTGTTGCCGCGTAACGGCGATGCGCGGCCGCTGCGCGACGGCGACGTCATCACACTCGCGGACACGTCGGTGCCGCCCAACGTCAACACCCTGCTCGCCGACGCGAACGCCGGACTCAGGGCGATACCGCGGGACGATCTGAAAGTCGTCATCGACGAGTCCTACACGGCGGTCGGTGGACTCGGCCCGGAACTGTCTCGGATCGTCGACAGTTCCACCGATCTCGCCATCGAGGCGCGCGAGCACCTCGACCCGCTGATCACCTTGATCGACCAGGCGAAGCCCGTTCTGGATTCGCAGACCCGCACCTCGGAAGCGATCCAGGCCTGGGCCTCACAGGTGGCCACGGTGACCACACAGCTTCAGGAGCAGGACCAGACCGTTGCCCGGGTCATCGACGACGGCGGCGCGACAGCCGATTCGGTGCGCCAACTCGTCGACCGGATCACGCCGACGCTGCCCCTCGTGCTGGCCAACCTGGTCAGCGTGGGGGAGGTGGCGGTGACCTACCACGACAACATCGAACAGCTTCTTGTGCTGTTCCCGGCCGTCGTGTCGGCGGCTCAGGCCGGACTGGTGGCCAACGTCGACACCAAACAGGATTACCGGGGCCAGTACCTCAGCTTCAACCTGAACATCAACCTGCCGCCGCCGTGCACCACCGGCTTTCTTCCTGCGCAGCAGCAACGTTCGGCGGTCCTCGAGGATGCGCCCGAACGTCCCCCCGGCGACCTGTACTGCCGAGTTCCCCAGGACTCGTCACTCAATGTCCGTGGAGCACACAACATCCCGTGCGCAACACGGCCAGGTAAACGCGCTCCCACGGCCGCCATGTGTGAGAGCGACGAGACCTACGTGCCGCTCAACGACGGGTTCAACTGGAAGGGTGATCCGAACGCGACGGCGTCGGGGCAGCCGGTTCCGCAGCTGCCGCCGGGAACCGGGCCGGGG
>NZ_JBAUJR010000374.1:0-4771 GCF_049683935.1 Mycobacterium sp. | reverse complement strand
GGTCCCGATGGCCGAGCTGCCCGGCTTCACCCCACCCAGCGCCCAGGGGCACGGCGGCCAGGTGCTCTCGCTGCGGGTCGGACCGCATCGGGTGCTGGTGCTCGTCGGCCGGATCCACGCCTACGAGGGACACGACCTGCGCCACGTCGTGCATCCGGTGCGGACCGCCTGCGCGGCCGGCGCGCACACCGTGGTGCTGACCAACGCCGCGGGTGGGCTGCGGCCGGACTTCACGGTGGGCCAGCCCGTGCTGATCAGCGACCATCTCAACCTGACCGCCCGATCGCCGCTGGTCGGAGCCGAGTTCGTGGACCTCGTCGACGCGTACTCGCCGCGGCTGCGGGCCCTCGCACGCGAGATCGACCCCACGCTGGCCGACGGCGTCTACGCAGGCCTGCCGGGACCGCACTACGAGACGCCGGCCGAGATCCGGATGCTGCGCACGCTGGGCGCCGACCTGGTCGGCATGTCGACGGTGCACGAGACGATCGCCGCCCGCGCCGCGGGCGCACAGGTACTGGGAGTGTCGCTGGTGACGAACCTGGCGGCCGGGATGACAGGCCAGCCGCTCAGTCACGACGAGGTGCTCGAGGCGGGCCGTCAGTCGGCCACCCGGATGGGCTCCCTGCTGTCCTCGGTGATCGCCCGGGTCTGATCGCGGCCCAGCTTGCGGCTGGCCCACACCACGCCGCGGGCCAGCAGCGGCGCGGCGAACAGCATCAGCAGGATCCGCACCACCTGCGCGGCGATGATGAACGTGACGTTGGACCCGGTCTCGACTGCGGTGGCCAGCACCGCGTACACGCCGCCGGGGCTGGTCGCCAGGTAACCCTCCAGCGGGGTCAGGCCGGTGACGTGGGCCAGCAACACCCCGAGCCCGGCAGTGGCGACCGTCAGCGCGACGATCAGCCCCACGGCCGCGGGCAGCAGCCGCCCGACCGTCCGCAGCGCCTCGCGGTTGAACGCCAGGCCGGCCTGCCAGCCGATCAGCATGTAGCCCGCCTGGACCAGCACCATCGGCACCGACATTCCGAACGACAGCCCGCTGAGCTCGAGCACGACCGTCAGGGCGAGCGGACCGAGCAGTGCCGCCCCGGGCAGCCGGATCAGCCGGCCGGCAGTGGCGCCGACGAGCACCAGCACGACGACAATGCCGAGGCTCAGATACCACGGGGCCTGGTCGGTGGGCGCGGTCGCAGCGTCGGGTCGGGACTTGTCGGCGTGGTAGATGAGGGTGACGACGACGGGCATCGACGCGGTGACGAGCGCAACCCGCAGGTACTGGACGACGGCGACCACGCGGTCGTCGCCGCCGAGTTCGCGGGCGATGGCCACCAGCCCGGAGGCGCCGCCTGCCGTCAGGGCCAGAGACCCGGTCAGCGGCGTGACGTCGCGGCGCAGTCCCAGCAATACCCCGGCGATGACGCTGAGTAGCAGGGTCGCCACGGCGATACCGATGACGATGGGCCAGTCACCGCCGAGTGCGGCCACCGCGTCCTGCTGGACCATCGTGCCGATGTAGACACCGAGCACCCCCTGGGCCGCAAGGCCGAGCTTGCGCGGAACCCGGGCCGGCCCCTTCGCCATCAGCGCCAGCACGATGCCGACGACCAGTGCGGCGAACAGCGCGGCCGACGGGACACCGACCAGCGTCAACGGAACGGTGACGGCTGCGGTCGCCGCCAGCAGCAGCGCCCACCTGAGTATCTGTCGCATCCACTTCATACCGATAGCAAGTATGCACTTACTATTTCATGATCGCAAAGGCGTCTTTGTGCTCTTGCCGGTGCCGATTGCCAAGGTATACCTTGGCATCTATGGATAGTCCCCCGTCCTCAGCGGCCACCGAGCTACGCGAGTCGGTGATGGCGATCGCCCGGCAGATCCGCAGGCACCGACCTGACAACGCCCTGACGCCCACCCAGATGCAGCTACTCGGAGAGATCAGCCGCGCCGCCGTCACCACGCCGGCCGAGCTCGGTGTGCTCATGCAGGTCAGAGTCCAGTCGCTGACCGACTCCCTCAACGAGCTCGAAGCCAGAAAGCTGATCCACCGTCGTCCCGACGAGACCGACCGTCGCCGTCAGCTCGTCGAGCTCACCGAAGCGGGTGGGGCACTGCTGACCGCCGACCGCGCCGAACGCGACGCCTGGCTGCGCGACACGATGCGCGACACGCTCTCGACGCTGGAGTTCGACCTGCTGATGCTGGTGGCCCCGATCCTGCGCAAGCTGGCCGATGCGGATTCGGCGCGATAGGCCGACCGCCGCCGCGGTGTGTTTGCGCGCCGAATCGGCCTCTGGTGGGGTGGAGCGATGGGTGAGCTCGCGGACGTCGTGGCCGAATGGATCGCTCATGACCCCGACCCGGGATCTGCCGCCGAGCTTGCAGCCTGCAGCGACGACGAGCTCGCCGACCGCTTCGCGACACCCCTGACGTTCGGCACCGCGGGGCTTCGGGGCCCGCTGCGTGCCGGCCCCAACGGGATGAACCTTGCGGTGGTGCTGCGTGCGACCTGGGGCGTCGCCCGGGTTCTCGCCGACCGGTCGCTGGGTGGACCGACGGTTGTCATCGGCTACGACGCCCGCCACCGCTCGGCAGAGTTCGGCCGCGCGGTCGCTGAAGTCTTTGCCGCTCAAGGATTTTCCGTCATCCTGATGCCCTCCCCCGTACCCACCCCCGCGGTGGCGTTCGCCGTCCGCACTGTGGGGGCCGCCGCGGGCGTGCAGATCACCGCGTCGCACAACCCGGCTACGGACAACGGCTACAAGGTGTACTTCCCGGGCGGGCTGCAGATCGTCGAACCCACCGACCGGGACATCGAGCACGCCATCGCGGCAGCACCTCCAGCGGACGAGATTGCCCGAACACCCGTTACGCCCAGCGGTTTCCAGGTACTGCGCGACTACGTCGAACGGGCGGCCGCGGTCCGCCGGGGCACCGGTTCCGCCCGCGTCGCTCTGACGCCGATGCACGGGGTGGGCGGTGAGTTCGCACTGGATGCGTTGGCGCTTGCCGGGTTTGGTGACGTGCACGTCGTCGACAGCCAGTTCACGCCCGACCCCGACTTCCCGACGGTGGCGTTTCCGAACCCGGAGGAGCCGGGCGCGGCCGACCGTCTGCTCGCCCTGGCCGCCGACGTCGACGCGGAGATCGCCATCGCACTCGATCCCGATGCCGACCGGTGTGCTGTCGGTGTCCCGACCCCAACCGGGTGGCGGATGCTCACCGGTGACGAAACCGGTTGGCTGCTGGGCGATTACATTCTGTCCGCCTGCCAGGCTCCGGCGGTGGTGGCGAGCACCGTGGTGTCGTCGCGGATGCTCTCGCGCATCGCCGCCTCGTACGGGGCGCGGCACGTCGAGACGCTGACGGGCTTCAAGTGGTTGGCGCGTGCCGATGACGATGTGCCCGGGACGCTGGTGTACGCCTACGAGGAGGCGATCGGGCACTGCGTGGACCCCGCGGCGGTCCGCGACAAGGACGGCATCAGCGCCGCCGTGCTGGTGTGTGACCTCGTCGTCGCACTGCGGGCCAAGGGACTCACGATGCTCGATGCGCTCGACGATCTGGCCCGCCGTCACGGCGTGCACACCACCGCCGCGGTGACCCGCCGGGTCGACTCGCCCGCCGACGCCGCCAGGCTGATGGCGCGACTGCGCAGTGCGCCACCCACGCAGCTGGCCGGCTTTGCCGTCACCGTCACCGACCTGCAGCCGCGCACCGACGCCCTGGTGTTCAGCGGTGGCGACGACGCGACCTCGGTGCGGGTGGTGACGCGCCCGTCCGGCACCGAGCCGAAACTCAAGTCCTACATCGAGATTCGCTGCACCGGGGATCTGGCGGCAGCTCGCGATCGTGCGCAACTGGCGCAGGACGCCGTCGCGACGGATCTGCGCAACTGGGGCTAGCCATCGCCGAAACTGTATTCCGCGTGAGGTTTTCGGGGCCTACGGCGCGTGGAATACAGTTTCGGCGGGTGGTCAGCGGGGGCCGAACTGGCGGTCGCCGGCGTCACCCAGGCCGGGGACGATGTAGGCGATGTCGTTGAGACCCGAGTCGATCGTCGCGGTGTAGAGCCGCATCATCGGCGCCACTTTCTCCAGCGCCGCAATGCCTTCCGGTGCGACGACCACGCAGATCGCGGTGATGTCGACGGCGTCGCGGGCGTAGAGCAGCTCGATGGTGTGCACCATCGAACCGCCGGTGGCCAGCATCGGGTCGAGCACGATCACCGGCTGCGTGCTCAGGTCATCGGGTAGCGATTCCAGGTAGGGCGTGGGCTGATGGGTTTCCTCGTTGCGGGCCACCCCGACAAAACCGACCCGCGCTTCCGGGATCAGCGCGTGCGCCTGATCCACCATGCCCAGGCCCGCCCGCAGCACCGGGACCAGCAGCGGCGGATTGGCCAGCTTCACCCCCGCGGTGTCGGCCATCGGGGTGCGGACCGCGACGGTGTCGATCGCCAGATCCCGGGTGGCCTCGTACACGAGCATCAAGGTGAGATCCCGCAGCGCAGCACGGAAGGCCGCATTGTCGGTGCGCTCGTCACGCAGAGTGGTCAGCCGCGCCGCGGCCAAGGGATGGTCGACCACACGCACGTCCATGAAGTGCCACCCTAATGGGAACCGAACGGGGTTTCCCGGCGTCCTACCTTCCATGGACGCGCGTTTGTCTGCAGACACCGACCTGATCCGCGCTTACGGTTCGGCCGCGGCGGGCCACGCGGCGGACCTGGACGCGGTCGCCGCCCGCCTGACCGCCGTGGCGG
>NZ_JBAUJR010000373.1:0-20738 GCF_049683935.1 Mycobacterium sp. | reverse complement strand
CAGCAAATCCAGAGCCGACCAGAACTCACCCACCGAACAGGAGGCCACGCCGGCGGCACTGACCGCCTGAACCATCACAACGAAGAATCACACGACGACGTCGCACACCACGTCCCTGGACTTGACCCGTGCGTCCGTACTTTCCGGAGGGTCCTGATCTCTCCCGGCACAGCCACAACAAACTAGCCGGCGTTGAACTCGAACTCAACAACCGCCCTCAAGCCATCCTCAACGGACCGTCCTGCGCCGAAGTCTTCCCTGCCTTGCTACCGCGACCACGGTCCAAATGGTGCAATGACCGCCGGAAACCGCCCCGTCGTCAAATGCACCCCCTTGTGTCCAGATTTGCCCAGGAAGTCTTCGGACGCTGAAGGGAAGGCGGTGGTGGCCCTTCGACTCGCATCAGCGGATTGCCGTAACGCCTGATGCAGCAACGGCGCACCGCACTTCGTGTGAAGGGGTGTTCTTATCTCATATGGCCGGCGTGACCACCATCTCTTGTCGTCCTATACGTTGCTCCGTAGCTGTTGGCCGCCGTCGGCATCAAAGAGTTCTTTGGTCCAGCGTTCGAGGATCTCCGCGCTGTCCCAATCATCGGGATGGAATCCGGCACGGGTGTAGGAACGGAAGCGCTCAATTGCCGCTCGGCTGAACAGCGGGTTATGACGGAAGGCTCGAAGGCTGCGCACCAACCGAACCGGGTTGTAGGCGGCACGGTCGCCTGCCAGAGAGCGGGTGGTCTGGATGAACAACTCCGCGAACAAGAGGGCTGTGGCGAATCGCATTCCCCTCACTCTGGTGCGTTCGCTTCCACCGATCGCCTGGAATACATCGTAAGCGACGGCCTTGTGCTCGGATTCTTCCACTGCGTGCCATAGCAGAATCGGCCGCACCTCGGTGTTCCCGATGAGTGCTTGAGCTTCTTCGCTGGTGAGAATGATCTCGGCGAATGTCGCGGTGTAGTGCTCAAGGGCGGCCGTCACAGCAAGGTTCATCTCCGAAGAAAACCGAGGCTCAAGCCGCTTAAGCAACTTCGTGATGTGCCGATCGATCCCCTCGGTCGGATAGCCCATATCCTGGAGCCTCTGGTTGAGCAGGCTATGCTGGTGCCGGTGGGTGGCCTCCTGCGCAATGAAGCCCTTGACCGCCGCCTTCAAGTCAGCGTCGCTGATCTGGTCCCGGTAGTGGCGGACTGACCGGATGAAGAAATCCTCCCCTTCGGGGAAAGTGGCCGACAAGGTAGAGACGAAGTGACTCATCACCAAGTCACCGTCGACGAAGTGCTGACGTTTGGTCCCAGCAGGCATATCAAAGCGAACACGGCGAGGCTTCGGCACGATTCGCGTGGTGGGCAGTGTGGACGACTCGTCGCTCATGTTGCTCTCCTGTTGTCATGGGTAACTGCAGATTCTGACTTTACGCCTAGTCAGAATTAGATGGCAAGCTACACGTTGTGCGATCGGCCCGGGTGTATAACGGATTGTCCGCCGAGGAGCGTCACCGGAACAGGCGTACGAGTCTCATCGAGGCCGCGATGGAATTGATCGGCACGCATGGCGTTGCCGCCGTCACGGTGACTGCCGTCTGCGCTGAGTCCGGTATCACGTCACGCTACTTCTACCAGCATTTCCCCGATAGAGACGCACTCCTGCGGGCCGTCTACCAGCAGCTCTATACCAGCTTCCAGGAGGTGATAGTCGACGCCATTCCCGATGCCGGCGTCCCACCCGAGGTGCTCGCATATGCGCCGATCCGCGGGCTGGTCAGCATGATCGACAATGACCCTCGGCTGGGTCGGATCCTGTTCGTGGAATCTGCAACCGAGCCGCTGCTCCGCGAGCTACGCAGCAGAATGATGACCGGTTTCACCGATCTCGTGTTGCATGAGGCCAGACTTCACCTCGACATCGCCGACTCCGCAGTGGGCGTTGCCCATTTGACCTCGACCTTGGGTGTGGGGGGGTTATTCGAAGTCTTGCGCCGCTGGCTCGACGGAGAACTGGAGTTCACCACCGATGAACTCGTTCAGCACTGCGCAGGTTTCCTGGGTAGCCTCGGCACTTACGTGCTGCTGCAGAACACGGCCGAGTCGGCCACAACCGAAGCCCGACCTCGAGGAGCTTCTCGCCGCAGCAGCGGCACGACCTGAACGACACTCACAGCCCTTGTCCTCGACTACACAGCGTTCGGCCTGGAATTTCAGAAAGCCAACGGGTGTCAACCATTTGCTGGTGGCTGTGACCGGCGGCCTGCGCAGGAGTCGATGGCGGCCGCCTGCCCCTGCCAGCCGCGGATTGCGCGGCGGGCGATTACGAGGCTGTCACCACTTGCACTACATCGGGTAGCGTAGCGATACCGAGAGTATCGCTATCAGTGGAGGCCAGGTGACGGACGGCAGCGCAAAATCCCCAATCCGTGCTGCGCGCCCTCACCGACGCGCCAACAACTCCACCGACCCGGCACGCAATCGCGAGTACAGTGCTCGACTGGCCGTGCTAGCCCGGTTCACGCTCCGACACAAGGCGCTGGTCATCGGGGTATGGCTAGGCGCCGCAGTGGTTCTCGCGCTGCTGTTCCCCCAGCTGGAAACCGTGGTGCGCCAACAGTCGGTGGACCTCATTCCCCGTGATGCGCCGTCGTTGCAGACGGTAGAACGCATGAGCGCCGCCTTCGGCGAAGAAGGCTCAAAAACTGTCGTGTTCGTCGCCATGGAAGATCCCAATGGCTTGACTCCGACTGCCCGGCAGGGCTACAGCGAACTCGTGCGCCGGCTGCAGGCCGAAAGTGACCACGTCCTTCTGGTGCAGGACCTACTGTCCGATCCGATTACCGAAGCCCATGCAGTCAGCGCCGACCGCAAAGCCTGGTATCTGCCTGTCGGGGTCACCGGCACCCTCGGAGACCCCGACGCCGCCGAATCAGTGAACGCAGTGCGCGACATCGCAGCGGAGGTGTTCACCGGCTCGACCACGACCGTCCAAGTGACGGGACCACCGGCGACCTTCAGCGACATGATCGCCTCCGCCGAGCACGACCTGCTGCTGATCTCCATCGCCACCGCAGGCATGATCGCGCTGATCCTGCTGATCGTCTACCGGTCGGTTTTCACCGCGCTGTTGCCGCTCCTGGTAATCGGGTTGAGCCTGGCAGTCGGGCGCGGTGTGCTGTCTGTCCTCGGCGAGTTGGGCATGCCGGTCTCCCAGTTCACCGTCGCATTCATGACCGCGATCCTGCTCGGCGCCGGAACCGACTACACCGTATTTCTGATCAGCCGTTACCACGAACAGCGCCGCGCCGAAGTACCCGCCGATCAGGCCATCATCCATGCCACCGCCAGCATCGGGCGCGTCATCCTCGCGTCCGCCGCCACCGTCGCACTCGCATTCCTGGCCATGGTCTTCGCGCGGCTCAGCGTCTTCGCCGCCCTGGGCCCCGCATGTGCCATCGCCGTGCTCTTCGGATTCCTGGCCACCGTCACCCTGCTGCCACCCGTGCTGTCGCTCGCCGCCAAACGCGGCATCGGTGAACCCAAACCCGATCGCACCCGCCGCTACTGGAACAGCGTCGCCGTCGCCGTGGTCCGCCGTCCGGTGCCACTACTGATCGTCAGCCTGGTCGTTCTGCTCGCGCTGTCCGCAGCGGCCGCAACCATCAAGATCAGCTACGACGACCGCAAGGGCCAACCAGCCACCACGGCCAGCAACCAGGGCTACCAACTGCTGGACCGCCACTTCCGCAAAGATGTCGTCATCACCGAGTTCCTCGTCGTCGAAAATTCCACCGACATGCGAACCGGGAAAGGACTGGCCGATCTCGACGAAATGGCCTCCCGCGTGTCTCAGATCCCCGGCGTCACCAAGGTCTCCGGAGTCACCCGCCCGACTGGGGAGCGCCTCGACCAAGCAGAACTGGCCTGGCAGAACGGCCAGATCGGCGACAAGATGGCCGGCGCGGTCGCCGAAGGCAACTCCCGCAGAGACGACCTCACCAAACTCACCAATGGCGCCGATCAACTCGCCGACGGCCTTGCCCAGCTCGACAGCACCGTGCGCACCGCCCTCACGCCACTGGCCGGCATCCTCACCCAAGCCCAATCCGCGGGAAGCCAAGTCAACCAGTTCCGCCCTCTACTGCAGCAACTTTCCGCCACAGCCCCCGCCGTCGATCAAGCCATCCAATCCGGCCCAGGACTACGACCACTGGCCGACCAAGCGCAAAACGCGATCACACTGCTCGACCCGCTCGTCGGCGCCCTCAACACCTCACCGTGGTGTGCCACCACCCCACAATGCGCCCAAATCCGCGACCAGGTGAAGATCCTGGTTACCTTGCGCGACAGCGGATTCTTCAACCAGATCGCCGACCTCGGCGACCGCTACGATCCCGCCACCAACGCCACCGTGACCGGCACCCTCGCCAACGTCCAAAACGCAGTCACCTCACTGGACAAGGCATTCGGTGCCCTCGGAAACCCCGCCGATGTGGCCGCCAACCTCCGCCGGCTCCAGGACGGAATCGGCCAGCTCGCTTCCGGCGCCCACGCACTCGCCACCGGTGTTCGCACCCTCGCCGACAGCAACATCGAAATGCTTTCTGGCATGAGCCAGATCGCCACCCAACTGCGAAATTCTGCACGCGCAGCAGCGGACTCCGACTCCTCGAGCGGCTTCTACCTGCCCCCCAACGCATTCGAGAACCGACAGTTCACGGACGTCGCCAAACAATTCCTCTCATCTGACGGCAAGACCGCGCGCTTCATGATCGAAACCAGCAACGACCCATACAGCGTCGAAGCCATGGACCTCGCCAACCACATCACCGACATCGCCAACACCGCGCGACCCAACACCTCACTGGAACAAGCCACCATCTCAGTCGCCGGCTTCCCCGCTGTGAACTCCGATATCCAACGATTCCTGCGGGCCGATTTTGCACAATTGGCCATCGCCACCACGATCATCGTCGGCGTCATCCTGGTCCTGCTGTTGCGCGCTCTCCTGGCACCGGTCTACCTGTTGGGCACGGTTCTGCTCAACTACCTCGCATCACTGGGCATCGGCGTGGTGGTCTTCCAATGGGTACTTGGCCAAGAGATCGCCTGGCCCGTACCACTGTTGGCGTTCATCATCCTCGTCGCCGTCGGCGCCGACTACAACATGCTGCTCGTCTCACGACTCCGTGAAGAGTCCGGGCGCAACATCCGCGTCGGCGTCCTGCGCACCGTCGCAAACACCGGAGCCGTCATCACCTCAGCAGGCGTGATCTTCGCCGCCAGCATGTTCGGTCTCATGGTCGGCTCAATCGCCATCATGATCCAAGCCGGCATCATCATCGGCTTCGGACTACTGCTCGACACCTTCCTGGTGCGCACCCTCACCGTTCCCGCCATCGCCACACTCCTACGCGAAGCCAGCTGGTGGCCCACCAAAGCAACGCGGACCCCACTTACCTGACAACGCCGCACAGCGAGCATGACCAACGCAACGATGTCCAGCATCGGAAGGTGTTTCGAGGTGACAACCAACGACTGGCTACTCGAGCAGCCAAGAGCGACCGCTGCAACTGAGAGGATTCTCCAAGCGGCCGCGCGTTTGATCGGACGCCGAGGCTTCGATGATTTCTCCATCCTCGAACTCGCCGCGTTGGTCCACTGTTCGCCGGCGACAATCTACCGTCACGCGGGCGGGAAAGCCGCGATATGCGAAGCAGTCATCGTGAGGCTGTCGTCGCATGTCGTAACCGCCGTCGACGACGCGATCTGCGATTTGACAGGACACGAGCGGATCGTCGTCGCCGTCAGCGCAGGCCTTCACCACCTTCGCACGGAACACGTTATCCAACAACTGCTCCGGTCATCGAATCCGAAGACCCGGCGATGGATTGAGACCTCGCCGATCGTCGCCGGCATCGCGACAAGTCTGATCGGCTCAGACCCTCACGACGAGGCCGCCGCTCAATGGTTGGTGCGCGCAGTGCTTGCGCTGTGGCACTGGCCGGCGAGCGATCCTGGTATAGAACGTGAGATCGTGGAGCGGTTCCTCGGGCCAGTGTTGAGAACCCAGAACGCGTGCTCTTAAGCATTGAGGTGGCTGTAGCAGGGCGATTCCAATGAACGTCGCAACGGGACGGATTGCCGCATAGCTGGGTGACGATTCTGCCGGAAACAAATGTAACACCTCAACATCTCACCGTGACTGAAGCAACTTTCGCACTGAGTATCAGGACGCGCTGCTGCACGTATCGCAGACTCGGGGGAGGGGACAACTGGGGGTGCTTCGTTCCGCGGCCATCCATGCCGAGGCTTCGGAACTCGCCGAGTGGGTCGATAATTGGGACAAGCTCTTGGTGCGACCGAATGTTCCAGTGTGACGGTGCCCGCGGCTCGAGAGTACTGAGCATTCGTCCATGTGGTTCTGATCAGGCTGGTGGAAGATTCTCTGAGTGAGAATTCATATGCCCTTCAAGCGGTGATATCAGCATTTCACGGCTCTACACTGAGAATTTGGAGCCGCCGATGGAAGGCGGTTTCCTCTCAACAGTTGCCCCACCATTGACGCGATGACGGGTGATTGGCCAGCCTTGAGTTCATGACGAATGTTCGCAGCAATCGTGAGCACCAACCGGCGGCGACATTCGCGCGGACCACCGATGGTTAGATTGCGCCCCGAGAGCCTCGTCCGGCAGATCGGATCGCCGGTGGTGAGGGCTATCGGAATGAACATTGCTGCGTCCGCGCGGGTCCGGCGCCGCGGCTACGCAGGATGGACCGGCGCGGTTAATACCGATTACGATCCACTCGACCCAGCGACCGCGGCGCAGCCATTCGATGCCTATCGCGCGCTGCACGTCGGGGGGCGAGTGCACTACAACCCCAGACGTGCGACTTGGATTCTGAGCCGACACGAAGACATACGAGCAGCCTTGCGCGACACCGAGGCGATCACCAGTACCCTAGGCGTCACCAGGATGAAAATCTCGGCACCGATCCTGGTGCTGACTGACGGCGATGACCACGCCCGCCTGCGCAGACAGGTACAACCTGGATTCACCAAGGGCGCCATGAGCGAATGGCAGGCGATGGCAAACCGACTCGCCGAAGAGCTCGTCGCAGACGTTGTCGCCCATCCCGGTTGCGACGTGATGGAGCGCCTCGCGATGCCTTTGCCCATCCGAATGATCGCGCACATAATCGGGATTCCTCCCGAAGATGTCGAGAACTTCCGATCGTGGTCCGAACGCGGTGTCGGCATCATCAACGCTGCCGTCACCCCCGCCGGGTTACGGCACGCGTTCAGGGGGATTCGCGCGATTGCCGCCCTGCGGCGGTACTTCAAGGATCAGTTGGCCTCCGGCAGGCTCAAAGGTGCGGATACCGTCCTGGGTCGGCTCGTCGATAGCGCCGAGGACGGCATGCTCTCCGACGACGAACTCTTTTTCATCGCGATGCTGCTGCTGTTCGCTGGGAACGAAACCACCACGAACCTCATCGGCGGCATGTTCGATACACTCGCCCACTCCCCCGATCAGTTCGCCATGATCCGCGACAATCCCGACCTGATCCCTAGCGCCGTAGAGGAACAACTGCGCTACTCGACACCTATCCAAAACCTCTACCGTTACACCCGCACCGACTACAAAGTCGGCGAGGTGACCATCCCCAGTGGGTCTCGGCTCTTGTTGGCATTCGGTGCCGCAAACCGCGACCCAGAGGTTTTCGAGGATCCCGACAGTTACCGCGCTGACCGAAACCCGCGCAACCACATCGCGTTCGGCTACGGCGCCCACATGTGTATCGGAGCAACCCTCACTCGCGTTGAGGGTCACGCGGTTCTTCGCGAACTCGCCTCCCAAGCCTCGGCCATCACAGCGGCCGGTACGGCCACCTGGTCAACCAACAGCTCACTTCGCGGCCCCACCCGCCTGCCGATTCGACTGACACCTGCCCGATGAACAGACGAGCTTTGATTAAAAGCTGTGGATGAGCCCGGGCAAGGCGGCGCGAAAGTGGGCGCACCTTCCCGAAGAAGATCATCACGGAAACAAGCTCTCGCCACTGAAGGTGCAGTCGTTGGCCGTCGGGGACGTTCCGCTGCGGTTCTGGAGGGCCTCCAGGAAGGTGTTTCCGGCTACCCGCGAGCAGCGGTACCGGTTCCACCGCCAGCCGACATCCCTGATGTGCCCGCGAATTCGGCGCATTCGGGCGCATTGGCGGCGATGCGGGAGATCTACAATTGGATCGTGGGGGCGGTTGCCCTGGTCGACACCACGTCGCGGATGGAATTTCAAGGTGGTCGTCGCCTCGACGACGCCGCGGATGAGCTTGCTGCGTATAGCCCTTATCGCGCGCGACCTGACAACGTCAATGGCCTGCGCAAAGTGCTACTGCAACGCGACGACGACCACTGGGTCTGGAGAGGGGCCCGGCGTCCGTTCAGCCCCGCTTCGACTTCCTGCGCGGTGAGACGACGGGGGAACCCGAGCAGTTCGACGCGATCAGCCATCTGCTCATCGACAGAGCCAGGCGTGTCACCGTGACAACACTTCTCGTGCGCGGTCGCTTCTCCGACGTGGTCTCCCACGCCACTGTTGACGAGTTCAAAGCTTCCCCGAGACTGTCGACGTGTAGCCGGCGCCGGTCACATGATTGCCGGCGAAGACCACGACGCCTTCTACCGCCGCCGTCACCGATTTCCTCGACCGCTGCAGCCTCTAGCCTCTGCACCCGCGGGAAATCAGGTCCGGGAGACCAGATCGGCTACGACTGCGGTTCCGCTTAGGCGGATTACAGCAGCGCTCAGGTGTAAACCCGACAGGACTACTTCCCCGTCAATTGCGCTTTGCCTGTTCCACTGGTGATGGGCTCCCCACCTGCGTTTTGCAGCAACACGTAGCTGCCGAGGCTGCCTAGAAACCCTGCACAGTGCTCAACGAGTTCGTCAGTAGTAAAGGTCAGCTCGCCGTCGAGCCGTCGGCGAAGAATCTCGAATAGCCCTCCGACCCCCAACGTCGAAGCCAAGTGGGCGACACCTACCCCAGCATCGGCGATTTCTAGGTGAAGCCTGGCCTCTCGCAACACGAGGTCGGTGAATCCGGCCATCATTTCGCTCCGCAACTCCCTGAGCAGTGGCTCGGTGGCGGATTCCACAAACACTATCCTGGCCAACCGCGCGTCGTTGTCGATCATGTTGACGAGCGCGCGTAACGGGCCGTAAGCCAATGCTGCCGGTTGGGAGACGCCGTCGGGAATGGCTCGAATTACGACGTCATAGAAGGTTCCATAAACCTCCTGGTAGACCGCCCGCAGGAGCGCGTTCCGGTTAGAGAAATGTTGATAGAAGTAGCGCGAAGTGACTCCTGACTGCGCGCATACGGCAGTGACGGTGGTGGCGGCAGCGCCACCGGTACCGATCAGCTCCACAGCCGCATTCACAAGCCGTGTCCGCCGCTCTCGATGACGCTCTTCTGCAGACATCCCGCTGTACACCCGCTCGGAACGCATCATTCCAGCTTGCCACCCCAATCTGACCAGGATTAAAGTCAGATTGGGGTGGCGTCGGCTGCAGCGTTCATGCGCGTCCACGCAAGCTCGTGTACTCGACGCATGTCAGCCCTTGCGCGCCGCCTCACCGCACTGGGGCGGGAGACGCGGCAACGTAGTCATCCTCGGGTATGTCGTGGCGAACGACGCGAACCCTGCCACGAGGTAGGCAGGCCATGTAACCGTGACGCTTTCCGTACAACTCCCAGGCGGTGAAGCGATCATCGGCGGCCACCGTGACGCGGTACCCATTGGAAAACGCGACGTGCAGAGTGCCGTCGTCGTCACAACTGGCGTGCGTGCAGGTGCTGCCCGCGAAGTTCAACAGCGGACGCTGATGATTGGGCACATCATTAGGATCGATCATCACGTCTTCGGCCGGAAAGTTGCCTTCGCGTGGCAGCGTGAGTCGTAGTGGCCGAGTAATGACCAATTCGTTGTAGTCGTCGAGACTGAGCATGAGGCCTTCGTGAAGCCCGACGCGCTGGACCCTGCAGGATTCAATCCATTGCGTAAGCATGACGTTCCTTTCGGTATTCTCCGGTGCGTCCCCACAACGCTACCGAGAGTAGCGAAGCAATACCACTAGTCTCGTTAACGAGTTGGGGCGTCGGCATCATGGTCAAGGAGAAGCCAGACGGTGTGGTCGTGTCGTTGGTAGACCTCGTCGGTGGTGAAGCGCTGCTAGAACCCACGCGGTCAGATTGGCTAACCAAACAGCCTCAGTGAGCGCAGGCCTCGCGGCCGCTGTGCAAAACGCTTACCCCGTTCGAACTCTCGCGCTGCGGCCCGGTGACCACACCGCAAGAACGAGGGCGCCAGCAACGGTGACGATCGACAGGACGATCGCGCCCTGGCTGTAACCTTCCACGAACGCCGCCGTGGCCGTCTCGGCCAGCTGGCTGCCAGCCGGCCCCGACGACTCAGCGACCTCGAGGGCGGCGGCAAGAGAATCCGCGACCGGTTCCCGCGCAGGGTCCGGCAAGGTCCGCAGCACGGGCTCGATTCCGGAGGCGTAGCCAGCGGCCAGCACACTGCCGGCGACCGCAATGCCGACCGCGGCGCCAACCTCGCGCGCAGCGTCGTTGACCGCGGCCGCCACGCCGTGCTTCTCCACCGGCACTGCAGCGACCACCGCGGCCGTCGCCGGGGCGGTGCACAAACCCAACCCAGTGCCTAATAACAGCAGAGGCCACAAAAACTCGGCGTAGCCTGACGACGCACCTAGGCGACTCCCCAGAAACAGCCCGGCGGCGACGACAAGCAGCCCGGACACGGTCAGCAACCGCAGACCCCAGCGCTCCGCCAACCATGGCGCTGGCAGCGATATCCCGACAATCGGAACGATGATCGGCGCGAGGGCCAGCGCCGACGGGAGTGGGTCGTAGCCAGCGACGAGTTGCAGATACTGCACCAACAGCAGGAATACACCGAACAGCACCAAGAATTGCAACACAATCGATAAGGTCCCAGCGCCGAACCCCCGATCGGCGAACAGACGCAGGTCCAACAGCGGATGCTCTCGACGCAGCTCCACGACCACAAACGCCACCGTCGACGCGATACCAGCGACGAACAGTGCGATCACTAGCACATCCGACCAACCACGCTGCGGCGCCTCGGTTACCGCGACGACAAGCAGACCGATAGCGGCAACGACTACCACCGATCCGACGTAATCGATGGGCGGATGAGCGGACTGCCGAGACTCGGGCAAGGCGAGCGCAGCGACAAGCAATGCGACGCCGGCAACGGTCAACCCGACGAACACCGATTCCCACGACCAACGCTCCAACAACAACCCTGAGCACAGGACGCCCAGAATGCCGCCGGAACCGGCTACCCCAGCCCAGATTCCCACCGCACGTCCTCGCTGGTGTTCGGGAAACTCGGCGGTCAAGATTGACAGGGTCGACGGCATCACGAACGCAGCACCGACACCAGACGCTGTGCGCGCGGCGATGAGCCAGATCGGATCAGGCGTCAGCAAAGGCACCGTCGACGCCGCCGAAAACACCACCAATCCCGCGATCAAAACTCCGCGGCGACCGTAACGGTCCCCGACCGCGCCCGCCGGCAACACCAAGCATGCGACCGCCAGGGTGTAGCCATCCACCACCCAGGTGAGCTGGCTCTGGGTCGCCCCTGTCGCCGTCGCGATATCGGACAAGGATGTGTATAAGGCAGCCATCGAGCCAATGACCAGTGCCACCGCCAAACACGACACCACCAGCGTCCACAGCTGGCCCCGCGATAGAGCCGACAAGGGTCGTGTATGACCTTCGGACGACATCACATCCCAATCCAGAAAAGGTACGTACGGTTTCGCAACGATACTCTTGGTACCACATCGCGGTGAGTAGTACTGATCGGGCGGGTCTTACGACGTAACGGGGGGGCAATGAACGAGACGGGCGAGCCGTTTTACGGCGATGACGAGATCGATCCGCGCCTAGTCCTCGAGCATCCGGACCTCAACTGGCAGAAACCTGCTCCGCAGCTCCAGAGACGTCGGCCAAGAACGCGTACATTCCTTACGGTTGAACCTCGAAAACCCCACTCAGCGTTTCGAGGATGGTGCTGGGTGTCTGGCGGCATGTCCGGACAAAGTTTCCCGCAGCGAAGTTCGGCGCCGCATGCGCCGGCCAACACGCCCATTCCAGCAGCCATTACCGGTGAACACACCAACGTCATCAACTTCGCAGGTGGCGTGGTTCGGGACGAGAGGTCGTGGATTCGAGCCCCGCCCGCCGCCCCGACTCGTGCTGTGCAGAAGCCCTGATCCGTAGTTCGGTTCAGGGTTTCTTCTTTTTCCAACCCACCCGAGCGGTCGAAAATTGGTGCACAGCCGACTCCTCTGGCTGCACTAATCTGACGGCCATGGAAGTCGACCCGGAGATTCTGCGCGCCTTCGGCGGGCAGGTCGACAACGCCGCGGCGCTGATCCGCGAGGCCGACGTCGGGACCACGGTGGCCACCGCGGCCGACGGCTTGGACGGATCGACCACTCAGTGGGCGGCGCGACTCGTCGGTGCCCACGTCACCGAAATCGCCGGCCGGATCGCCACCGAGGTCAGCGACATGGGCACCGCAGTGCGCGGCGCCGGAAACAGCTACGAGGTGACCGACCACGAGCTTGCCGACAGCTTCGACGGAATCTTCTGACCCGTGCTGCCTTCGCGGTCCCGGCTGCAGCGCTGGAATCCCGATTCGCTGACCTTCACCGGACAAACGGTCGAGGACAGCGGCCGAGCCGTCGCCGAAGCGGTGACCATGCTGAGCACCAACATCGACACCATGCCCGAGACCAGAGCATGGTCCGGTGACGCACACACCGCGGCCACCAAGATGTTCGGACGCGCCGCGGATGCGGCGAGCGCCTTGGCGGCGTACACCAAGGCCGTCGGTGCGGCCTATCGGGACGGCGCCGGCACCATCGGTGAAGCGCGAACCGCATTGTTGAACAAGGCCGACGAGATCGACATGACCGGTCAATTGCACGTCAGCGATCAGTGGGTGGTCTTGATCACCGGTGCCGCGATGACCGCTGAGGAGGCGGCCGCGCTGGAGCGACGCGCGCAGGCCGAACAGATCACCGTCAACGGCCTGCTGCTGGCGGTGGGCGCTGCCGACGACGCCACCGCCGCCGCGGTGACCGCCGCTGCCAAGCCGCACGGGTTCGAAGCGCCCAACCTGGGTGGGCTGGACAACCTGCTGACGCCGGGCACGCAACAACCGGCTGACGATGTGCCCGATCCGTCGAGTCCTGTCGGCTTTCTGCAGCAGGCAATGCTGCGGGACACGGATATGGCGCAGACGATTCGCGACATCAAGGTGGAGACCCGGTACGACCCGGTGACGGGAGAGGAAATGTCCACGACGTCGACTTACGTCATGCAGGACGGCAGTACACGTGTCAGGACGGCGAGTGCGACTTCGGCGTTCACAGATCGCAGCCCAGCTATCACCGAATGGCAATTCGACAGGGACGGAAACCTGATTTCGGAGGCGAGTTCGGTGACCTTCAATGAGTTCGGTCATCACAGCTTGAGGAACTCGAAGGTGACCAGCCTGAAGGTGGCCGACGGCACGGTCACTACCCTGATCGAACGCCCCGACGGCCGCCGAACCGTCACCGTGACAACACCGGATGGTCGTCACGCAGATGTTCCATTGAACCTCCTCAATCACCCCATCTTGAGTACTGCCGGTGCCGGCTTCAGCGGATTGGAGTCCCAAGCGCAACGCGGCATCCCGATGCTCACCGAAGAGGCGACTGAACACATCCGTGTGGGTGCCAAGTACGGCGGTCCCGCCATCGGTATCACGACTGCCCTATGGGATGTAGCGGTCGCGGACTCCGAGTTCCAGCGATGCGTCGCGGCCGCGGAAGGAGCCACCTCGGTGGCATCGGGGACCCTCGGGGGCTTCGTCGCATCTCCGACTGGTCCCGGCGGTGTGTTCTTTGCGGCGCTTCTCGCAGGCAGCGGTGGCCAAGCTCTTGGCAACTGGATCGGCAACACGTTTTGTCCACGATGAGCACCTCCGCACGGCCCAACCTGATGCTTCTCGTCGCCCTGTTCGGGTGCGCTGCCGCCTTCATCGCCTGGTGGGTTGCTATCTGGTCCATGCGTGGGAGCTACCTCACCGCCGCCATCGCGTTCGGGATTGCTTTGTACAGTGCCGGTTTCGCCTTTCAGATGGCGTACGTCCTATGGGGTGCACCCACTCCCAGAACGGAATGCGGCGCGGAAGGCACCGTCATCCGAACGCAGAAGAGCGTCGGTCTGGTGTTCGTGGTGGGGTTCGCGGCCGGCGTCTCGGCGGCAGCACTCTATCTAGCCTTCTCGCCGTTCGGTTTCGTCGACTACACCCCGACCGGGGTCCTTCGAGTCGCTGTCCCGGCGTTCTGCGGTTTTCTCATAGTGTTCGGCGTGCCGACGCTGTATCGGGCCTTCAAGTTCGGCGCGGAAAGCCACCTGCGTCTCGACCAGAACGGATTCGAGGTGTGGAACGGCTACTGGGGCTCACTGGTACGCGGAAGCTGGACTGACATCGAGCAGATCATCGACCATCCGCTGCGTGGCCGTGGGGTCCGCCGCGAAGTGATTGTTTTCGTGCTACCCAAAGGCCGCAGCGCCATGCTGATGGCCGATGCCATCACCGGCAACAGCGATGCGTTACGGGAGTGGGTGCGGTTCTATTGGCGGCACCCCGACTACCGCGACGAGCTCGTCGACGCCCGCGGCCTGCAGCGTCTCGAAGACGAGAAGTTCACCGTCGAAGGACGTTGACTGCGCCCCTGCCCTCACCTCCGGCCGCGGCCCGCACGCGCGGCCTCCATGTCGTCTGCGATGAAACCTTCGATGAAGCTGCGCAGCAGGTCTTCGCTCAGCGGCTCGGCGTAGCCGTCGAACTCGTAGATGTAGTCGCCGTCGCCGCTGACCTGCACCCACTGCAGGATTCGACGCTGCGGGTCCGTACCCCACTGCCGCGCCGGTTCGTAACGGGTCTGAACCGTCCCGGTCGCCACGATCTCGCTGACGTCGAAGACGCGGGCAGGCAGTTCGTCGGGCTCGGCACGCCGGACAGGGAATCCGAGGTCGTCGTATTCTTCCAGCGCATCGGGCATCTTCGGCAGGTGATTGCCGCCTCCTGCCACCGCGATACGCGGGTGAGCACCCGCGCCGACCAGTCCCACCGATTCTGCAATCGCGGCCGCCAACGCATCCGGCGCCATCGGGTAGATGTCGACGACGTCGACACCGTCCCGGTCGCGGGTCTGCACCGCGACGAACCCGGCTTCGCCCGCACGCAACGCGTGCAGCCGCAACTCCGGCGCGTCCGCGTCGAAAGAATGCACCCGGCATTCCACGCAGACATCGCTTCGCACAAGGGCTTCCACCCATGATCGGACTCCGGGGAGGTCCCCACCGGCGAGTCGATCAGCGATCGGTTCGCCAGCTCTGCTGGCAAGCCACACCGACCCGACGGGTCGGCTACGTCCCAGCGGATAGGGCAGCATGTCCCGGCCGAACAGTGCACACGCCGACTCCAGGTCGACCACGGCCACGGTGTCCACCGGCATCTGAGCGAAGCTCAGCCCGAACGTCATAGACCCATTCTGCGGATGGCCACGCTCACTGCGGACAACCGGTGAGGGATACAGACTGCCGATACGCTCGGTCGAACGCTGGGGTTCGGTCCGGACCGGACGCACGAATAGGAGCTCTGTGGCGGTGACGAGGACGGAGAGGCGGGTGGCGCTCGACGGGGACGACCGGCTGCGTCGGGCCCGGCACCGGTGGACCGCCGTGCTCATCGCCGCTTTGCTGGTCGGCACCGTGGTCTACCTGCTGGCCGTGCAGACCACGACGGGCCAGCGGTTCGAGGACGCGGCGCTGCGCGGCGCCACCCAGGTCGACGCCGAGTTGCGCCAGGCGGCGCTGGACCAGTTCCACACCATCACGGTGACGTCGCAGTTGGCCGCGGCGGTGATCGTCGGAGTGATCGGGTTACTGCGTCGCCAGGTGTGGCTGGCCGTGGCCGGGGTGGGGGTGATCCTCGGCGGGCAGGCCGCCACCCAGGTGCTGAAGTACCACGTGCTGTCGCGCCCCGAACTGGTTGCGATCAACGGTACGTTCGCCGACAACACGCTGCCCAGCGGGCACACCACCGCGGCGATGTCGCTTCTGTTCGCAACGCTGATCGTGATGCCGTACCGGTTCCGCGGTGTGGCCATGTTCTTCACGCTCACCTGGGCGGTGGGCATCGGTGCCTACACCGTCATCATCAAGGCACACCGGCTCTCGGACACCCTGGCTGCCGACGCGGTGGCGCTCATCGTGGCCTGCGCCGCGTCGCACTTCCTGGCCCGCACCGGCCGGATCCGCGCGGTGATCTCCCCGTCGGCGACGCGCTACACACTTCGCACGGTGTTCGTCGTGCTGGTCGGCGCCGCCGGGTCGGCGAGCCTGGCACTGGGCGTGGTGCAGGTGCTGCGCGGGGCGTCAGCCCATCTGAACGACGAACCCGCCGAGTGGCATCTGTTTCTGGGTTCGCAGTGGCTGGCCGCCGCCGGTTCGGTGGCCGCCGCGCTGTTGTTCTGGTGGACCTGGCACCGACTCGAGAGCAAGCGTCGCGGCGACCCGGTCAGCACTCGTTAGAGCCGGTCAGCGTCTTTCTTTGTCTCCGGCTGTCAGCGTGAAGCACTCCGTACTCGCAGCATGCGTCCAGATCGAGTCGCGCACCAGGCCCTCGCCCGAGGGTTGCGCAAAATCGGCGCAGAGCTCGAACGTCTTGCCGGCGCCCGGCGAGTAGCGGTAGGGCGCGCGGGTCGACGGGTCGTCGAGCGGAATCGGCGTCGGCGACGCCGCACTCAACTCGCCGAGGCTCTGCGGCAGCTCCGAGTTCTGCTCGTAATAGCGGTCCACGCCGGCGGCGAGCGAACGCAGGTCCTCCACCCGCCGTTCGTCGATACGCCGGGCTGCTTGCTCGGACGGCGGCCCCATCAGCCACAGTCCAGCCCCCACCGCGGCCACGCTCGCCAGCACCGCGACGCCGAGGAACAGGGCCGGGACGGGCCGCCGCCCTGGCTGGGCGTCCCGCAGGTCCCAGAGGTAATAGCTCAGGATCAACCCGGCGACGACCGCCACAACCAGCACCTTGAGTAGGAACCGCGCCGTCGTACCGCCGGCGAGCACATACGCGACGAGCGTCACGAAGTCGCCGATGATGACGGCCACCGCCACGAACATCGCGAGGTAGGTGAACCAGCGGCGGATCGCCGACCCGCGCTCGGCCGGATCGCGCTTCAATGATCGGCCAACGAGCCACGAGGCGACGAGGAAGACCGGGAAGGGATGATGACGCGGGCCACCACCCACAGGACGCCCGGCACCCACATGTCCGGGCCGAGCGGCATCGCGGCCGGATCGTAGAACAGGTAGTCGATCAGCGTGAAGAAGAGCCCCACCACCGAGAACGCGGTGATCCCGAGGGCGGTGAAGAGCACCAGGTAGCGGAACGCCTCCCCCGCCGAGACCTGCAGAACCGGCCGGGGCACGGGGACCGGGAACGGGATCTCGGCGAAGCTCGCCAGGGCCTTCTTCACCTGTTCGGGCTGCCAGCCGGCATCGTGGAGCGCCTGCTCGATCTCCGGGCGCGGGATGTCGCGCTGCAGCGCTTCGCGTACGAAGCGGGTGAGTTCGTCTGACCGTGCCGCCATCAGGCACCGATGAATTCCGGCGAGCCATCCAAACAGCGGGCCAGCAGCGGCCGAACGCGGTGACCGGCGTCGAGCAGTGCCGATCGGGTCCGAGCCGCCGATTCCTGCCTGGTCATGCCACATGGTATCGCGGCGAACACCGGGTGCCGGCCACCCCCGCCGTATCGCGCTACGGTGTGTAATCGGTTGTACGCGAACCGATTTGTGGTCCCCCGGGCCTAGACCGCGACTCGGAGTGACCGCTGCAGGTCTGGCTTCATCTACAGCAACTGCTGACCCGGTATCTCCAGCGGTGGGTGCCGTGATCGGGGAAGTTGAACACCCGTTGTTCCGGTCCGCGGACAGGTTCCGGGCAGGCCGCCGATGTGTCGATCGTCAGGCCGCAGCATTAGTCCTGAGCTTGCCGCTTGTAAGCAGTTCGACGGCGCCGCCGGCGGCGATCCGGTTCAATAGTTGCTTTGGCCACCGAATTACTGGAGGGGAGATGCGATGCCAGACGAAGATCAACAAATGCTCACGGACGGCGAAGACATAGACCAAGACGGTTTTGGCCATCATTCTCACAAAACTGTGGGATCAGAGTTAACAACTGGTGTGAGCAGCGGCGACATGGCTCAGGGCGCGGCTGCGACCTCGGATGGCATTACTGCTGGGGGCGGGATGGAAATCGCGCCCACGGCGGCCCAGGGATCGGGGGCTTCCTCGGCGGACCCCCTCGAGGACGACCCGCCTCCACCGTGACCACATGCGAGGCGATGTCGTCGCGAATCGGCGTCGAGTAGCGAACAGAGTTTCAGTGTGCGGCGCCGAGTTCGACCAGCAGGACACCGACCATGATCAATCCGAGTCCGGCGACCATCCGGCGCGTCAACTGCTCACCGAACAGCACCCGTGATGCCAGGGCAGTCAGCGCGACCCCAGCCGCGGCCCAGATCCCGTAGGCGATGCCCAGCGGCATGCCCTGGCGCAGCGAACCGAGCAACATCGTGAAGGCGACGACGTAGCCCACCAGGACCACCGCGTAGAGCCGCGGCCGGCCGGTCGCGGCCACCCGCAACGTCAGCGTCGCGATGACCTCCGACAGGATCGCGCCGCACAACAGCACGTACTGCACTCGCCTCAGCCACCCTCAGACGGCGCCGCGGGATGCGAGCCGGTCTCGACCAGCAGCACCCCCGCGATGATGCAGACCAGGCCTGTTCCCATCGCGACGGTGAACGCCTCACCGAAGAAGATCGCCGAGAGCGTCGCCACCAGTGCCACGCCTGATGCTGCCCAGATGCCGTAGGCCACACCGATTCCCATGCCCCGCTTGAGCACAGCGGCAAGGAAGACGAACGATGCGAAGTAGCCCACCACCACCACGACGTACAGCGCCGGGACCGTGGCGGAACCCTTCAGCGACAGCGTCGCCGCCACTTCACACAGGATCGCGCAGGCCAGGAGAAGCCACGTCATGGCATACCTCTGCGTGTCACGCCGGCCTCAGGCTGTCGGCTCGCCTGCGTCCTCGTCGACGTCTGGGGTGTCCTTCCGACGGTCGGCTCCCTCGGCCTCGTCGGCCTTGGTGTTCTTCGAGGATGCCGAACCCTCTTCGTCGTCGTAGATACCTGAGCCTCGGGTCATTGAATTCCCCTCACTGCGAAGCGCTTCGGAGCTTGTCCAGTAGTGGGCCGGCCGCCTGTTCGAGGAACGCGTCCTGGCTGTCGCCGCCGACCTGCACCAGTGCAATGTCGGTAAAGCCCGCCTCCCAGTATTCACGCACCGATTCCACGATCGCGTCCAGGTCGGGACCGCAGGGGATCGACTCGGCGACATCCTCGGGTCGGACGAATTGGGTGGCGCCGTCGAAGCCGGCCGTGGTCGGCAGATCCGCGTTCACCGCCCAGCCACCGGCGAACCATCGGAACTGGTCGTGCGCGCGGGCCACGGCGGCGTCGCGGTCGGGATCCCAGCAGATCGGGATCTGACCGATCACCCGGACGTCGCCCGGAAGCCCAGTCCCCCGCCGGGTGTCGTGCCAGGAATCGACAAGATCCTTGTTCGGCTGAACGGCGATCAGGTGGTCGGCCAGTGGCGCGAACTCCTCGACGGAGCGGTCGCCCGAAACCGCCGCCGCGATGGCGATCGGTACCTCGGGGACGTCCCAGATCCGCGCAGAATCGACTTGGAAGTACTCACCTTTCCAGTCGACGATCTCCCCGGTCCACAGCTCGCGGATGATCTGGATGGCCTCCCGCAGCATGTCCTGACGCCGCGCCACCGTGGGCCAACCTGCGCCGACGACGTGCTCGTTGAGGTTCTCCCCACTGCCCAGGCCCAGCGTGAACCGGCCGTCGGCCAGGATCTGCAGGGTCGCCGCCTTCTGCGCGACCACGGCGGGGTGGTATCGGATGGTCGGGCAGGTGACGTAGGTCATCAGTTCCACCCGTTCGGTGGCGTGTGCGACCGCTCCCAGAACTGACCATGCGTAGGGCGCATGCCCCTGCGACGACAGCCAGGGGAAGTAGTGGTCGCTGGACACTTCGAAGTCGAAACCGACTTCTTCTGCCGAAATCGCATAGCGGACAAGCTCTTTGGGCCCACTCTGTTCGGTCATGAGGGTATAGCCGAAACGCGTCATGGGCGTCGGATACCCGAGCCTCCCAGTCCGAAACGATGACGCCGCCCACGGCGCCGCCGACCTGATCTGACGCACATGTCCCGCTCGCGGGCCACCGGTGGTCGGCGTGATCCCGGTGATCACCGGGGGTGGCGGAACGTCAGGCGTGCGTCTGGAGTGACTGACGTTGTCAATTCCGGCGGTGATCGACAGGATGGTGATCATGACCTCAAACGTGGGCGGCTTCGGTCCGGCGGGGACTCCTCCCCCCAGTGGCCCGCCCACCGGTCATCCCCCACCCGGATACCCGGGCTACCCGCCGGCAGGTTATAGACCGCCGCCGGGCTACGGGCCGCCGCCCGGTTACGGGC
>NZ_JBAUJR010000372.1:0-5490 GCF_049683935.1 Mycobacterium sp. | reverse complement strand
GTACCGAGCGCCTCGATCTTCGCCGCGACCCGCGCGGCCGCATCCTGACGTACCGCACGCCGCTCCGGATCGGGGTCACTGTTTCCCTCGAAACACTCGGCCGGGGCGTCGGCGATCACCGCGAGGGCGCTCTCGTAGCGCTCGCGCGCAGTGTCCAACCGCGCCTCCCACGCGTCGATATCGCCCTGCCGCTCCCGGACCAACTCGAGATCGACCCGCACCGCGCAGGAGTTCGCGGGATCGGTAGCCGCAAGCGCCGACGAGAACTCCGCATCGGCCACGTCGAGCCGATCGTCGAGCACCGCCAGTCCGCCCGCAGCGAGCGTGGCGTTGACCGGCTCGATGACATCGAAGACCCGCAGCATCGACACGTCGCTGCGTAGCGCACCGATCTCGCCCGCAGCGTAGTGCTGTTGCGCCGAGTTGCCGACCACAACAACGGAAATCAGCTTCACCGCGAGCGCGAGCACCACGACCGCGATCGGCGTCGAGGCCAACAGGGCGCGCCGACGCAGCCGCAGCCGGGAGGGTTGTGGGGTCCGTGTCACGACAGCACATCCCGGTAGGTGGAGCGACTGCGGCGCAGATCGCGCCCGGACAGATAGATCTCGAGCAGGAGCAGCAGCGACGCAAGCATCGTGAAGACCCAGTAGAACTCGACGCGGACAGGCGCCGACTGTGACGTGACGGCAGGTTGTCCGGTCGTGGCGTCGGCCTGGGGCAGCGCTTGGCCCGCCGTTCGCCGAACATAGGGAACGCCGAGTTGCTCGGCCACGCCGCGCAGCGCCTCCTCGTTCAGCTCCGGGCCGGCGCCGTAGCCGAACACCGCGCCACCGTCCACCACGTCGGTGTCGAAAGTTCCCTGCGGAGCGCTCGACTGCGCGGCCCCGGAGCCGAAGTAGTAGACCAGGTTCTCCGACCGCGGATACTGCTGGCCCGCCGCGATCAGCTGATAGCGCAGCACATTCGAGGCGGCCCCGGCATTGGCCTGGTCACTTCCCGCGGCGGTGCCGACCGCCGGGTTCAGTGCATCAACGACAGGCTCGAGGCTCCAGGCGTCGCTCGACAGTGGCCAGTCGATCGCGGGCCGCGAGTCGAACGCGATGACCGCGAAGCGCGCGTCCGGGTGGGATCGGATCAGCGCGCGGATGTCGTCGCGGATGCCCGCCATCCGGGGGGCGCCGCCGAAGTCCCCGATCGCCGAGTCGGCGGAACGGTCGACGACGAAGTACACGTTGGCGCCCTGCGTCACGGGTGCCTCGTCGGCTTCGGAGACGGTGCCGCTACCGGGCCGCGCCGCGGCGATCAACACCAGCAGGATCGCCAGCGTCATACCGCCCCAGCGCAGTACCGTCTTCGTGCCCTTTCCCGACCCACCCGTCAGGCGCAGCGCGATCAGACGCAACGCGATGAGCGCCAGCGCGATCGCACCGAGCGCCGGCAGCGGCAGGACCGGATCGAAGGTCATCGGCGGACCGCCATCAACGACACGCTCAGCAGCGCGGCAACCGCCAACGCGGCGACGAGGACCAGCACCGGCGTGTCACCCCGGCCGTCGCCTTCCCGGCCCACTGCGGGGGCTGCGCGGATCGTGTCGAGATCGGCCCCGAGTGTGGCGGAGTCGAACCGGAAGAACTGGCCACCTGTCGCGCCGGTGACCGCCGCGAGCGCGTCGGTCTCACGTCCGGGGGTGGCCACCGCGTTGACCTCCACGCCTGCTTGCTTGGCCATCTCGGTGACCTGGGCATCGGTGAACAGTGACGGCCTGTTGTCGTCAGGCGACCGCAGCGCACCCGGGCCCAGGTAGATCAGCGAACGACGGGTGTCGCCGCTCGACTCGAAGCCGGGGAAGCCGGTGAGGCACAGCGCCAGGACATCGGCGACGGTCGGCGAGTAGTCGTCATAGGCCACCGGCGCGGCGAACGATTCGGTCCGAGCCCGCAGCCCGACGATCCCCGTCGGCGGCAGCGTCCCGGCGTCGGCCTCGGCCTGAGCCCGGGCGGCTTGCGAGTAGTCGCCGAACCGGCCGGCGGCGAACTGATAGTCGCGGGTCAACGGCACGACCCTGCGGTTCGAGGACGTCAGCCCGATGCGCTCGGTGCCGAAGGTGGTCGTCTGGGCGGCGAAGTAGCCGAGGAACTCACCGGTCGCCGGGTCGGTGACGGGCTGGCCGACGCACAGCATGATGTCGTCTCGGGGTCCCGATTCGGTTGCGTCCGAGAGCGTTCCGCTGGGCCGTGCGGTGGCCAGAACCGTCACCCCGAACAGCAGCGTCGACAGAGCGAGCACGGTGGCGAGGGTCCGTGTCTGCCTGCGGACCACGGCTCGGTACTCGGGCAGCCGGGTCAGGCGGGAGGTGTTGGCCAGCGGGAGCCGACCTCGAGGGCGCTCCGTGGGCAACAGCACCGCCAGCGCGACCACAAGTAACAGGGCGACGACCCCGGCGATCGCGACCGCCCACCACGTCAACTCCATGAACGGATCAGCTCTTCGGTTCGGTCGCCCAACAAGCCCACATCGGCAGTTGCGGACCCGTCGAACTGGACGTCGCCCAGCGCCGACAACACCGGCGCCGCGACCGCCAGATCGCTTGCGGCGACGGCACGCAGCTGCATGTACTGGGCGCGCCGGCCCGTCGCCTGGTGCAGGAAGCTGCGCAGCGTCCGGCTCAGCGCCGCGCCGGCTTCTTCGCCGGACAACTCGCCGTCTCGATACCGGCGGGTGATCGTGTTGACAGTCCTGGCGAACCGGTGCCGCAGCACCCGCGCATGCAGTGGTCGCAGGATCGGGATCCCGCGCAGTGTGTCCGCGGGCATCGTGGCCACGAGAACGCCTGCGTACCAGACGATGACGAGTAGCAGCAGGCCGATCCCGAGCCACAACCACCAGGTGGAGTAGGACGGCGGCCCGCTGACGAACTCCAGCAGGTCATCCGGCACGCGACCACACCCCGGTCATCTCGACGATCCTGCGGCGGATGTCGGCGCTGCTCGTGATCGTGACGTGTGGAATCGCCCGGGAGGTCAGCAGTTCCGAGAGTTGTTCGGCGCGGCGCTGTTCGGCGCAACGGAAGGCGGCGATGACCCGCGGCTCATGGCTGGCGGGTCCGAGGACCACGCGCCCGGTGGCGACGTCGAAGGCGCCGTCCGACCCTTGTGAGCCACCGGCGGCCACGGCCGCCATGTCGGGGATCATCGCCCACATCACGTCGTGGCGGGCGGCCAGGCGGGTGAGTACCTCGGTCAGGCGGTCGTCGACGTCGGGCTCGTCGGATACCACGACGATCAGCATCGAGTGACGGTAATGTGTTGCCACATAAGTCAATTGGTTGACGATGTCACTCGATCCGCGAGCCTCGTGGCCGTGGTAGCGCGTCAGCAGGCTCTCGATGTGGTTCTCGCCACGCCGCTGGCGCACGTTGACGCTGCCGCGTGCGTCGCCGTACACCATGCCCACCTCATCGGTGCGGCCCAGGGTGATCAAGCCGATGGCGCCCAGAACATTGAGTGCGACATCACTTTTGAGCTCGCCGTCCGGTGCCAGGCCGGCCATGTTGCGGCCGGCGTCGGCGACGAGCAGGATCTTGTGGTGCTTCTCGGAGACGAACCGCTTGATCAGCACGCTGCCGGAACGCGCCGAGGCCTTCCAATCGATGTCACGGACGTCGTCGCCGGGCACGTAGGGCCGTAGTTCGTCGAATTCGAGGCTGCGGGTGTGCAACAGCGCGTAGCGGCCACCCTCGAGCATGCCGCGGGTGTCGGTGCCGAAGTGCGCCTTCGCCCGGTTGAGGTGCTTACCCATGATTAGCCCCGATCAGGGCACCCGCACCGACTGCAGCGCCGCATCGATCACCACATCGGCGGTGACGCCCGCGCTGGCCGCCTCGAAGCCGAGGATCAGCCGGTGTTGCAGCACGCGGTGCGCCAGGTCGGCGATGTCGCCGGGGATCACGTGGTTGCGGCCGGACAGCACCGCCAGGGCGCGCGCCGACGTGCACAACGCGATGGTGGCCCGGGGGCTGGCGCCGTACTCGACGAGCCGGGCGATCTGCCGCGGGAGATAGTTGCCCGCGTCCCGGGTCACCCCGACCAGCCGGCTGGCGTAGAGCATCAGGTTGCGGTTCATGTGCACATCGCGTGCGACGCGCTGCAGGTGCCGGATGTCGTCGAGGTGGGCCACCGGCGGGGTGCGGTGGTCCCGGTCGTAGAGTCCGGCGTCGCGCCGGGTGAGCACCTCGACCTCCTCCTCCGGGGACGGGTACCGGACGATCTCCTTGAGCAGGAAGCGGTCGGTCTGAGCCTCCGACAGCGCGTAGGTGCCCTCCTGGTCGACCGGGTTCTGGGTGGCGATCACCAGGAACGGCTCGGGGATGGGGTAGACCGTGCCGGCAATGGTGGTCTGGCGTTCCTCCATCGCCTCCAGCATGGCGCTCTGGGTCTTGGCGCTGGAGCGGTTGATCTCGTCGAGCAGCACGACATTGGCGTGCACCGGTCCGAGCTGGGTGACGAAGGAGGTCGTCGCCGCGTCGTAGACCTGGGTGCCGATGATGTCGCTGGGCAGCAGATCGGGGGTGCACTGGATGCGCCGGAAGACCCCGTCGATCGACTCCGCGATGACCCGCGCGGCGGTGGTCTTGGCCAGCCCGGGAACGCTCTCGAGCAGGATGTGCCCGCCGGTCAGCAGCCCGATCAGCAGCGACTCCCGCAGGTGCTCCTGACCGACGACCTTCGCCGAGAACGCCTCGGAGAGCGTCCTGACGATGCGTTGCGCCTGGTCATGGGCAAAGTGGTCGGGGTCGGTACGGGCTGCGGTCATCCAGCGGGGTGTACCCACGCCGATCGGGCGCGCAAACAAACCGCGGCCGTCGCCCAGCGCGCCCGATCGTCAGCCGAACACCAGCGCGGCGGCTACCGCCAGCGCCCACACCAGCATCGTCAGCCCGGTATCCCGCAGCACCGGGATCAGGTCCCTGCCGCCCAGCCCGGCACGAACCGGCTTGGCGGCACGCACCGCGAGTGGCAGCGCGATCAGGCCGACCGCGCACCAGGGCGTCGCGAGCGTCAACACCAGCGTCAGCACGAATGCCACCGCCAGCAGCGCCTGGAACAGCAACCGGGTTCTGCCGTCACCGAGACGAACGGCCAGCGTGATCTTGCCGGACTGGGTGTCGGTGGGGATGTCGCGCAGATTGTTGGCCACCAGTACCGCCGAGGACAGGCAGCCGGTCGCGACGGCGAGCGCGCCACCGACCCAGTCGATGCGCAGGGCCTGGGTGTACTGGGTGCCCAGCACCGCGACGAGTCCGAAGAACACGAACACCGCGACCTCGCCGAAGCCGAGATATCCGTACGGCTTGGAACCGCCGGTGTAGAGCCACGCCCCGGCGATGCACACCGCGCCGACGGCGATCAGCCACGGAGCGCTGAACCATGCCAGCACCACACCGGCCACCGCGGCCACGGCCAGGCTGACGACCGCGGCCGTCAGCAC
>NZ_JBAUJR010000371.1:0-10877 GCF_049683935.1 Mycobacterium sp. | reverse complement strand
CCGGTGCCCACCGCCGCCGCGGCGGTGGTGGGGCCGTCCGGGGTGGTGGAGAGCTACGGCGACACCCGGCGTCGCTACCCGCTGGCGTCGGTGACCAAGCCGGTGGTCGCCCGTGCCGTACAGGTGGCCATCGAGGAGGGGGCCGTCGAACTCGACACCGAAGCCGGCCCGCCCGGATCGACGGTGCGTCACCTGCTCGCCCACACTGCCGGTTACGAGATGACGTCGGCCAAGGTGATCGCGCGACCGGGCACTCGGCGGATCTACTCGAATCACGGGTTCGCGGTGCTGGCCGAAGTGCTCGAACAGCAGTCCTCGATCGCGTTCGACACCTATCTGACCGAGTCGGTCCTCGAACCCCTCGGGATGGCCGACACGGTGCTCGACGGTGGCGCGCCGGCAGCAGGCTACGGGGCGACGTCGTCGGTCGACGACCTCGTCAGGTTTGCCGGCGATCTGCTGAACCCGGTGACGGTGTCAGCACAGATGCATGCCGAGGCCACCAGCGTGCAGTTCCCCGGGCTCGACGGAGTGCTTCCCGGCTTCGGGGCGCAGCGGCCCAACGACTGGGGGTTGGGGTTCGAGATCCGCGACGGCAAATCACCGCACTGGACGGGTCAAGCGAACTCGGGCCGTACCTTCGGTCATTTCGGCCAGTCGGGAACGTTCCTGTGGGTTGATCCGGACGCCTGTCTGGCCCTGGTCGTGCTGACCGACCGCAAATTCGGGGAGTGGGCGCACACGGTGATGCCGGCACTATCTGATGAAGTTCTGAGAGATTCAACACCGGACTAGCGCAACATCCGTCTCACAAGGCACAATGGACTCGCACAGCACAACTACATCTTCTGTCTCTCAAGTAATCCACCAGGTCGTTGGGGAAGACGTCCCTCGTGGAGCCGAAGGAGCAGTAGATGCGTGCAGCGAACCAATTCGCCGACGCGACGACGGGCGTGGTTTACATCCATGCCTCACCCGCGGCGGTGTGCCCTCACGTCGAGTGGGCGTTGTCGTCGACCCTCTCCGCGAGGGCGAATCTGAAGTGGACCCCCCAACCTGCCATGCCCGGGCAACTGCGCGCCGTCACCAACTGGGTCGGGCCGGTCGGCACCGGCGGCCAGTTGGCGAACGCGCTGCGCTCGTGGTCGGTGCTGCGTTTCGAGGTCACCGAGGATCCGAGTAGCGGCGTCGACGGCCACCGTTGGTGCCACACCCCGCAACTCGGACTGTGGAGCGGCGCGATGAGCGCCAACGGCGACGTGATGGTCGGGGAGATGCGGTTGCGCACCCTGATGGCCTCGGGTGCAGACATGTTGGCCGCCGAACTGGACTCCGTCCTGGGTACCGCGTGGGACGAAGCGCTCGAGGCCTACCGCGACGGTGGCAGAGGTGCCGAGGTCAGCTGGCTGAATCGGGGAGTCGGCTAGGTGTGATGTCAGCCGGGCCGCAGGATCTTCAACGCGGCCGGGACCGCCGACACTTCCACCGGCAGCGGGCAGACATACTCACCGTCGGCGTAGGCCGTGAGGCCGGGTGACTCGACCGAGATCGTGCGCGCCCGCTTGGTACGGACCTCGTCGAGTTCGATGTGCTTGCCCTTGAACACGGTCGGAAACAGCCGGATCAGCCGGGTGCGTGACGCCGACGCCACCATGGTCACGTCGAGTTGGCCGTCGTGCGGGTCGGCATCCGGGCAGATCAACATCCCGCCGCCGTAGCTGCGGGTGTTGCCGAACGCCGCGAGGGTCAGATCGGTGCGGATCTCATCGTTGCCGTCGAATGTCAGCCGGAACGGCAGCAGTCGCAGCTTGGAGATCTCGGCCACCATCGCGAGGTTGTACCGCATCCGACCGTGCGGCCAGCGCATCCGATTCGTCCTGTCGGTGACCAGCGAGTCGAAGCCCGCCGCCATCACGGTGCCGAACCACTTCGTGGTGCCGTCGGCACCCACGATCCGGCCAAGGTCCACGTCGTCGACGACTCCGTCGACTACGACGTCGGCCGCGGCCTCGGGATCCCTGGTCGGGATCCCGAACTCGCGTGCATGGTCGTTGCCCGTACCCGCGGGGACGATCGCCAGCGGGATGTCGGTCTGCGCGAGCACCTGCAGCGCGAGCGAGACGATGCCGACGCCGCCGACCACCACCAACGCGTCCATGCCGCGCTCGAGGGCACCCTCGACGAGTTGTCGCGCGTGCTCGGCGTCGCGGCCTGCTACCGCGACGACGTCCACACCACGCCGGTGCAGTTGTGTGATGGCGCGCTCGGCGGCGTGCGGCGCGCTGCCGTGCCCCGACGCCGGGTTGGTCAGCACCGTGACGCGAGCGCGCTGGTTCACGGAATCAGCTTGCCCGGGTTGAGGATTCCGGCGGGATCGAGCGACGCCTTGACCGCCCGCAGGATCTGCACCCCGACGTCGCCGACCTCGTCCCGCATCCACGGCCGGTGATCGGAGCCGACGGCGTGATGGTGGGTGATGGTGGCGCCGACGCGGACCATCGCATCGGATGCGGCCGCCTTGGCGGTGCGCCACTGCTCGATCGGGTTGCCACGCTGCGCCGCCACGACCGTGAAGTAGAGCGAGGCGCCGGTGGGATACACGTGCGAGATGTGGCACAGCACCAGCGCCGGGGTGCCGGAATCGGCGAGCGCGCGGGTGAGGGCCTCGGTGACCGCGGTCTTCAGCGCCGGAACATTCGACCAGTTGGTCGCGGTCTCCAGCGTCTCGCACAGCGCACCCGCGGACAGCAGGGAGTCGCGCAGGTAAGGCGCGTTGAACCGACCGTGCTCCCAGGCGCGTGCGGGACCGTCGCCCAACGAGGTGCCGCCTCGGGCCTCCAACAGCGCCCGCGTCTCGGCATGGCGGCTCTCGACGTGCGCCTCAGTGCCCTCGAACGCGGTGATGGCCAGACAGCCGCCTGTTATCTGCTGCTCCCCGATATTGTCGGCGGTCGCGAGGTTCACCCCGGTCTCGGCCTCGTCGGACAGCCGGATGACCGTCGGCCCGGTGCCTGTCTGGATGACCGCACGCAGGGCGTCGGCGCCGGTGGCGAAGTCCGGAAACGACCACGCCTCGTAGCGGGTGGCCTCCGGGATCGGATGGACACGGACCCGCACCCGGGTGATGATCCCGAAGGTTCCCTCCGATCCGATGAGCAGCTGGCGCAGGTCGGGTCCGGCCGCGGACTCGGGCGCACGGCCCAGGTCGAGGATGCCCGCAGGTGTGACGGCCCGCAGGCCGCGAACCATGTCGTTGAACCGGCCGTAGCCTGCAGAGTCCTGACCGGACGAGCGGGTCGCCGCGAACCCGCCGATCGTGGCGAACAGATAGCTCTGCGGGAAATGCCCGAGGGAAAAGCCGCGCTCGCCGAGGAGTCGTTCCGCGTCCGGCCCGCTCAGGCCGGCACCGAGCTCGGCCTCCCAGGAGACCTCGTCGAGGGCGTGCAGTTCGTTCAACCTGCGCAGGTCCAGCGAGACCACAGCCTTGAAGTCGCCGCGCACCGGATCCAACCCGCCGACCACGCTGGTGCCGCCCCCGAACGGGACCACGGCAATGCTGTGGTCGGCGCAGTAGGTGAGGATCGTGGCGATCTCTGCTTCGTCGGCGGGCAGCAGCACCGCGTCCGGCGCGTCCTGCACGCCGAAGTCGCGGCGTCGGAGCAGATCCAGGGTCGACTTGCCGCCGGCACGCAGGAGTCGGCTGCGATCGTCGATGGTGAGGTTCGCCGTGCCGACGATGGAGCTCAGGCCGTCACGATCGCTCTGAGACAGCGCCGACGGCCGAAGCCGCACCTGGTCGGCAGTGGGTTCGTCGACACCGGTCCCGTCGATCCCGAGTGCCTGGTCGAGAAGGTCCCGGATCCCGGAGGAGAGGGGCTTGGCCGCAGCGGGGTCACCCCAGGCGTTCCACTGCATCGGTGGCTCGATTGGGTGGGCATCGGCGTGAGTCATGAGTTACAGTATTACAGATCATGTCAATCCGTAACTCTGATAGCAGTGTCGAGAAGCGAATCCTCGACGCCGCAGCGGAGTGCATCCTCGCCTACGGGGTCGAGCGGACCACCATGACCGAGATCGCGCGGCGCGCGCGGGTCAGTCGGCCCACAATCTATCGCCGCTGGCCCGACATCCGCTGGGTGATCGCCGAACTGCTGACGATCCGCATCGCGGGCGTGCTCGAGTCGGTACCCGACCGAGGCGTCGGCCGCGAGCAGATGGTCGCCCGCGTCGTCGCCGTCGCCGAGCATCTGCGCGGCGACGACCTCGTGCAGTCGGTCATCCGCAACGCGCCGAACCTGGCGATGGTCTACATCGCTGAACGACTGGGCACCAGCCAGCAGATCATGGTCGACGCCTTGGCTGAGGCGATCAAGGCGGCGCAGGACGACGGTAGCGTGCGATCCGGCGACCCTCGTCAGATGGCCGCCATGTGCCTGCTCATCACCCAGTCGACCATCCAGTCCGCGCAGATGGTCGGCGAGATCATCGACAACGCGGCACTCAACGACGAGTTGGACGTCGCACTGAACGGATACCTGAAACCATGAGCAGCTCAACGGCTCTGAATGCGTCGCGGCGGGCGGGCGAATTGTCCGAACTGACCGACGGCGCCACCGTCGACCTGATCGTGATCGGCGGCGGCATCACCGGAGTCGGAATCGCGCTGGATGCGGCGACCCGCGGGCTGACCGTCGCGCTGGTCGAGAAGCACGATCTGGCGTTCGGAACCAGCAGGTGGAGTTCGAAGTTGGTCCACGGCGGCCTGCGCTACCTGGCCAGCGGCAACGTCGGCATCGCCCGGCGCAGCGCGGTCGAACGCGGCATCCTGATGACCCGCAATGCGCCCCACCTGGTGCGCGCGATGCCACAGCTTGTCCCTTTGCTGCCCGAGATGACAAAGCCTTCACGAGCTCTGGTCCGATTCGGCTTCGCCGCCGGCGACGGACTGCGCAGGCTGGCAGGCACCCCGGCCGCCACATTGCCCCGGTCCCGCCGGATCGACGCCGACCGCGCCGTCGCACTGGCGCCGACCGTTCGCCGCAATGGCCTCGACGGGGCACTGCTGGCCTACGACGGGCAACTCATCGACGATGCCCGCCTGGTCACCGCGGTGGCTCGTACCGCCGCGCAGCACGGAGCCAGAATCCTCACCCGCGTCGCGGCCTCGAATGCGACACGCACCTCCGTCACGTTGACCGACGTGCTGACCGGCGAGTCGGTGGACGTCGCAGCGCGCGCGGTGGTCAATGCCACCGGGGTGTGGGCCGGCGAGGTGGACAACTCGATCCGGTTGCGGCCCAGCCGTGGTACCCACCTGGTGTTCGACGCCGCTGCATTCGGCAATCCCACTGCGGCGCTGACCGTTCCGATACCCGGCGAACTCAACAGGTTCGTGTTCGCGATGCCCGAACAACTGGGCCGGGTGTACCTGGGCCTGACCGACGAGGACGCACCCGGGCCGATTCCCGATGTGCCGGAGCCCACTTCGGCAGAGGTCACTTTCCTGCTCGACACCGTCAACACCGCGCTGGACACAGCGCTGGGTCCCGCCGATGTCGTGGGCGCCTACGCGGGCCTGCGGCCGCTGATCGACACCGGTGCAGGCAGGACCGCTGACGTCTCGCGCGACCACGCTGTCGTCGAGTCCCCGTCGGGAGTGATCAGCGTGATCGGCGGCAAACTGACCGAATACCGTTTCATGGCCGAGGATGTGGTCGACCGTGCCGTCACGTTGCGTGGCCTGACCGCGGGGGTGTGCCGGACCCGCAACCTGCCGCTCGTCGGGGCGCCGGCCAATCCGGTGGCATCACTTCGGTCGTCGGCTGATCGGCCGGGATCGCGGGTGGCGCGCTTCGGCGCCGACGCGCCCAACGTGATCGCCCGTGCGGGCTGCGAGCGGCCGATCGATCAGGTCGCAGAAGGCATCGACGTCACCCGGGCGGAGTTCGAGTACGCGGTCACCCATGAGGGGGCACTCACCGTCGACGACATCCTGGACCGGCGCACCCGCATCGGCCTGGTCGCCGAGGACCGGGCCCGAGCCGAAGACGCCGCCGCGGAAATGCTCGCCGGAATTGCATTCCGGCAGGAGAAGTCCGAGTAACGGCCTGCTGGAACGCAATTCCGGCGGTAGGGCTTACAGCGGGATGTTCTTGTGGCGGCCGCGGCGTGCCGGCGCCTCGGCCAGCGCCTGGGTCAGCACGCTGCGGGTGTGTGACGGGTCGATCTTGGCGTCGACGACGCCGATCTCGATCGCGGAGTCGACGCCACCGGCGATCCGCTCGTGCTCGACGGCAAGCTCTTCGTGCAGCGCCTCGCGATCCTCGGGGGCGGCGGCGGCCAGCTTCTTCTTGTGCAGGATGCCGACCGCGGCCTTGGCGCCCATGACAGCGACCTCGGCGTCCGGCCATGCGAACACCTTGGTGGCGTTCAGCGACCGCGAGTTCATCGCGATGTAGGCGCCGCCGTAGATCTTGCGGGTGACCAGCGTGACCCGCGGAACGGAGGACTCGCCGAAGGCGTGCAGCAGCTTGGCGCCGCGGCGGACGACGCCGCCCCACTCCTGGTCCACGCCGGGCAGGTAGCCGGGCACGTCGACGATGACGACCAGCGGGATACCGAAGGCATCACACAGCCGCACGAAACGTGCTGCCTTCTCGGCGCTTTCGGAGTTCAGGCAGCCGCCGAGGCGCAGCGGGTTGTTGGCCAGCACGCCGACGGTCCGTCCGGAGAGCCGACCCAGGCCGACGACCATCGATGGAGCCCACTTGGCCTGGAACTCCTCGAACGGTGCATCGCTGTCCAGCAGTGCCTCGACCAACGGGTGCACGTCGTAGGCGCGCCGCGACGATTCCGGCAGCAGCGCCCGCAGGTCGGTATCGCCGGCCTCGGCCTTGCTGCGGTCGAAATGTCCCTGCTGGCAGAAGTATCCGACCAGGCGACGGCCGCGATCGTAGGCGTCGAGTTCATCGGTGGCGACGATGTGGCACACACCGGACTTCTTGTGGTGGGTGTCCGGGCCGCCGAGCGACGCCATGTCGACGTCCTCACCGGTCACACTGCGCACGACGTCGGGGCCGGTGACGAACACCCGACCCTCCGGCGCCATGATCACGACGTCGGTGAGCGCGGGGCCGTAGGCAGCGCCACCGGCGGCGAAGCCGACGACCACCGAGATCTGCGGAATGTAGCCCGACGCCCGGATCATCGCCTCGAAGACCAGACCGACCGCGTGCAGCGCCTTGACGCCCTCGGCCAGTCGCGCGCCGCCGGAATGCCAGATTCCGACGATCGGGCTCTGCTCCTCGATCGCGACGTCGTAGGCGTTGACGATGTGGGCGCAGCCCTCGACGCCCATCGCGCCGCCCATGACGGTGCCGTCGGTGCAGAACGCGATCGTCCGCACACCGTTGACGGTGCCGGCCGCGGCCAGGATGCCGGAGCGGTCCCGCTCGTGCAGTAGTTCGACCGTGCCGTCGTCGAAGAAGGTGGAAAGGCGCAGCAGCGGATCACGCGGATCCAGTGATTCGTTCACCGTTTCTGGGGCCATCGTCGTCATGTGTTCTCCTGCCGTTTCAGTACTTACCGAAGGCGAGTGCGACATTGTGCCCGCCGAATCCGAACGAATTGTTGATTGCATACCGGAAATCCCCGGTACGTGGTTCCCCGGCCACCACGTCTAGATCGATCTCGGGATCGAGATTCTTCAGGTTCCGTGTGGGCGGGATGATGCCGTCGCGCACCGCCATCAGGGTCAGGATCGACTCCACCGCGCCGACCGCGCCGACCGAGTGGCCGAGGGCCGACTTCGGGGCGAACACCGCCGGACGGTGCCCGCCCATCGCGGTGTTGATCGCGTGGCCTTCGGCGACGTCGCCGACGCTGGTGCCGGTGGCGTGCGCGTTCACGTGGTCGATGTCGGAGGGCTGTAGACCCGCCAACTGCATGGCGCGCGTCATGGCGAACGCCGCACGCTCGCCGTTGGGGTCGGGCGCCACCATGTGGAAGCCGTCGGAGGTGATGCTCGAGCCCATCAGCCGAGCCAGCGGCGTGGCGCCGCGGGCCTTGGCGTGCTCCTCGGTCTCGATGACCAGGAGCGCGCCTGCCTCACCGAAGACGAAGCCGTCGCGGTCCCTGTCGAACGGGCGGCAGGCACCGGCGGGGTCGTCGTTGTTGGTGGACATCACGATTCGCATCTGGGCGAACGCGGCGATCGGCACCGCCTCGATGCGCTGCTCGACGCCGCCGCAGATCGCGATGTCGGCTTCGCCGAGCACGATGTTGCGCCACGCCTGGGCGATGCCCTCGGAACCGGAGGCGCACGCAGAGATCGGCGTCACGACACCGGCCTTGGCTCCCCGGTCCAGCCCGACCACAGCCGACGGGCCGTTGGGCATGTACATCTGGACCGACAGCGGGGACACGCTGCGAAGGCCGCGTTCCCGGAGGCCGTCGTAGGCGAACACCAGCGCCTCGGCGCCACCGAGTCCGGTTCCGATCGACACCAGCAGGCGGTTCGTGTCGACTTCGGGGGACCCGGCGTTCTCCCAGACCCGACGACCCAGCACGGCAGCCATCTTCTGGACGTAGGACATCCGCCGGTTCTCGACCTTGGTCAGTTCCGACTCGAAGTCCTCGAGCAGGTGGCCGCCGATGGTGACGGGCAGCTGGAACTGCTCGATGAAGGGATCCTCGAGCGTGCGGATACCGCTCTGGCCGTCAAGCAGCGCCTTCCATGTCGACTCGGCATCGGTGGCCACACTCGTGGTCATTGCGATGCCGGTGACGACGACGTCCGGAAGTCCGCTACCTGTTGTCGGCGAAGCCATAAGTGAGCTGCGCGTCCTTTCTCCGGCCTGATGTCGGCCGAATGCCTCTGCGGTCTGGTGTCGCCCGTGCTCTAGTAGCGACCGAACGCCAGAGCCACATTGTGGCCGCCGAAACCGAACGAGTTGTTGATGGCGTACTGGTAGTCGCCATATCGAGGCTCACCCGCGACGACATCGAGATCGATCTCGGGGTCGGGCGTCTCGAAGTTCAGTGTGGGCGGGATGACGCCGTCCCGCAACGAGAGCACCGTGAGGATCGACTCCAGTGCGCCGACCGCACCGATGGAGTGGCCCAGGGCGGACTTCGGCGCGTACACCGCGGCGTGCTCCACACCGGCGGCCCGGATGGCGTTGGCCTCGGCGAGGTCGCCGATCGAGGTCGACGTGGCGTGCGCGTTGACGTGCTGGATGTCCTTCGCGGACAGCCCGGCGGTCTCCATCGCCCGCTTCATCGCGTGGGCGGCCCGTAGGCCGTCGGGCGCCGGCGCGACCATGTGGTACGCGTCGGAGGAGATGCCCGCGCCCAGCAGCCTGGCCAGCGGCTTGGCGCCACGGGCCTTGGCATGCTCTTCGGTCTCGATGACCATGAGCGCGCCGGCCTCACCGAAGACGAAGCCGTCGCGGTTCTTGTCGAACGGCCGCGACGCGCCTTCCGGATCGTCGTTGCGGGTCGACATCGCGCGCATCATCGAGAACGCTGCGATGGGCAGTGCCTCGATGCCGCCTTCGACGCCACCGCAGACGGCGATGTCCGCGTCACCCATGACGATCTGCCGCCATGCGTGGGCGATGCCCTCGGACCCGGACGAGCACGCCGAGACCGGGGTGATGACCCCGGCGCGGGCGCCCAGCTCCAGGCCGACGACCGCGGCCGCGCCGTTCGGCATGATCATCTGAACAGCCAGTGGCGATACCTTGCGGGGGCCACCCTCGTTCATCGCGTCGTAGGTCTCGACGATCTTCTCGCCGCCACCGAGGCCGGTGCCGATCACGACCGAGAAACGGTCGGGATCGACCTCCGGACGCCCGATGCTGTCCCACAGCTGATTGCCGAGGTACTTCGACATCCGCTGGACGTACGACATGCGCCGCAGTTCCAGTCGGGTCATGAGTGGATCGAGGGGCTCCTTGAGGTGCCCCCCGATCTTCACCGCAAGATCCCACTTCGTGACGAAGTCGTCTTCGAGGACGCGGATGCCGCTTTCGCCTGCGAGCAGACCCTTCCACGTGCTCTCGATGTCCGGTGCGATCGACGTGGTCGCCGTGACGGCGGTCACGACGACGTTGGGGAAACCGCCGTTAGCAGTGGAAGGTCTGGTCACTTGTCACCGGTGATCTGTGCCCGGATGGCAGCGGCGGCCTCGGGGTTCTCCTGCTCGAGCTTCTGGATGTAGGCGACGACGTCACCGACGGTGCGCAGGCCGGCGAGATCCTCGTCGGGGATCTTCACGCCGTACTTGTCCTCGGTCTGAACGGCGATCTCCACCATCGACAGCGAGTCGATGTCCAGGTCGTCGACGAACGACTTCTCGGGAGTCACCTCGGAGGGCTCGATGCCGGTGACCTCTTCGATGATCTCGGCGAGTCCGGTGATGATTTCGTCCTGAGTGGCGGCCACTGTGGCTCCTTCTATCTATGTGTTGTTACTTGGGTTGGTACGTACAGATGGTGGAAATGTGGTCTGGTCAGGCGCGCAGGGACTCCGCGAGCGCGTCCAGGTCGGCGGGGGACTTGACGGGATGGGTGGGTGTTCCCTTGAGCTCCCGCTTGGCGATGCCGGTCAGCGTCCCCGCCGGTGGGAACTCGACGACCGCCGAGACTTCCCGGTCCCGCATGGTCGCCGTGCACAGGTCCCAGCGGACCGGCCGGGTCAACTGTGCCACGAGCTTGGTCATCGCATCGGCGGCCGAGGTCACCGGCGCGCCGTCGGCGTTCGACAGCAGTGTGACGGTCGGCTCGGACGGCGTGATCTTGTCGGCGACTTCGGCGTACGCGTCGAGCGCCGAGGCCATGTACCGGGTGTGGAAGGCGCCTGCGGTGGCGAGTCGG
>NZ_JBAUJR010000370.1:0-12936 GCF_049683935.1 Mycobacterium sp. | reverse complement strand
GGTCGGGTGTGGTCGCGACCGCCGTGCGCACCGTCGCCGGATCACCGGGCCAGCCGGAGCCGGGCCGCACCGGCGAGTCGAACAGCCTGCCGGTGCGTGGGTGGGGCAACTTCACGACTCCACTGTGTCTCACCAAGGCCGACGACGGAAAATCGGTCGTGCAGGCCACGTGTGCGCTGCTAGATTCGCCGCGATACCTCATGACGCAAGGACAAGCGCCGACGCGGCGCGGACCGATGATGATGATCCTGTTCGCGGCCCTGATGGCCGGGGCGGGCAACGGCATCTCGATCGTCGCGTTTCCCTGGCTGGTACTGCAGCGCACCGGCTCGGCCCTCGATGCGTCGATCGTCGCGATGGCAGGCACGCTGCCGCTGCTGGCGGCGACGTTGATCGCCGGGGCCGCAGTCGACTTCCTCGGACGCCGGCGGGTGTCGATGATCTCCGACGCGCTGTCCGCGCTGTCGGTGGCGGCGGTGCCGGTGCTGGCGCTCATATTCGGGGCACAGGTCGTCAACGTCGCCGTGTTGGCCGGACTGGCGGCGCTCGGCGCATTCTTCGACCCGGCCGGGATGACCGCCCGGGAGACGATGCTGCCCGAGGCGGCCACCGGGGCGGGGTGGACCCTCGACCACGCCAACAGCGTGTACGAGGCGATCTTCAACCTCGCCTACATCGTCGGCCCCGGTATCGGCGGCCTGCTGATCGCCACGCTCGGCGGCGTCAACACGATGTGGGTCACCGCCGGAGCGTTCGGCCTGTCGATCGTCGCCATCGCCGGACTGCGCCTCGAAGGCGCCGGCACCCCCGATCCGGCGGCACGAACCGGTGGCGTGTGGGCCGGAATCCTCGAGGGCCTGCGGTTCGTCTGGAACAACCGGGTGCTGCGCACCCTCGCGTTCGTCGACCTGACCGCAACCGGGCTCTACATGCCGATGGAGAGTGTGCTGTTCCCGAAGTACTTCACCGACCGCAACGAGCCGGCGCAGCTGGGCTGGGTGTTGATGGCGTTGAGCATCGGCGGGCTGGTCGGCGCCCTGGGCTACGCGGTGATGTCGAAGTACATGCGCAGGCGGACCGTCATGTTGATCGCGCTGCTCACTCTCGGGGTGGCGATGACCGTCATCGCCTTCCTGCCGCCGCTGCCGATCATCCTCGTGCTGTGTGTCGTCGTCGGCTTCGTCTACGGCCCGATCGCCCCGATCTACAACTACGTCATGCAGACCCGCGCGCCCCAGCACCTGCGCGGCCGGGTCGTCGGGGTGATGGGGTCGCTGGCCTACGCGGCGGGACCGCTGGGCCTGATCCTGGCGGGTCCGCTGGCCGACGCGACTGGCCTGCACGCGACGTTCCTGGCGCTGTCGGTGCCGATGCTGCTGCTGGCGATCGTCGCGTTGTTCCTGCCCGCGCTGCGTGATCTCGACCGCGATCCGCGAGAGGGCGTGGGCGTGCCCGAACCTGTGTCGTGACGCGCCGGTCGACGCCTACCATCGGGCACATGGAGTCCCCTGTCGAAGGCCTGATCTCGACGCTGCCCGAGGGCATGGTGATCACCGATCCCGACATCCTCGAGTCCTACCGACACGATCGGGCGGCGGACCCGAACGCGGGTACCCCGCTGGCCGTCGTCCGGCCCCGGTGTACCGAGGAGGTCCAGACAGTGCTGCGGTGGGCCACCGCCCACGGGATCGCCGTCGTGCCCCGCGGTATGGGCACCGGTCTGTCCGGCGGTGCGACGGCGCTCGACGGCGGCATCGTGTTGAGCACCGAGAAGATGCGCGACATCTCCGTCGACCCCGTCACCCGCACCGCGGTCGCGCAACCCGGCCTGCTCAACGCCGAGGTGAAGAAAGCCGTCGCCGAATACGGAATGTGGTACCCGCCGGATCCGTCGTCGTTCGAGATCTGCAGCATCGGCGGCAACATCGCCACCAACGCCGGCGGGCTGTGCTGCGTCAAGTACGGCGTCACCTCCGACTACGTGCTGGGGGTGCAGGTGGTACTGGCCGACGGCACCGCGGTGCGTCTCGGTGGGCCCCGTCTCAAAGATGTTGCGGGACTGAGCCTGACGAAGCTCTTCGTCGGCAGCGAGGGCACGCTCGGCGTCGTCACCGAGGTCACGCTGAAGCTGTTGCCCGCTCAGCACCGCGGGTGCACAGTGGTCGCGACATTCGACTCGGTGTCAGCCGCGGCCGACGCCGTCGTGACCATCACCGGCAAGATCCGCCCGTCGATGCTGGAGTTCATGGACGCCGTCGCGATCAACGCCGTCGAGGACAAGCTCAAGATGGGCCTGGACCGCAACGCCGCCGCGATGATGGTCGCTGCGACCGACGACCGCGGACCGGCGGGCGCCGAGGATGCCGAGTACATGGCCGGCGTCTTCACCGAACACGGTGCGACTGAGGTGTTCTCGACCGATGACCCGGATGAGGGAGAGGCCTTTGTGGCCGCTCGCCGGTTCGCCATCCCCGCGGTGGAGGCAAAAGGGTCCCTGCTACTCGAGGACGTCGGTGTGCCACTGCCGGCATTGGCCGAACTCGTCAGCGGTGTCGAGAAACTCGCCGAACAGCACGACCTGATCATCTCGGTGATCGCGCATGCCGGCGACGGCAACACCCATCCGTTGATCGTCTACGACCCCGGCGATGCCGCGATGACCGAACGGGCCCACACGGCGTTCGGCGAGATCATGGACCTGGCTGTGGGCCTTGGCGGCACGATCACCGGCGAGCACGGGGTCGGCAGGCTCAAGCGGCCATGGCTGGCCGGGTACCTCGGCCCCGAGGCCATGGAACTGAACCGGCGCATCAAGGCCGCCCTGGACCCGGACAACATCCTCAATCCCGGTGCGGCAATCTGACCGCACCCTTGACACAGTACCGGCACTTGTCGTACCTATAAGACATGACTGCGATTCTGTCTCAGGATGTGCCGGTGCGGTTCGAGCTGGCCAACGCCGCGACCTGGGCTGATCCCTGGCCGATGTATCAGGCACTGCGCGATCACGACCCCGTCCATCACGTGATTCCCGACGGAAAGCCCGACGCTGCCGAACCCGGCGACTACTACGTGATCTCCCGGCATGCCGACATCTGGGCAGCGGCCCGGGATCACCAGACGTTCTCGTCCGCTCAAGGCCTGACCGTCAACTACGGCGAACTCGACCTCATCGGGCTCGCCGACAACCCACCGATGGTCATGCAGGATCCGCCGGTGCACACCGAGTTCCGCAAGCTGGTCTCCCGCGGTTTCACCCCGCGGCAGGTCGAGGCGGTCGAGCCAAAGGTCCGGGAGTACGTCGTCGAGCGTATCGAGCGCATCAAGAGCAACGGTGGCGGCGACATCGTCGCCGAACTGTTCAAACCCCTCCCGTCGATGGTCGTCGCGCACTATCTCGGTGTACCCGAGGAGGATCGTGGGCAGTTCGACGGCTGGACCGATGCGATCGTCGCGGCCAGCACATCGGACGGAGGCATCGGCGGAGCGCTGGAGACGGTGGGTGATGCGCTCGGCGGCATGATGGCCTACTTCACCGCCCTCATCGAGCGGCGCCGGGCCGAACCGGAAGACGACACGGTGTCCCACCTGGTGGCCGCCGGAGTCGGAGCCGACGGTGACATCGCCGGAGTGCTGTCCATCCTGGCGTTCACGTTCACGATGGTCACCGGAGGCAACGACACCACCACCGGCATGCTGGGCGGAACCGTGCAGTTGCTGCACCAGCGACCGGATCAACGACGGCTGTTGGCCACTCAGCCGGAGCTGATACCCGATGCCGTCGACGAACTGCTCCGGCTGACCTCCCCGGTTCAGATGCTGGGGCGCACCGTGACCCGCGATGTGACCATCGGCGACGTCACCATCCCGGAAGGACGGCGCGCGATGCTCCTCTACGGGTCGGGCAACCGGGACGAACGCCAATACGGTCCCGACGCAGCAGAACTCGATGTCACCCGCAGGCCACGCAACATCCTGACCTTCAGCCACGGCGCCCACCACTGTCTGGGCGCCGCCGCGGCCCGGATGCAGTCCCGGGTCGCACTCACCGAGTTGCTCGCCCGGATACCGGATTTCGAGATCGACGAATCCGGGATCAGCTGGGCCGGCGGAAGTTATGTGCGCCGGCCTGTTTCGGTGCCGTTCACGGTCTCGACCTGATGGCCGGCGACTGGCTGGCGGGACGACGCACCGAGGTAGCCGCCGACCGCATCCTGGACGCAGCGGGCGAGTTGTTCGTCAAGAAAGAAGCCGCGACCGTCGGGATGCACGAGATCGCCACGGCTGCAGGCTGTTCGCGCGCGACGCTATACCGCTACTTCGAGAACCGCGACGCGCTCTACACCGCGTATGTGCATCGCGAGAGCTATCGTCTCTACCGCGAGATGACCGACCAGATCACCTCGGTGGTCGATCCGCGGGAACGGCTCATCGAGGGCATGTTGTCGTCGTTGCGCAATGTGCGCGAAAGCCCGGCTCTGGCATCGTGGTTCGCGACCACTCAGCGCCCGATCGGCGGTGAGATGGCCGAACAGTCACAGGTCATCAAGGCGCTCACCGAAGCGTTCGTGATCTCGCTCGGACCCGATGAGCCGGCGCTGGTCGAGCATCGGGCGCGCTGGCTGGTGCGGGTGATGACGTCACTGCTGGTGTTCCCCGGCCACGATGAAGCCGACGAGCGCAGCATGCTCGAGGAGTTCGTCGTCCCGATCGTGGTACCCGGCCAGCAGGCCGATCAGGCCACCCAGTAGGCCTGAGCCTTGATCGCCTTGCGGGAGATGTTGTAGTCCTCGCGGAGCAGCTTGGCGACTGCGCGGGTGGTCCGGTTGTCGCAGGCCACCCAGCCGAAGTGATCCACGGCGTCGAAGGCCGCTGATTCCACTGCCTGCACCAGCGATTCGCCGGCGTTCTTGCGGTCCACCCACGTCACGTCCGAGGCCCGCGACACAGGCAGTTGCTTGTCGTCGTCGTGCGCCGCTTCGAGGAAGACCTTGGCCGGCGCGTCCCCGATCGCGTCGAGCAGTGAGTTGATCGCCGGCAGGGACGCGGTGTCGCCGACGATGACGTAGCCGGCCGGGGGCGGGTCGGGCAGCGCGAAGTTGCTGCCGAGGACGGTGACCTCGATGGTGTCGCCGACCCGGGCCTGCTCGGCCCAGCGCGACGCGACGCCGTCGTGCAGCGCGAACTCGATGTCCACGGTGTTGTCGGCCGGCGCCGGATTGACCAGCGTGTAGCCCCGTTGGTGCACTTTGTCTCCGTCGGCGAACCACATCCGGACCCACATCGTCGGATGCAGCGACCGGTCGGCCAGCACGCCGCCGGCGTCGAAACTCAACCGCAGATAGTGCGCGCTGACCTGATTTCTGGCGGTGACCGTGAACTCGTAGTCCCCTGCGCGCAGCAGCTTGAGCACTGCGCCGGCGAACCCACGCGACGGCTTCGTGTCCGACATGAACCCTCGATCCGGGTGAGATTGGCTGAGAACTTAGGCCAGCTTAACCTAACTCGATGGTCGCGGGACAGGCTCGCCTACGACCGCACCCTGGTGAACCGGTGCAGCAACCAGGCCAGCGGGATCGTCGTCACCAGCGTGCAGCCGAACAGCATCCAAACCGACCCGGTGTAGATCGGATAACGCACGATCTCGACCATCACCAACTCCATCAGGATCAGGTGGATCAGGAAGATCTCGTAGGAGATCTCGCCGAGGAACACCATGGGCCGACTGGCCATCATCCGGGTGTACAGCCCCCTGTCCCCCAGGGCCAACGGCGCGACGAGCAGCGTGGCGATGACTGCGTAGAACGCGGTCTTGACGAGTCCCTCCCGCAGTTCCGCCGGCGAGGTCGTGGGCTCTCCGGCGATCGGCGTGGACACGATGACGTAGCTGACGATCGCCAACGGGACGCAGGCCAAGGCGTAGGCGCGCACCCCGAGCGGCTGTAAAGCCGCCAGCGCCATCCCACCGACGAACCACGCCAGATAGCCCGGCAGCCACAACCGTGCACCGTCGGGCAGCCAGTCGGTGTTGTGCACCAGGACCAGCCATGCCGGCGACACCAGGGCCAGCGCGACCAACCCGGCCAGCAGGAGGCGAGGCTGCCACCGCCGTCGACACAGCACGACCAACAGCAGGTAAGCCAGTAGTGGGAGCACCACGTAGAACGCGACCTCGACGGCAAGGCTCCACATCTGGGTGAGGCCCTGGTGCAGAAACGAGAACAGATAGTCGTCGGTGTAGATCTGGGTGAGCGTGAGGTTGCGGAACAGCCCCTCCCAGGTGTGCCCGGGATTGGGGCCGCCCGTGCGGAAGTGGTACACGAGATAGGCCGCGATCACGGTCACCGCGTAGGCGGGCATGATGCGGCGCACCCGATGCCAGGAGTAGCGACGCACTGACGGCGGTGTGCCACCGAAGGCGGCGGCCTTCACCCACGGTGAGAACAGCAGGAAACCCGACAGCACGAAGAAGATCGGCACGCCGATCTCCATCCGCGAATACACCAGTCCGACATAGCCCTGCGGATACTTGCCGGTGGTGTACGCGGCATGGGTCAGGACGACGAGCAGCGCTGCGACAGCGCGGATCCCGGTGAGCGAATCGACCCGCCCGGTCGCGGTGACCGACTCGAGGCCGCCCTGCGCATCGAGATCTCTGGATACGGCCATGGGACGGGTGGCCTCAGTACGACGGCCGGCGCGCCTTCGGCCCGCGATCGGGTTCGAGGTGGATCAGCTGACCCTGGATCCTGGTGTGCTCCAGCTTTTTCAGCGTCTCCCTGGACAGCTTCGCCGGGAGCTCGACCAGCGAGTAGTCCACCTTGATGGTGATGTGCCCGAAGTCGCTGCGGTGCAGCCCGCCCTCGTTGGCGATGGCGCCGACGATCGCGCCGGGCGCGACCTTGTGCCGCTTGCCGACGGCGATGCGATAGGTCGCGAGATCGCTTCGACGCTCGCGGGGCTTGCGTGATGGTCCGTCGTCACGCCCGGGGCGGTCGGCCCGCTCGCGTCGCTTCTCCGGCGGCGGCTCCTTCATCAGGAACTCTCCGCCGTCACGGCTCTGCAACGCCAGCGCCAACGCCGCGGCGATGTCGGCCATCGGGACGTCGTGGTCGCGCTCGTAGCCTTCGATCAGCTTGCGGAACAACTCGATTCCCGGCGACGTCAACGCCTCGGTGATCGAGTCGCGGAACTTCTCCACCCGCTGGGCATTGACGTCGTCGACCGACGGCAACTGCCCCTCGACGAGCTTCTGCCGGGTGACCCGCTCGATGGAGTTGAGCAGATGCCGCTCACGCGGGGTGACGAACAGCAGCGCCGTCCCGGACCTGCCCGCGCGCCCGGTACGCCCGATGCGGTGCACGTAGGACTCCGGATCGTGCGGGATGTCGTAGTTCAGCACGTGCGAGATCCGCTCGACATCGAGTCCGCGCGCGGCCACATCCGTCGCGATCAGGATGTCGAGCTTGCCGTCCTTGAGCGAGGCGATGGTGCGCTCACGTACGGCCTGCGGAATGTCGCCGTTGATGGCCGCCGCGGAGAATCCCCGAGCCCGCAGCTTCTCGGCGACCTCCTCGGTCGCCTGCTTGGTCCGGACGAACACGATCATCGCCTCGAACGGCTCGACTTCGAGCAGCCGGGTCAGCGCGTCCATCTTGCGCGGGCCGGCCACCTGGATGTAGCGCTGCAGGATGTTGTCGGCGGTTGCGGACTTGGATTCGACCCTCACCTGCACCGGGTCGTGCAGGTACTTGGTGGTGATCTTGCGGATCGCGGGCGGCATCGTCGCCGAGAACAACGCGACCTGCTTGTACTCCGGGGTGCCTTCGAGAATGCGTTCGACGTCCTCGGCGAAGCCCATCTGCAGCATCTCATCGGCCTCGTCGAGTACCAGGTAGTCCAGGTGCGAGAGGTCGAGACTGCCCTTCTCCAGGTGATCGATGACCCGGCCGGGGGTTCCCACCACGACCTGCGCGCCACGTTTGAGCCCGGCAAGCTGAGGTCCGTACGGCGAGCCGCCGTAGATCGGCAGCACGTTGACGGGCAGATGCGCGCCATAGCGACTGAAAGCCTCCGCGACCTGCAGCGCCAGCTCGCGGGTGGGCGCCAGCACCAGCGCCTGCGTGATCCGGCTCGAGGTGTCGATCTTCGACAGGATCGGGATCGCGAAGGCCGCGGTCTTGCCGGTGCCGGTCTGGGCGAGTCCGACGACGTCGGAGCCCGCCAGCATCGCCGGGATGGTGGCCGCCTGGATGGGCGAGGGTGTCTCGTAGCCGACATCGGCAACGGCCTGCAGCACCTTGGGGTGAATCTGCAGGTCAGCAAAGCTCAGGTCGCCGCTCTCCGGCTCCTCGTTCATAGACGTCATCGAGGTCGCAGTCTAGTGCCAGTTGCCGGGCTTTCCCGCCGCGCGCCTCACAGGACGCCGCACGGCCTGCCGGTACGGTGCGCACTTGTGAATTGGTCGGCGGTCCTCGGCGCGGTGGCGAGCGTCGCCGCGCTGACCGTTGCGGGCTGCGGGTCAGGCGACTCCACCGCGTCGAAGACACCGGAACCGACCAGCGCATCTCCGACGGCCGACACACCCGCGATCCCGGAACCGGCTCCGTCGACGGGCCCAGCACCCGGCCCGCCGGCGGCCAACGATCCCTGCGCGACCGACCTCGCCGCCCCGGAAATCCTCAGGGCGGTGTCCGAACTGCCCCGCGACCCCCGCAGCGAGCAGGCCTGGAACCCCGAACCGCTGGACGGCAACTACAACGAGTGCGCGCTGCTGTCGGCGGTGATCATCAAGGCCAACACGAACTCGGAGAACCCCAACACCCGGGCGCTGCTGTTCCACCGCGGAAAGTTCATCCCGACGGGTGTGCCCGACACCTTCGGCTTCAACGGTCTGGACAGCTCGCAGACCACCGGCGACACCGTCGCGCTCCAGTACTCCGGTGGCGTGCCCGGGCTGGCCAGCGTGGTGAAGTTCCGCTGGAACGGCAGCGGGGTGGAACTGATCGGCAACACCGGCGGCTGAGTGTCCGCGGAATAGCGTTCCTGGCTGTGAATCGGACCTCGGCAGCGACCCGGAATGCGCTTCCGCGGGCGGCGGGGGTGTCGGTGGGTGCGCTTACAGTGACTGAGTGTTCGTCACCGACGACGGCGCCGGAGAAGTCCGCGTCGTCTACAGCGCCTCCGATCTCGCCGCCGCCGCGCGCTGCGAGTACGCGCTGCTGCGTTCGTTCGACGCCCGGTTGGGATGGGGGCCCGCGACGTCGGCGGACGACGAACTGCTCAGCCGCACCGCCGAACTCGGCGGCCAGCACGAGCAGCGCCACCTGGATGAACTTCGGCAGCGGCCGGAGTTCGGTGACATCACGGTCATCGGCCGGCCGGAGTACACGGTCGCGGGTCTTACGGCTGCTGCCGCTCAGACGCTGGGGGCGATCGAACACCGCGCACCGGCCATCTACCAGGCCGCCATGTTCGACGGCCGATTCGTTGGCTTCGCCGACTTCCTGCTGATCGAGAACACCCCCGACGGGCAGCGCTACCGGTTGCGAGACACCAAGTTGGCCCGCTCGGTCAAGGTCGAGGCCCTGCTGCAACTGGCGGCCTACGCCGACACGCTGACTGCGGCGGGTGTTCCGGTGGCACCCGAGGTCGATCTGGTGCTGGGCGACGGAACCGCCGTGAGTTACCCCGTCGACGAACTGCTCCCGGTGTACCGGCCGCGCCGCGAGGCACTGCAGCGGTTGTTCGACGACCATCTGGCCGGCGGAAGCCCGGTGGCGTGGGAGGACGGCGACATTCGCGCCTGCTTCCGCTGCCCCGAGTGTGAGGTGCAGGTCCGCGCCCACGATGACCTGCTGCTGGTCGCCGGGATGCGGGTCAGCCAGCGGGCCCGACTGATCGACGCGGACATCACCACCGTGCACGACCTCGCCGGGCACCGCGGCCCGGTTCCCGAACTGTCGGCTCGCGTGGTCACCGCCCTCACCGCGCAGGCGCGCCTGCAGGTGGCAGAGCGGGTCGACGGCAAACCTCCGTACGAGGTCGTCGATCCGCAGCCGCTGATGGTGTTGCCCGACGCCGACAGAGGCGATCTGTTCTTCGACTTCGAGGGCGATCCGCTGTGGACGGTCGACGGCCGCGAGTGGGGGCTGGAATACCTGTGGGGAGTGCTGACCACCAAAGACGAATTCACCCCGTTCTGGGCGCACGACCGGGCCAGCGAGCGTCAGGCGCTCGTCGACTTCCTGGCCATGGTCCGTAAACGGCGCAAGCGGTTTCCGGGCATGCACATCTACCACTACGCGGCCTATGAGAAGAGCACGCTGCTGCGACTGGCGGGACGCTACGGCGTCGGCGAGGACCAGGTGGACGCGCTGCTGCGCGACGGTGTGCTGGTCGATCTGTATCCGCTGGTACGCAAGAGTATTCGGGTAGGCAGCGAGAACTACAGCATCAAGTCGCTCGAGCCTCTCTACATGGGCAACGAGCTGCGAAGTGGCGAGGTCACCACGGCGACCGCATCGATCACCGAATACGCCCGCTTCTGCGGGCTGCGCGACGAGGGCCGCACCGATGACGCGGCGACGGTGTTGAAGGAGATCGAGGAGTACAACCGCTACGACTGCCGGTCGACTCATCGGCTGCGTGACTGGCTGGTCGCGCGAGCCATCGATTCGGGGGTACCGCCACGCGGCCCGGTGGTGGTGACCGACGACACGACACCGGACGCAGTCGAGGTCGACGCCGTCGACAAGAAATTGTCGAAGTTCGCCGGCGACGGCGTCGAAGCACGCACCCGCGAACAGGTGGCGGTCGCAATGTTCGCCGCCGCCAAGGGTTTCCACAGACGTGAGGACAAGCCGTTCTGGTGGGGCCACTTCGACCGGGTCAACAATCCGGTCGACGAATGGGCAGACAGCGGTGGCGTGTTCGTCGCCGAGGACCACGAACTCGTTGCCGATTGGCACCAACCGCCGAGGGCCCGAAAGCCCCAGCGGCACATCCGGTTGTCAGGTGAGATCGCCAGCGGCGACCTGACCAGGGAGATGTACGCGCTCTACGATCCACCCTCACCGGCCGGTCTTGCCGACGATCCGGATCGGCGGGGATTCGGCATGGTGACGGTGCTCGACTGCGACGACCCCGACGTGCCCACCGCTGTCGTGGTGTGTGAGCGGCAGCCCAAGGACGGCGGCCCGCACACCCAGATGCCGTTTGCGCTCACCCCCGGCCCGCCGATCAGCACCAAAACGTTGCAGGATGCCGTCAGCGACGCCGCGGCCACCGTCGCCGACGGCCTGCCGGCACTGCGCACCGACGCCATGACCGATCTGCTGCTGCGCACGCCGCCACGCACGATCAGCGGCGACCCGCTGCCGCGTGGTGACGATGCCGCGGCGGTGATCACCGGCGCGCTGCTCGATCTCGACTCGTCGTATCTCGCGGTGCACGGACCGCCCGGCACCGGCAAGACCTTCACCTCCGCGAAGGTGATCGCCACGCTCGTCAACACCCACGGGTGGCGCATCGGCGTGGTCGCTCAGGCACACGCGGTCGTGGAGAATCTGTTCGGCGACGTGCTGAAAGCCGGAGTGGACGGCGCCCGGGTCGGCAAGAAGCTCAACACCGTCAGCACAGGCTGGACCGAGCTGGCGCCCGATGACTTCGCCGAATTCATCGGACAAGACGGCTGCGTCGTCGGTGGAACCGCGTGGGACTTCGCCAACGCCAACAGGATTCCTGCAGCCAGCCTCGACCTACTGGTCGTCGAAGAGGCCGGGCAGTTCAGCCTCGCCAACACCATCGCGGTGTCGCGGGCGGCACAGAATCTGCTTCTGCTCGGTGACCCCCAGCAGCTGCCACAGGTCAGCCAGGGCACGCATCCCGAGCCGGTGGACGGCTCCGCACTGGCCTGGCTCGTCGACGGGCACAGCACACTGCCTGCCGAACGCGGCTACTTCCTCGATCGTTCGTACCGGATGCATCCCGACGTCTGCGCGGCGGTGTCGCGGCTGTCCTACGACAGCAAGCTGCACTCGCACGAAGCGGTCACGAGCGCGCGAAACCTCGACGGTGTCGCGCCGGGAGTGCAGGCACTGCTCGTCGACCATGACGGCAACGCCACCGAGAGCCCCGAAGAAGCCGCGGCGATCGTCGCTGCGGCAGCCGGCCTGCTGGGTGCGGCGTGGACCGACGAGGACGGCACCCGGGCGCTGACCCAGCACGACGTACTGGTCGTCACCCCGTACAACGCCCAGGTCGCGCTGATACGGCGGCAGTTGGACGCGGCAGGGCTCGGTGATGTGCGCGCAGGCACCGTCGACAAGTTCCAGGGCCGGCAGGCACCTGTGGTGTTCGTGTCGATGACGGCGTCGTCGGTCGACGACGTGCCTCGTGGAATCGCGTTCCTGCTCAACAGGAATCGGCTGAACGTCGCCGTCAGTCGAGCCAAGTACCTCGCGGTGATCGTGCGCTCGACGCAGCTGACCGAGTATCTGCCCGGTACGCCGGATCGACTGGTGGAGTTGGGGGCGTTCTTGGCGCTGACCGAATGTGATACACCGACGAGGTGACCGAAACGCTCCCCGAACGGCTCGCGACGATTGTCGGTGCGTCCTACGTGAGCGTCGATCCCGATGTGCTGGACGGCCGCAGCGTCGACCACACCGGACGCTATCGGGGCCGGGCCAGTGCGCTGGTGCGTCCCGCCTCCGAAAACGAGGTCGCCGAGGTGCTGCGCGTCTGCCACGACACCGGTGTCTGCGTCACCGTGCAGGGCGGCCGGACGTCTCTGGTGGCCGGCACCGTGCCCGAATACGACGACGTCCTGCTCTCGACGGAGCGGTTGGGCGGCGTGGGTGAGGTGGACGTGGTGGAGCGCCGGGTGCACGTTGGTGCCGGGGTGACGCTGGCCGAGGTGCAGCGCGCGGCGAG
>NZ_JBAUJR010000369.1:0-1968 GCF_049683935.1 Mycobacterium sp. | reverse complement strand
GGTGGGCAGTGTCGCCGATAGGAGCACACTGGCGTCTGAAGCGCTCCGGAAGTGGGTCATATGCCATCGCTACAGGTCGTCAAGCTCGGCGCGGTCATCGGTGCACGCATCGACGGGGTCGACATCGCCGACAGTGTGGATGCCGGTACCGCGGCACAGATCAACGCCGCGCTGCTCGAGCACAAAGTGCTCTTCTTCCGCGGCCAGCATTCGCTCGACGATGAATCGCAGTTGGCGTTCGCCCGCACCCTGGGCACACCGACGAGGTCACACCCCACGGTGACGTCGCGAGGCGTCCGGGTGCTGCCGATCGACTCGCGCTACGACAAGGCCAACAGCTGGCACACCGACGTCACATTCGTCGATCGCATCCCGAAAGCCTCACTACTGCGCGCAGTCGCACTGCCGCCCTACGGCGGGACGACCACCTGGGCTTCGACGGAGGCAGCCTACGATCGGTTGCCTGCCCCGCTGCGGGCCCTGGCAGAGAAGCTGTGGGCAGTCCACACCAATGCCTACGACTACGTGGCGGACGTCGACACCCGGTTGCTTCAACCGGCCGACACCGAACGCGAGTACCGCGAGGAGTTCGTCTCCGACTACTACGAAACCGAGCATCCTGTGGTCCGGGTGCATCCCGAGACGGGAAGACGCGTCCTGCTGCTCGGCGGCTTCGTCAAGCAGTTCGTCGGGCTCGGCCAGGCCGAGTCGACGGCCCTGTTCGAGCTGTTTCAATCACGGATAACCAAGCTCGAGAACACGATTCGTTGGAATTGGGAGCTCGGCGATCTCGCGGTCTGGGACAACAGGGCCACCCAGCACTACGCGGTGTCCGATTACGACGATCACTTCCGCCGCCTCAGCCGGGTGACGCTCGCCGGCGACATCCCGATCTCCGTCGACGGTGCACGCAGTCGGGTGGTCACCGGCGACGCCTCGACATATTCGACCGTGGTCAACCCGCCGAGGCTCGCCAGCTGATTGCACGCGCGCCGGCCGGGTAGCGTGAAACCCGTGGAGAGGGCACGGGAGGTCGACGCCTGCCCGGGCGCGCTGCAGACGCACCGCGCCGCGGACGGCGAGTTGGCCCGCATCCGGTTGCCGGGCGGGATGATCACCGCCCCGCAGCTGGAGGCGGTGGCGCTGGCCGCCACTGATTTCGGTTCGTCGACGCTGGAGTTGACCTCGCGCGGCAATCTGCAGATCCGCGGGGTACGTGACACCGATTCCACGGCCGGACTCCTGGCCGCTGCGGGGTTGCTGCCCTCCCCCACCCATGAGCGGGTGCGCAATATCGTCGCCTCGCCGCTGTCGGGCCGCAGCGGAGGCGTATGCGACGTGCGAGCGATCGTCGTCGCGCTGGACTCGGCGTTGCAGCACGATCACCGGATCGCGCAGTTGCCGGGCCGGTTCCTGTTCGGAATCGACGACGGACGAGGCGACATCTCCGGTCTCGGGGCCGACGCGGGTATCCACGCCCTCGACGAGAACACCGCGGCACTTCTGCTGGCCGGACGTGACACCGGGGTGCGCCTCGATCTCGCCGACGTCGTCGCCACCCTGTTGGCGGTCGCGAACCGGTTCCTCGACATCCGCGGAAAGGCCTGGCGGACTGCCGAACTCGATGATCCACTGCTGTTGCTCGGACCGCTGACACCGACAGCAACCCCGGGCAGGACGTGGCCCCCGCAGACCCGGCCGCCCGTCGGGTGGATCGAGCAGGCCGACGGCCCGGTGACATTGGGAGCCGCCGTCCCCCTCGGGGTGCTCGACGCCGAGACGGCGCGCTTTCTGGCAGCGGTCGACACCACGATGTCCATCACCCCGTGGCGGTCGATCCTGCTCTTCGACCTCGCCCCTGACATCGCCGACGTCGCGCTTCGTGTGCTGGCCCCCCGAGGGTTGATCTTCGACGAGAACTCTCCCTGGCTGCTGTTGTCGGCCTGCACCGGAAGCCCGGGCTGCGAG
>NZ_JBAUJR010000368.1:0-2385 GCF_049683935.1 Mycobacterium sp. | reverse complement strand
GCTCAGGAGTGCGCCGAGCACCGTGACCACCGCCACGGCGCTGACGGCGAACAGCCCGCCCAGCGAACCGGCGACGACGCGGTGCGCGACAGCCAGCGCGGTCGCGATCAGGACGAACCCGATGACGGCTGCGGCGGCGGCCCGCCTGATGTGCGCAGCGCCCCAGGGGCGTTCGCGGGCGGTGGAGAAGATCATCGCGGCGTCGGCGATGTCCTCCACGATGCGCGGCGCCGCCGGACCCACCGGAACCGGCTGCAGCGCAAGCAGATCGCCGTCAACGACGCCGACGGTGTTGAGTGAGGCATCGAGGCTGAACGGTGCCCCTCCGATCGGCGCCAGGCTCAGCAGCTCCGCAGCGTCACGTGCCTCGTCGATGGGCGATACGATGCGCCGCACCGCGGGAATGATCTCCCGAAGCGGCAGTTCGGCCGGTAGGGCGACTTCGGTGAGCCGGCCCCTACCGTCGGTGTCACCGTCGTCGCCCATCGTGGCGGAGAGCACGGCGATGCGCACGATCGGCATCACCGCATTGTTGGGTGAGATCACAGCGGGCTCTGACATTGTTCTTCTCTCTGGTGCGGGTGTTCGTCGAAGTCTCTGGTGACGGCGTGGTCGGGAAACCACTGCCCGTCGGGTAGCGCGGCGGTCAGCCGTTCGACAGCTGCGGCGATGGCCAGCGGCGCGCCCGGGGCGAAGGTCGAGATCCACTCGCCGTCAAAGGCTTTGGACGGGCTGACCAGGACACGGCCGACCGAGGTGTCCACGATGCTGACGCCGACGTCGGTGCTGACCCGGTGTCCGTCGCGATGCTCGCCCGCCACGATCTCCACGTAACTGCGTCTGTCCTCGAACGCGGCCACCACCACAGGGCGCGCGGACGAAGGAATTCCCAGGTAGTCCAGCATGTCTCGCACCGAGGCGCCCGCGCGGATCTGCTCGTCGGCCTTGGCGCCGGCGCGAGCGGGCAGTGCGAACTCCTCGAAGCGCGCGGGTGACCGACCGGACAGGCCCGCCACCAGCACCGGCACCAGCGCCTGCGGATGATCGATGTCCATCCGGGTGAACGTCACCACCTCGGCGCTGCGCAGGGCGACGACGGTGCCCGCGGGGTCCCGGGCGATGATGCCGCGCAGCATGGCGCCGCCACCGGCGACGAACCTCAGTTCGAGCCACTGGCGAGGGCGGCACACCCGGCGAATCCACTGCGCCACCGAGGGTTCGACCGTGCGGTCAGCGGTCATGACCCCCATCCGGGTCAGCTGCCGGACCTGGTCGTCCTCGAACTGCCGCCGCTGGGCCATGTCGCTGTAGGGCGGCGTGACGGCCAGCACCCACGGGAAACTCCCGGCCCCCAGGATGTCGGCGAGAAACCAGGCCGCCTCGGCAGTCAGCTCAACGGCATTAGCGCGCACTGGACCTGATCAGCCCCACTTGGCGCCCTCGGCCTGATCACGGGCGGCCATCGAGGTGGTGTTCATCTCGTGCGTGTTCGCCATGGCGCGGTATGCGCGGACCAACTCTTCCAAGCTGGTGTTCCACTGCGCCTGCCAGGCCTGGTAGGTCGTCCCGGTGCCACCCTGCCAGGCGCCCTGCAGCGCGGCCTGCTCGCTGGCGATGTCGGCGCCGACAGCGTGCAGCGCCCCTGCGTACGTGTTCATCTCGCCTGCGTGGGCGATCATCGCCGGGTAGTTGTACATGATCTGCGACATGTGTGTGCTTCTCCTGTCGTCCGGGCCGGATCAGATGCCGGTGTAGTTGCTTGCGGCGGCGGCGTCCTGGGCGACGTACGACCCGGCGGCGTCGCCGATGTTGGCCTGCGCGATGTCGAGCAGCGCGTTGACCTTCGCCGAGACCTCGACGAACCGGGCGTGCGCCGCCTGGAACGCCGCCGAGGACTCGCCCATGTGGAAGGCCTGCGACGACTGCGCGGCCTGTTCGGCCTGGGCGATGGTGCTGCGCATCAGGGCGGCCTTCGCCCCGAAGTTGGCTTCCGAGGCGACGAGCTGTGGAATGTGAGCATCCAAGAGGCTCATGGGTTTTCCTTTCGGTGGTGGTGGTGGTGGTGATCTTCTGGGTCGGTCTTGTCGTCGGCGGTCGGATCCCAGGTCCCCGGCAGCATGGGGCTCTTGGGTCCACCGCCGAAGGAATCCCCGGCCAGGGTGGTCAGCCCGGTGGCCTCGGCGGTGCCGGTGGAATCGGTTCCGGCGAAGCCCATCGGCCCGGCACCGCGCGTCGAGGCGGTGACCCGCGGTGCGGATTCCGGCGGGGCGTCCCGGTCCGGGTCGTCCTCGTAATCCATATAGGCGTCGGCGTAGCCACGGCCCTTGATGTCCTCCTGCTGGCGGCGCCGGCGCTTGCGCCGTTCCGCCGCGGAGGCCGCCACCC
>NZ_JBAUJR010000367.1:0-22497 GCF_049683935.1 Mycobacterium sp. | reverse complement strand
GTTCTGGAGTTGGGCGCGGTGCTCGCTGGCCGTCACGACCAGCACACCGTCGATGAGACGGTTACCCAGCTTGGCGAGCATCCGGTCGCGCAACCACTCCGGCACCGAGGACGAGCGGGCGAGGTCGAACGACAGCTCTACCCGGCTGTCGGCGGTGTTCACGCCCTGCCCGCCGGGGCCGGAGGATCTGGAGAAGCGTTCGCTCAGATCGGACGCCGGCACCACCAGGGTGCGCGTCACGATCAGGTCCTCGGCCACGCTGACCAGGGTAGAACGTCGCCGTCGGCGGGCGAACCCATCAGTTACGGGATCAGCACCACCGACCCGACGGTCTTCCGCCCCTGCAGATCGCGGTGGGCCTGCTCGGCGTCGCGGAGCTCATACCGGTTGCTGACCGTGACGGTGAGTGTGCCGTCCGCGATCGCGGTGAGCAGTTCGCCGGCCCGCCAGGAGAATTCATCCGCTGTGCGGGTGTGGTGTGCCAGGTTCGGTCGGGTCAAAAACACCGAACCTGCGGCGTTGAGTCGCTGCGGGTCGAATGGCGGCACCGGACCGCTGGCCGCGCCGAACAACGCCAGCGTGCCGCGCACGGCGAGACTGGCCAGGCTGGCGTCGAACGTCGACGCGCCCACGCCGTCGTAGACCGCGGCGACGCCGTTGCCGTCGGTCAACTCACGGATCTGGTCGCCGAAGGCTTGCGGATCGTCCGGGTAGTCGAGCACCGCGACTGCGCCCGCCTGCCGGGACAACTCGGCCTTGTCGGGGGTGGACACCGTCGTGATGACCGACGCGGCCAGGCTGGTGGCCCACTGGGTGAGGATCAGCCCCACCCCGCCCGCACCGGCGTGCATCAGCACGGTGTCACCCTGCTGCACCGGGTAGGTCGACTTGATCAGGTAGTGGGCCGTCATTCCCTTGAGGAGCGCCGACGCTGCCACGTCCGGGGCCACTCCCTCAGGCACGTAGGCGACAAAATCAGCCGGCGCCAAACAGTATTCGGCATAGGCGCCGAACCCCTGGGCGGTCACCACCCGGTCGCCGACGGTGAGCGCGGCCACGTCCTCGCCGACCGCTTCGATGGTTCCGCAGACCTCGGTGCCCACGACGAACGGCACCTCTCGCGGGTACAGGCCGGACCGGAAGTAGGTGTCGATGAAGTTCACGCCGACGGCTTCGGCCTTGATCAGTATCTGTCCGGGACCCGGTGAGGGTTGCGGTTGTTCGACATAGGACAGGACTTCGGGCCCGCCGGTCTCGGCGACTTCGATGGCGTACATGCTCACCATCTTGCCTCCTCGGTGAAGTCGGCTTCCTGGGTAAAGTCGATCGGGTCATGAAGCATGCCCGCCCCGACGTCTTCCATCCCCGGATCGTGCTCGCCGGGTGCGCTGCCCTGCCCGACGGCGACGGTGACGACGCCGGCCTCGTGCAGGCACTGCGCGGGCGCGGACTGCATGCCCGCTGGTTGTCGTGGGACGACCCGGCCGCACTCGATTCGGACCTGGTGATCCTGCGTGCGACCTGGGACTACATCGACCGACTCGACGAATTCCTGGAGTGGACCCGCCGGGTCCCGTGCCTGTTGAACTCTCCCTCGGTCATCGCCTGGAACACCGACAAGCGCTACCTCGCCGACCTCGCCGCGGCGGGCCTACCGACGGTGCCGAGCAGCTATTTCGCCCCGGGGGAGCGGGTGCGGATCCCGACCGGGGAGTTCGTCGTCAAGCCTGCGGTGGGAGCGGGTTCGATTGGGACGCTGCGGTTCTCGGACGCCACGCAGGCGGCTGCCCATGCCGCGTCGCTGCAGGCTGACGGTCAGACGGTGCTGGTGCAGCCTTACGATCCACGGGTCGCCGACGGTGAGACCGCACTGGTGTTCCTGTCCGGGCGCCCGTCGCACGCCTTCACCAAGGGACCGATCCTGCCGGCCCCCGGCAGCGCCCCGAGATTCGACGCGTCGGGCACCTACGCCGAAGAACGACTGGAGCCCGCCGACCCGGATTTTGAGCTGTGGGATGTGGGCCATGCGACGCTCGCCGCGGCGGCCGCCCACCTGGACATCGATACCACCGACCTTCTTTATGCCCGCGTCGACGTGCTCGGCGGCGCCGACGCGCCCAGCGTGCTGGAACTGGAACTGGTCGAACCGTCTCTGGGCTGGCGTCAGCTCGACCCGACCGAACGCCGGCGCTGCCAGCGGCAGTTCGCCCTAGGGGTGGAGGCGGCTCTCGACCGGTTCGGGCTGGGTCCGTTCTCTCATCGACGCCCATAGCGCCGCGGTGGCCGCCGTGCAGATCGCTGCGCCCGCCACATGCATCGCCACCAACGCGGCGGGCACGTCGTTGAAGTACTGCACCGTGCCGAGGAGTCCCTGGGCCGCCGCTACTGCCACCACGACGCCGAGTCGGGTCAGCACCGGCTTCGGTGCGCGCACGGCCAGCAGAGCGAACCCCAGGGCCACCAGCAGCGACAGATAGGCCACCAGCAGCGACGAGTGCATGTGCACCAGCGTGGTGATCTCGATCTGCAGCCGCGGTACGGGTCTGTCCAGGCTCTTGTCCCCGGCGTGCGGACCCGCGCCGGTGACCATGGTGCCCGTCACCAGAACCGCTGACAGGGCGACCCCGCAGAGCACGGTCAGCTGCCGCAGCGGCTTGGGAACCCGGGCCGTCGGCACCCCGCTGTCGGGTTCACCGACCTTGACGAACAGCAGCGTCGCGACCCACACCATCGTCATCGACGCGAGCAGGTGGATGGCCACCGTCCACCACAGCAGCCCCGTCAACACGGTGATGCCGCCGATCACGGCCTGGACCACCGTCGACGCCGGCATCAACCACGCGTACACGAGTACCTCGCGCCGGCGGCGGGCGCGGATGAGGACGACCACCGCGGCCGCGGCGGTGAGCACCACCAGGAAGGTCAGCAGGCGGTTGCCGAACTCGACGGCCTGATGCACACCGGGCACCTCCGCATGCGGCACCGGCGTGAAGCTGCCGGGGAAGCACTGCGGCCAGGTCGGGCACCCGAGCCCCGAGGCGGTGACCCGCACGATCGCACCGGTGACGGCGATTCCGCCCTGGGTCAGGACGACGGCCGCGGCGACGATTCGCTGAACGCGCAGGCTCGGTTCCGGAAGCAGATCGACGAGCCGGAGGAAGAGTCGTCCGACGGGCACCTTCCGATCGTAGAGGCTGCCTAACTACGCGCTGTAGTAGGGGCACCTCACGGCTTCACCACCCGCGCCAGGATGTCGTCGACGATCTGCACCACCAACTCGTCGGTGATGGGGTCGCCGCTGACCAGCAGCCGGTGCCACAGCACGCTCTGGCCGAGTTCTCGCACGATGTCGACAGGGACGTCGGGGCGGACCTCACCACGGTGGATACCGCGCACGATGAGCGCGTTCATCTCGACCTTCCGCGAACCGATCACGTCGGTGTGAAACGTCGCCGCCAGTTCCGGATCGGCTCCCACCGCCATCACGATCGACCGCATCAACGGCCCGGTGTCGCCGTCGAACAGGTCGGCCCAGCCGCGCAGCACGGCGAGCATGTCGCTGCGGAAGCTGCCTGTGTCGTGGGTCGGGATCGAGGAGGCGGCGATGCCGATCAGCGTGTCCCGCAGCAGTGCCCGCCGATCGGGCCATCGGCGGTACAGCACGGGCTTGCTCGTGTGCGCGGCCACCGCGACTGCTTCCATCGTGACTCCATCGGGGCCGTGCGCGGCGAGCAGGTCGAGCACTGCCGACCGAATGGCCGCGTCGAGTTCCCCGCCGCGTCGTCTGGTGGTGGTCAACATCACTCGATTCTCTTTAGAAACTCTTGCGTATCTTATTTCAGGGCCGTACCGTCATGGTTAATAGGATACGCAAACGTATCTTGAAGGAGGAGAAATGTACACCCCGTCGCTTCCGGTCCTGTATCCGCTGCGCTCGGTCGACACCGCCACCGTGGACTTCACCGAGAGGCCGCACGGCCGTCACCGGATCACGATCGACCATCGTCCGCTCGCGGGTGTGACGCCGGCGATGCTGCTCGACTGGTTCCGCCACCTCGGCGACACGATGACCTACGGCGGCAAGACCGTGGACCGCTACCAGGCGTGGCATCCGATCGACCACATCCGCTGGGAGTTGTGGCGCCCGGCGCCCTCCGGCGGCGCCGGCGAGGGCGCGCGTTTCCACATGGTCGAGGCGTTCGGCGCCAAGCCCGAATATCTGAGCGATGAGGTCGCCAGGGTCGAGAAGCTCGACCGGACCGGAATCCGGCTGGTGCTCCGTGTGGCGGGAATCCCGGTGTTTCAGCTCGAGCACACCTGGTCGGCCGGCGATGACGGCGCACACTATGTCACCGTGATGGATCTCGGTGCCCGCTCGCGGCTGCTGGGACCGGTCAACTGGCTGATCCGCATGCGGTTTCCCGACCACAAGGCGAACGCCTGGGTCAAGCACAACATCGAAGAGGTCGGGCAGTTGGAGTACCTGCTGCCGCAGCTGATCGCCTCAGGTGAAGCGGAACCAGCGCAGCGCGCCCAGACCGGCGATGACGCCCCACACCGCGAGCACGGCCAGGCCGAACCAATCCACTGAGAGGATCATCGCCTGGGACAGCGCTTCGGTGAGCGCCCCCGACGGTGTCAACCGCGCCACCCATTGCAGCCCGGACGGAACCAGGCCGCCTTCCAACGTCAGGGCGCCCAGGGCGGCGAACACGAACCACAGCAGGTTGGCGATCGCCAGCACGATCTCGGCGCGCAGGGTGCCGCCCAGCAGCAGTCCGATGGCGGCGAACACCGCGGTGCCGAGCGCGATGATCGCGGCGCCCAGGGCCAGTCCAGCGATCGGGGGGCGCCATCCCAGAGCAAACCCGATGGCGCCGAACAGGATCGATTGCAGGAACACCACGGCGACGACCGCCAGCGACTTTCCGGCGACGATGCCCCAGACGGGCAGGGCGGTCGCCCCCAGTCTCTTGAGGGCGCCGTAGCGGCGGTCGAAGGCCACCGCGATCGCCTGCCCGGTGAACGCGGTGGAGATCACCGCCAGCGCCATGATCGCCGGGACGAACGTCGCCGCCCGGTTGTCCCCGAACGAACCCAGCGGCAGCAGCGTGAGTCCCACCAGCAAGGTGATCGGGATGAACATCGTGAGCAGCAGCTGCTCACCGTTGCGCAGCAGAAGGCGCACCTCGAGTCCGAACTGGGCGTTCAGCATCTGCGGAACCGCGGCCGGGCGCGGGTCGGGGGTGAACGTCCCCGGTGCGAAGCGGTTGCTCATGAGCGCAACTCCCGGCCGGTCAGTTCGAGGAACACGTCCTCGAGGCTGCGCTGTTCGACGCGCATGTCAGTGGCCAGGACATCGAGTCGGGCACACCATGCGGTCACCGTGGCGAGCACCTGCGGATCGATGTGTCCCTCGACGAGATACTCACCCGGGCTGGTCTCGACCGCCCGGTAACTCTCGGGCAGGGCTGAAACCAGCAGGCTCAGATCCAGCATCCGCGGCGCCCGGAACCGTAGCTGGTTCTCCGCGCCGCTGCGCATCAGTTCCGCCGGGGTCCCCGTGGCGACCGCCACGCCACGGTCGATGATCAGGATCCGGTCGGCGAGCTCCTCGGCCTCGGCCAGCTGGTGCGTCGTCAGCACCACCGTCACTCCGTCGCGTCGAAGCGCATCGATCAACTCCCACACCACGATTCGTGCGTGAGCATCCATGCCGGCCGTAGGCTCGTCGAGGAACACCAGCTCGGGACGGCCGACCACGGCGCAGGCCAGCGAGAGACGCTGCTGTTGCCCGCCGGACAGCCGTCGATACGTGGTGCGGACGGAGTCCGTCAGCCCGAGTGTGTCGAGCAGCCACTGCGGGTCGAGCGGATCGGCGGAGTACGAAGCGACCAGATTGAGCATCTCGCCGGCACGTGCCGCCGGATACGCGCCGCCGCCCTGCAGCATCACCCCGATGCGTGCCCGCAACGCTTTGTTGTCGGTGATGGGGTCGAGACCGAGGATCTCGATCTTGCCGCCGTCGGGTTTGAGAAAGCCCTCACACATCTCCACCGTGGTCGTCTTGCCGGCGCCATTGGGTCCCAGCAGGGCGAACACCTCGGCGGCCTGGACGTCGAGATCCAGTTCCGACACGGCGTTCATCGATCCGTACCGCTTGCTCACTCCACGTAGGAGTACCGGGACGGCAGCACCGGAACGGGAGGTCACGGAGACTCAGCGTAGGCGTCGGACCGGACAGTGGGTGGGTCCGGTGGCGGGGGTGGATCCACCGCGGGTTCGGGAACCGGGCGCCAGGGCAGGCGTCGGTACGTCAGCGCGGCCAGGACGAGCACGATCACCAGGCTGGCCAGCGTCGCCATCACGATCTGGAACAGCGCGAACCGGTCGCCGTTGGCCGTCGGGCCGAAGATCCCGACCAACAGGGTGGCGGCGATCGCCGTCGCGCGGAATCCCGGCCGGGTCGCCCACGCGGCGAGCGGAATGATCGCCCACAGCAGGTACCACGGCTGCACGACCGGGAACAGCAGCACGGTCGCTCCGAGCGCGACCCCGAGGCCGCCGACAGGGTGCAGGCGGCCGCGGAGCACCGCGAACAGCAGCCAGGTGACGATCATCGCGATCAGGCTGACGCCGATCGCACGGGTCAGCGCGAGCACCGCGGTGGTGTGGTCGCCGAGGCCGAGCAGGATGCCGACCTGACCGGTGCCCAGCGCCAACAGCGTCGGCGGGGACATCCAGCTTCGGACGACGTTGGCGGTGCCGAGGGTGAACAGCCAGCCGAACCCCAGTCCACTGGCCCAACCGATCGCCGCCATCACCGCCAGGGACACCGTAGCCAGTGACCCGCCCGCGATGAAGAACGCTTTGACGGTGCCACCCCAGCGGCAGGCCAGGGCCATCGCGACGAACCCCAGGGCCAGTAGCCCCGGGAGCTTGACCTGTGAGGACATGGTGATCAGCACGGCGCCCGTCAGCAGCATCGCCATCGGATACCACCGGCCCCACTGGCTGCGGTCCCGTGGCCAGGTCAGCGGACGCGGGATGAGCGGCGCCGCGGCATCGATGCCGCGCAGCGCGAACTCGGTGCCTGCCAGCATCAACCCGAGCATCAGTGCTTCGTTGTGGATACCGGCGACAAGGTGCATGAACAGCAGTGGGTTGGCCGGGCCCAGCCAGAGAGCGCTCACCTCGGCCACACCGCAGCGTCGGGCCAACCGCGGGGTGGCCCATACGATCATCCCGACCCCGAGCAACACCATGACGCGGTGGAACAGAACGGCTTCGACGATGTTCTCGCCGGTCACAGCGGAAATGCCGCGCCCCATCCACAGGAACAGCGGACCGTAGGGCGCTGGGGTTTCCCGCCACAGGCTGGGCACCGAGAGGGTGAAGACATGGTCGAGGCCGAGTCCGGGGGCCGGGCCGACGAGGTACGGGTCGTTGCCCTGCAGTGAGATCTCGCTCTGCGCAAGGTAGGAGTAGACGTCCTTGCTGTACATCGGCGGCGCGATCAGCAGCGGCAGCGCCCACAGCAACAGCGTGCGGTCGAGATCGCTGCGGGTCATCTTCCGCTTGCCCAGCGCGAACCGCCCCAGCATCAGCCACGCCAGCGTCATCATGACCGCGCCCGTGGTGGTCATCGTCAGCGACACTGTTTGGATGCGTGAGGGCAGATTGAGCAGCCGAACCCCGAACGTCGGATCCTGGACGACGGGGCGGGCGCCGGCACCGAGCGCGCCGAGGGCCATGAGTACGGTGCCGGTCGCGCCGAAAAGACGCGTCCGGCGCATCGCCATGAGCTCGGCGTCGTTGAGTGGACTGCCGACCGTTCGCTCATCACCGTGCCAACCGGCGATCGACGTGCTGAGGGAACGTAGGCGGGCTGCCACAAAAGGCAGCGTAGCGGGCGGATATTCCCGTCAATCCAGGGCAACTGGGTGTGAGTAACATGACAGCGCCAGATAAGGGTGCCCTTGCTGGACCCGATTTCGGAATTGCGTCACACTGGTGTTGTGAAATTCCGTCCACAGGCTGCACGCCCGACTGCACCGCAGTCCGCGCACGCTGACGGAGACACCCGGACGACGATCATCCGGCTCCTGCTGGAGTCGGGCCCCATCACCGCAGGAAGCATCGGCGAGCGTCTCGGCCTGTCCGCCGCAGGCGTGCGCAGGCATCTCGACGCTCTCATCGACGCCGGGGACGCTAAAGCCAACGCCGCCGCTGCGTGGCAGCAGGAGGGTCGGGGACGGCCGGCGAAGCGCTACCAGCTCACCGCAGAGGGCCGGGCCAAGCTCGAGCACACCTATGACGACCTCGCCTCTGCGGCGATGCGCCAACTGCGTGAGCTCGGCGGTGACGACGCCATCCGGACGTTCGCGCGCGGTCGCATCGACGCCATCCTCGCCGGAGTCGAGCCGGTGGCCGGCGCTGAAACCGGCGACGAGGTCGAGGCCGCTGCAGACCGGATCGCGGGCGCGCTGACCGACGCCGGCTACGCCACCACCACCACCCAGGTGGGCGGGCCTGCCCGGGGTGTACAGATCTGTCAGCATCACTGCCCGGTATCGCACGTGGCGAAGGAATTCCCGGAGCTCTGTGAGGCCGAGCAGCAGGCGATGGCCGAGATTCTGGGTACGCACGTTCAGAGGCTGGCGACCATCGTCAACGGTGACTGCGCTTGCACCACCCATGTCCCACTGTCCGCGGCCAAGGCTTAGCCGCAGCCAACAGCAGAAACACCTCCGGCACAGCCCGAGCCGGAGCCACCACAAGAGCAAAAGGAGTGTGTCGCCATGACACTCACACCGGAGACGCCGCTCACCCAGGAGGAGACCATTGCCTCCCTGGGCAAGTACGGCTACGGCTGGTCCGACTCCGATGTCGCGGGCGCCAGTGCACAGCGCGGATTGTCCGAGGCGGTCGTCCGCGACATCTCCATGAAGAAGAGCGAGCCCGAGTGGATGCTCGACATCCGGCTCAAGGCGCTGCGCACCTTCGGTAAGAAGCCGATGCCGAACTGGGGTTCCGATCTCGAGGGCATCCACTTCGACAACATCAAGTACTTCGTGCGCTCCAGCGAGAAGCAGGCCGCCACATGGGATGACCTGCCCGCCGAGATCAAGAACACCTACGACAGGCTCGGCATCCCCGAGGCGGAGAAGCAGCGACTGGTCTCCGGGGTGGCTGCCCAGTACGAGTCCGAGGTGGTCTATCACTCCATCCGCGAGGATCTCGAGGCGCTCGGCGTCATCTTCCTCGACACCGATACGGCGCTGAAGGAACACCCGGAGATCTTCAAGGAGTACTTCGGCACGGTCATCCCGGCCGGTGACAACAAGTTCTCCGCGCTGAACACCGCGGTGTGGTCCGGTGGGTCGTTCATCTACGTGCCCAAGGGAGTGCACGTCGACATCCCACTGCAGGCGTACTTCCGGATCAACACCGAGAACATGGGCCAGTTCGAGCGGACGCTGATCATCGTCGACGAAGACGCCTATGTGCACTACGTCGAGGGTTGCACCGCGCCGATCTACAAGAGCGACTCGCTGCACTCGGCGGTCGTGGAGATCATCGTCAAGCCCGGCGGACGTTGCCGCTACACGACCATCCAGAACTGGTCGAACAATGTCTACAACCTGGTCACCAAGCGGGCCCGCGCCGAAGCCGGCGCCACCATGGAGTGGGTCGACGGCAACATCGGTTCCAAGGTCACCATGAAGTACCCGGCGGTCTGGATGACCGGTGAGCATGCCAAGGGCGAGGTGCTCTCGGTGGCATTCGCCGGCGAGGGCCAGCACCAGGACACCGGCGCCAAGATGCTGCACCTGGCTCCCAACACGTCGTCCAACATCGTGTCGAAGTCGGTCGCCCGCGGCGGGGGCCGCGCGTCCTACCGCGGCCTGGTCCAGATCAACAAGGGTGCCCACGGCTCCCGCTCCAGCGTCAAATGTGATGCCCTGCTGGTCGATACGATCAGTCGCTCCGACACCTATCCGTACGTCGACATCCGTGAGGACGACGTCACGATGGGTCACGAGGCGACGGTGTCGAAGGTCAGTGCCGACCAGCTCTTCTATCTGATGAGCCGCGGCCTGACCGAGGACGAGGCGATGGCGATGGTGGTGCGTGGTTTCGTCGAGCCGATCGCCAAGGAGTTGCCGATGGAATATGCGCTCGAGCTCAATCGGCTGATCGAGCTGCAGATGGAAGGCGCGGTCGGCTGAGTGAGTGCCAAGAATCTGACCGAAGCTGCCGAGGCGGCCGTCAAAACCCCCGGCTCAGCACTGGCCGGGGCCAACAAGGGTGAGTTGTTCGCCTCCTTCGACGTCGACGCCTTCGAGGTACCCGGTGGCCGCGACGAGTTGTGGCGGTTCACGCCGCTCAAGCGGCTGCGCGGTCTGCACGACGGCTCTGCGCCCGCCACCGGCGAGGCGCAGATCCAGGTCGTCGAACACCCGGGTGTCACCGTGGAGACAGTGCGCCGGGGCGACGAACGACTGGGCCAGGGTGGTGTTCCCACCGACCGCGTTGCCGCGCAGGCATTCTCGTCGTTCACCTCCGCGACGGTGATCACGGTGCCGCGCGAGACCGAATTGGCCGAACCCATCGAGGTCACCGTCACCGGTCCGGGCGAAGGCGCGGTGGCCTACGGTCACCTGCAGATCCGGGTCGAGGAAATGGCGCGGGCCATCGTCGTCGTGGATCTGCGTGGCAGCGGGACCTACGCCGACAACGTCGAGATCATCGTCGGTGACTCGGCGGGACTAGGGGTGATCTGGATCGCCGACTGGGCCGACGACATGGTGCACGTGAGTGCGCACCATGCCCGCCTCGGCAAGGACTCGGTGCTCGGGCACGTCAACGTCACGCTCGGTGGCGACGTCGTCCGGACCTCGGCGACGGTGCGTTTCACCGCACCCGGGGGTGACGCGAAGCTGCTGGGCACGTACTTCGCCGACGACGGCCAGTTCTTCGAGTCGAGACTGCTCGTCGACCATGCCCATCCCAACTGCAAGTCCGATGTGCTGTACAAGGGTGCGCTGCAGGGTGATCCGGACTCTGCGCTGCCCGATGCACACACCGTGTGGATCGGCGACGTGCTGATTCGGGCCGAGGCCACCGGCACCGACACATTCGAGGTCAACCGCAACCTGGTGCTCACCGACGGCGCCCGTGCCGACTCGGTGCCGAACCTCGAGATCGAGACCGGCGAGATCGCCGGCGCCGGACACGCAAGTGCCACAGGGCGCTTCGACGACGAGCAGCTCTTCTATCTGCGCGCTCGCGGCATCCCGGAGCCGCAGGCCCGTCGCCTGGTGGTTCGTGGCTTCTTCGGCGAGATCATCGCCAAGATCGCCGTGCCCGCCGTACGCGAGCGCCTCACCGAAGCCATCGAGAGAGAACTAGCGATCACCGAATCGAGAAACAGCTGACATGACCACACTTGAAGTCAAAGACCTGCATGCCTCCGTCGTCTCCGCCGAGGGCGGTGCCGACATCGAGATCCTCAAGGGCGTCAACCTCACCGTGAGTTCGGGGGAGACCCATGCGGTGATGGGCCCCAACGGATCTGGCAAGTCGACGTTGTCGTATGCGATCGCAGGCCATCCGAAGTACACCGTCACCTCCGGATCGATCACGCTGGACGGCCAGGACGTGCTGGAGATGAGCATCGACGAACGGGCTCGCGCGGGGTTGTTCCTCGCGATGCAGTACCCCATCGAGGTGCCCGGCGTGTCGATGTCGAACTTCCTGCGGACCGCCGCGACCGCGGTCCGCGGTGAGGCTCCCAAGCTCCGGCACTGGGTCAAAGAGGTCAAGGGCGCGATGGGCGACCTCGACATCGATCCGTCCTTCAGCGAGCGGAGCGTCAACGAAGGGTTCTCCGGCGGCGAGAAGAAACGCCACGAGATCCTGCAGCTGGGCTTGCTCAAGCCGAAGATCGCCATCCTCGACGAGACCGACTCGGGTCTGGACGTCGACGCGCTGCGGGTCGTCAGCGAGGGTGTCAACCGCTACGCCGAGACCGAGCACGGCGGCGTCGTGCTGATCACCCACTACACCCGCATCCTGCGGTACATCCAGCCCCAGTTCGTGCACGTGTTCTTCGGCGGACGGATCATCCAGTCCGGTGGTCCCGAGTTGGCCGACGAACTCGAGGAGAACGGCTACGAGCGCTTCACGCAGGCCGCACCGGCCTCGTAGGAGGGATCCCGAGAGATGACGACGACCGTCAGCGGCTCACTGGAACGGACGGAGATCGCCCGGATCCGGTCGGACTTCCCGATTCTGGATCGGGTGATGCGCGGCGGCTGCCAACTGGCCTATCTGGATTCCGGTGCGACCTCGCAGCGCCCCGTGCAGGTGCTCGACGCCGAGCGTGACTTCCTCGTCACGTCGAACGGTGCGGTGCACCGCGGAGCCCACCAGCTGATGGAGGAGGCCACCGACGCCTACGAGCACGGCCGCGCCGACATCGCGGCGTTCGTCGGTGCCCATACGGATGAGCTGGTGTTCACCAAGAACGCCACCGAGGCGATCAATCTCGTTTCGTACGCCATCGGCGACGAGCGATTCGCATCAGCGGTCGGTCCCGGTGATGTGATCGTCACGACCGAGCTCGAGCACCACGCGAACCTGATCCCGTGGCAGGAGCTCTGCCGGCGGACGGGCGCGGAATTGCGCTGGTTCGGCGTCACCGACGACGGACGCATCGACCTCGACTCGATCGACCTCGATGACCGGGTGAAGTTGGTTGCCTTCAGCCATCATTCGAACGTCACCGGCGCCGTCGCTCCGGTGGCCGAACTGGTGGCGCGGGCCAAGGCCGTCGGCGCACTGACGTTGCTCGATGCGTGCCAGTCAGTCCCGCATCAGCCGGTCGATTTCCACGAACTGGATGTCGATTTCGCGGCGTTCTCCGGCCACAAGATGCTGGGCCCCAACGGGATCGGCGTGTTGTACGGCCGCGGCGAACTGCTCAACGAGCTGCCGCCGTTCTTGACCGGCGGGTCGATGATCGAGACCGTGACGATGGAGTCCACCACCTACGCGCCGGCACCGCAGCGGTTCGAGGCGGGGACTCCGATGACCTCTCAGGTCGTCGGCCTCGGCGCGGCCGCCCGGTACCTGCAGGACATCGGGATGGCTGCGGTGCAGCAGCACGAGGCCGAGTTGGTCGCTGCCGCGCTGACCGGGTTGTCGGGTATCGAGGGTGTCCGGATCATCGGACCCACATCGATGGAGGATCGCGGTTCGCCGGTGTCGTTTGTGGTCGACGGTGTGCATGCGCACGACGCCGGGCAGGTTCTCGACGATGACGGGGTGGCGGTCCGCGTCGGTCACCACTGTGCGTGGCCGCTGCACCGGCGGTTCGGGATCGCCGCGTCGGCGCGCGCGTCCTTTGCGGTCTACAACACCGCCGAGGAGGTCGATCGGCTGATCGCCGGGGTGCGCCGTGCCGTCGAGTTCTTCGGTCGCGACTGACGATGCGACTAGAGCAGATCTACCAGGAAGTCATCCTGGACCACTACAAGCATCCGCACCACCGCGGACTGCGTGAACCTTTCGCCGCGCAGGTCCACCACGTCAACCCCACCTGTGGTGACGAGGTCACGCTGCGGGTGGCGCTTTCCGAGGACGGAGGGACGGTCACGGACATCTCCTACGACGGTCAAGGCTGTTCCATCAGTCAAGCGTCAACCTCGGTGCTGACCGATCAGGTGATCGGGCAGAGCGTCGGTGACGCACTCGAGACGATCGCCGCCTTCTCGGAGATGGTGTCCTCGCGCGGCAGTATCGCGGGTGACGAGGATGTGCTCGGCGACGGGGTGGCGTTCGCCGGCGTCTCGAAATACCCGGCACGGGTGAAGTGTGCGTTACTGGGCTGGACAGCGTTCAAGGCCGCGCTGGCGGAGGCTCACACGTCGAACGGTCATGAGGAGAACTGATGAGTGATACGGCAGTACCAAACGACGAACTGCTCGCCGACATCGAGGAGGCCATGCGCGACGTCGTCGACCCCGAACTCGGGATCAACGTCGTCGACCTCGGCCTGGTCTACGGCGTGGACGTGGAGGATGGTGACACCGGTCCGGTGGCACTGATCAACATGACCCTCACCTCTGCTGCGTGTCCGTTGACGGATGTCATCGAGGACCAGTCCCGCAGCGCTCTGGTCGGTGCCGGCTTGGTGAACGAGATCAAGATCAACTGGGTGTGGAATCCGCCGTGGGGTCCGGACAAGATCACCGATGACGGGCGCGAGCAACTCAGGGCACTCGGCTTCACCGTCTGAGTCCCGGTTGGCTCGGTTACCGCTGACAATCAACATGTGCTGACAGTCCCGGCGTTCGTTTGGCGTGGCGGGTGCGTTCGCCGGGCGGTGGCGGTCGGCGGAGCGATGGGGATCTGTCTGGGTTCGATGGCCTGGCTGGACTCGGGCGTCCCCGTTGTAGGAGCGATCGTCTTCGTGGTCGTCGGCGCCTTCTCCGGCGTCTGGACTTCGCGCCGGATGGTGCGGTATTGGCCGGCGGCCGAGCAACTCACCGGTGATGAGCGGGTCCAGGTCGTCCGCGCTGTCCGCCGGGGCGAACCGGTCGGGAACGAGCGCCTGGCCCAGCCAGCGGTCGCCTACGTCCGGGGATTGCACGCCGCGGCCGCAGCCCGCCGGCCGTGGCGCTTGATTCTCGGCGTCGTCCTTGGCGGCGCGAGCGTGGCGGCAGTCTGGGACGCCGTTTTCGGATCGTGGGGCAGTGCCGTCGCCTCTGTCCTCTACCTGGCCGCGTTGGCACTGGAGTTGTGCTGGTGGCCCAAGCGGCAAGCGGCGCTGTTGACCGGTGCCGACCGCGCGGTGGCCTAGCGCGGACAGCGTGTGTTCCCGGCACCAGGGTGACGTTCTGCGGGGCGTCGGCAGATAAGGCGCCGCCGACGCACGGTCGCGCGGCACGGCCGGGTGTTGCTTCTGCGATTTCTGGCAATTGTGACATTGCGGCATCGTGCAAGTGGCGATGGCCGAAAACTATTGACAGCAAACGATGCTGCGAAGGAACGCCTTCTATTCGAGTTAATTCGGCAAACTAATATCCCTGCGCTGAATGGCCCGCAATCGGGCGAGAACGTTTCCGTTACAGCAGATTTCACAGGCCATTTGTTCTTCGTTGAAGAGCCTTTTCGCGCGAAAACGAGCGTGTTTGGTTTGCATTGGCTAACGTTTGCTGCAGACGTCACGCTGGGCGAGGAGGGGACCACCGGGGACCGTGAATCACTGATGGTGGCGGTGGCGGATGGTAACCGTAGTCATCAGTCGTGAATTGGTGTGTTCGCTCAAATGTCCTGCTGACCTGATGTCTAAATTCATGTTCGCTTTCCCTTCTGATTACCGGCAGAAGAAATGGATATGCAGATGAGCAATGGTCGTCGGAGTGAATCCCGCGTAGTCAGCGGCAAATACTGGTTAGCCGGTGGGGTGGTGGCTGCCGGACTGGGTGCGGCGGTCATGACCGGAGCGTCGATCGCAGTCGCGAGTCCCGCGGACACCGCCGCTGCCGGGGCCTCGACATCCTCGGAAACGAATTCCGGACCGAAAACCACTGTTGCCAAGCGTGACTCGCGCAGCGAGTCGAAGCGTGAAGCTGACGGCGACGACAGGGCGACCTCCCACGGGGCGGACGACGGGGGAGACGACCCTGACGACACCGAGTCCCCCGACGTGGGCGAATCCACCGGTGACACCACTGACGACGTCGACGATCCCGGCGATACCGATGATGTCGAGGAAACAGGCGATAGCGACGACGAGACCGGAGATACCGTCGACGACATCGGCGACGCCGACTCGGACGCGTCCCTACCCGCAGTCGACGAGGGCGACGGACCGCCCGCGCCCGTCGTGGTTGAAGACCGTGATGCTAAGAGGGCCTCGGAGCCTGTCAAGATGACCGATGACAGCGTGGCCCCGGTCACGGTGCGATCAACCGAGGCGGCGCCCGCTGCGCTCACCACCGCCACGATCGCCACCAGCACGATGACCTCCGCGGCAGACGAGGTCGACACGGCGTTGATCGCCGCGGCGACGAGCACCAGGGTGACGTTCACGTCGATGGTGCGTGACTGGCTGTACTCCGTCGGTATCCGCAGCTCGAAGCTCGGTGTCGACGACGGTGGCGCGGAGGTGCCGAAGTTCATCGCGACCTGGTGGCTGGGCGTGCGGTCCCGGATCTACCGTGACGTGGTGATCCCGCAGCCGGGCAATCCGACCCAGCCGTCGAATCCCGGTCAACCCCCGTTGCTGTGGGAAACGAATTTCTCCAGCATGGAGGAGGCGCTGACCTACTGGGGCCTGCACACCGGACGCTGGGGTCAGTCCGCGGGGGAGAACCAGTACTACACCGATGGCGACAACGTCTACGTCGACGCAGAGGGCAACCTGGTCGTCGAAGCCCGTCGGGAAGCCGCCCCGGATGGTCTCGGCGCGCCGCACAACTACACGTCCGCGCGCGTGGTCACGTTCGGCAAGCAGTCGATCGGCGTCGGCACCCGAGTGGTGGCCCGCATCCAGATGCCCGTCACCCAGGGCACGCTGCCGGCGTTCTGGTCGGTCGGTCTCGAGCCCGGCCATGAGTACGACTGGCCCCGCCAGGGGGAGATCGACATCGTCGAGATACCGGGCATGGGCACCCCGGCATCACGCAGATGGTGGACCGGCAACATCCACGGACCGTCGGAGGCGAACAACACCGTCGACGTCAAGCTGCACCACATCGGTGCGGACCTGGGGGTGGACCTGTCGCAGGACTTCCACGAGTACGGCATGGACTGGTACTCCGACCGCATCATCTGGCACGTCGACGGCGTTGAGGTCGGGCGCGTGACCCAGGCCCAGTACGAGGCGTTGGGCGGCGACTGGACACCGTTCTCGGGACAGTGGGATCACTACCTGATCCTCAATCTCGCCGTCGGCAACCCGTGGACGGGAGATCCGAGCCCGACGGCTCCGTTCCAGGCTGAGATGAAGGTCGACTGGGTGAAGGCGTACTCCCTGTGATGTGCCCCGGTTGCGGGGAACACGGCACCGCGACGAAGCGTTGACTCTCTCGTGGCTACTCAAGATCTCACCGCTGACAAGTTCAACGACACGATCAACGACAACGAGATCGTGTTGGTCGATTTCTGGGCGTCCTGGTGCGGGCCGTGCCGGCAATTCGCCCCGACCTTCTCGGCTTCGGCCGACAAGCACCCCGACGTCGTCCATGCCAAGGTCGACACCGAGGCCGAGCAGCAGCTCGCGGCCGCGGCCGACATCCGCTCCATCCCCACGCTGATGGCGTTCAAGAAGGGCAAACTGGTGTTCAACCAGGCCGGAGCCCTCCCGCCGGCAGCGCTGGAGGACCTGGTGCAGAAGATCAAGGAGTTCGACATCGACGCCGCGGTCGCCTCTCAGGACGACGGCGAGGCGCCGAGCCAGGCGTAGCACCAAACCCGCCGCCGGATACCGTGCAGGCGTGACGGCTCACGATCATCCTGCGCAGTTGGTACTGGTGGACCGGCCTCATCCGCACGTCGCGCTGGTGACGCTCAACCGCCCGGAGCGGATGAACTCGATAGCGTTCGACGTGATGGTGCCGCTGAAGAGGGTTCTCGACGAGTTGAACGTCGACAACTCGGTGCGGGCCATCGTGCTCACCGGGGCGGGACGAGGTTTCTCCTCCGGCGCCGACCACAAGTCGGCCGGCTCGGTGCCCCACGTCGATGGCCTGACCAGGCCGACGTTCGCCCTGCGCTCGATGGAAGTGCTCGACGACGTCATTCTGGCGTTGCGCAAGATGCACCAGCCGGTCATCGCGGCGGTCAACGGCGCGGCCATCGGTGGAGGTCTGTGCCTCGCGCTGGCCTGTGACATCAGGGTCGCATCCAGCGCCGCCTACTTCCGGGCGGCGGGAATCAACAACGGTCTGACGGCCAGCGAGCTCGGCCTGTCCTTCCTGTTGCCGCGAGCCATCGGCACGTCTCGGGCGTTCGAGATGATGCTGACCGGGCGGGACGTGGCCGCCGACGAAGCCGCGCAGATCGGGCTGGTGTCCCGAGCGGTGCCCGGCGACGACCTGCTCGACGTTTGCTTCGAGATGGCGGCGAGGGTCGCGTCGTTCTCCCGACCGGGTATCGAGTTGACCAAACGCACGCTGTGGAGTGGACTGGACGCCACAAGCCTGGAAGGGCACATGCAGGCCGAGGGTCTGGGACAGCTCTACATTCGTTTGCTCACCAGCAACTTCGAAGAAGCGGTCGCAGCGCGCGCTCAGAAGCGCCCCGCGGTTTTCACAGACGACAAGTAGGTAGGTGGACAAGCGTGATCACCGCAACGGACCTGGAGGTCCGCGCCGGGGCGCGCACGCTGCTGTCGGTGGAGGGCGCCGCGCTGCGCGTTCAGCCCGGCGATCGGATCGGACTGGTGGGCCGCAACGGCGCAGGCAAGACCACCACCATGCGCATTCTGGCCGGAGAAGGCGAGCCCTACGCGGGCACCGTCACCCGTACCGGTGAGGTCGGCTACCTGCCGCAGGACCCCCGAGAGGGTGACCTCGACATGCTGGCCCGCGACCGGGTGCTCTCCGCACGCGGGCTGGACACTCTGCTCACCGATCTGGAAAAGCAGCAGGTGCTGATGGCCGAGGTGGCCGACGACGCCACCCGCGACAAGGCGATCCAGCGTTACGGGGTCCTCGAAGAGCGCTTCGCCGCCCTGGGGGGATACGCCGCCGAGAGTGAAGCCGGCCGGATCTGCGCCAGCCTGGGTTTGCCGGAGCGGATTCTGACCCAGCCGCTGCGGACGCTGTCCGGCGGTCAGCGTCGCCGGGTGGAACTGAGCCGCATCCTGTTCGCCGCGTCCGACACCGGTTCGGGGTCTGACACCACGCTGCTCCTCGACGAGCCCACCAACCACCTCGATGCCGACTCCATCGGGTGGTTGCGGACCTTCCTGCAGAACCACGCCGGTGGTCTTGTGGTGATCAGTCACGACGTGGATCTGCTCGCCGATGTCGTGAACCGGGTGTGGTTCCTCGACGCGGTGCGCGGCGAGGCCGATGTCTACAACATGGGTTGGCAGAAATACCTGGATGCCCGGGCAACCGACGAGCAACGCCGGCGCCGGGAACGCGCCAACGCCGAGAAGAAGGCGTCCGCGCTGCGCACGCAGGCGGCCAAGATGGGTGCCAAAGCCACCAAAGCCGTTGCCGCACAGAACATGCTGAAGCGCGCCGAGCGAATGATGTCCGAGCTCGACGACGAGCGGGTGGCCGACAAGGTAGCCCGGATCAGGTTTCCCACGCCCACGGTGTGCGGCCGTACCCCGTTGGTCGGCAAGGGCCTGACCAAGGTGTTCGGCTCGCTGGAGGTCTTCACGGGCGTCGACCTGGCGATCGACAAGGGATCTCGGGTGGTCATCCTCGGCCTCAACGGTGCGGGTAAGACCACGCTGCTGCGCATCCTCGCGGGTACCGAGTTGCCCGATGCGGGGATGATCGAACCCGGTCATGGCCTCAAGCTCGGATACTTCGCACAGGAACACGACACCATCGACGGGTTGGCCTCGGTCTGGGAGAACATCCGCCACGCCGCCCCCGACACTGGTGAGCAGGATCTCCGCGGTCTGTTGGGTGCGTTCATGTTCAGCGGTGCGCAACTCGACCAGCCTGCGGGCACGCTTTCCGGAGGCGAGAAGACGCGACTGGCACTCGCCGGACTGGTCGCGTCGAAGGCGAATGTGTTGCTGCTCGACGAACCCACCAACAACCTCGACCCCGCCTCGCGGGAACAGGTTCTCGACGCGCTGCGCAGCTACCAGGGGGCGGTGGTGCTGGTGACCCACGACCCGGGCGCTGCGGAGGCTCTTGACCCGCAACGGGTGGTGCTGCTGCCCGACGGCACCGAGGACTTCTGGTCCGATGACTACCGGGACCTCATCGAGCTGGCGTGATCGCGTGTCAACGGTTCCGACGGTGGGTATCCGCCGTGGAACCAGATGCGGGAGGTCTCGATGAAGATGGACAGCACGACCAGGGATCAGTTGGTCAGCGAGCTCCGCAATGAGTATGAGCGTGGAGCGAGCATCAGGTCACTGGCGGCATCAACGGGTCGATCGTACGGCTCGGTGCACAGCATGCTCCGTGAATCCGGTACGGCGATGCGCAGCCGGGGCGGACCCAATCACCGCGGGCGGCGGTGACACCTACTGCTGCCGGACCGATGCTTCGACGAGATCGAGTACAGCGCTGAGTTTTTCCGGGTCGTCGCCTGAGGCGAGCCGCGCCACCAGGCCGTCGAGTACCAACTCGAGGTAGGTGCGCAGCACCTCGTCGGGCACGTCACCGCGCAGCCTGCCGGCCTGCTTCTGGCGACGTAGTCGTTCCGCGGTGGCTGTCGACAACTCGGCGGAGCGCTCGGCCCACCCCCGGCTGAATGCCGGATCGTTGCGGAGCTTCCGGGCGATCTCCAGCCTGGTGGCCAGCCAGTCGAATTGTTCCGGCGCGGCGAGCATTTCCCGCATCACCTGGATCAGCCCCTCGCGCGTCGCGACATCCGCCATTCGTTCCGCGTCTTCACGCGCCAGTTCGAAGAACAGCGTGTCCTTGTCGCGGAAATGGTGGAAGATCGCGCCGCGCGAGAGCCCGATCGTCTGTTCCAGGCGTCGCACGGTCGCCCTGTCGTACCCGTGCTCGGCGAAGCACCGCCGGGCGCCGTCGAGAATCTGGCGACGGCGCGCCGCCAGGTGATCGTCGGTGACCCGGGGCACCTGTCAGGACTTCAACATATTGCGCAGCACGTACTGCAGGATGCCGCCGTTGCGGTAGTAGTCGGCCTCGCCGGGAGTGTCGATGCGGACCACCGCGTCGAACTCGATCGCCGAACCATCGGTCTTGGTGGCTTTCACGTTGACCGTCTTCGGCGTCTTCCCGTTGTTGAGTTCCTCGATGCCGGTGATGTCGTAGACCTCGGTGCCGTCCAGTTTGAGGCTGGCGGCGGACTCGCCCTCGGGGAACTGCAGCGGGATGACGCCCATGCCGATCAGGTTCGAGCGGTGGATCCGCTCGAACGATTCGGTGATCACCGCACGCACACCCAACAGGCTGGTGCCCTTGGCCGCCCAGTCCCGGGAGGAGCCCGACCCGTACTCCTTGCCGCCGAGCACCACCAGTGGCGTCCCCTGCGCGGCGTAATTCTGGGCCGCGTCGTAGATGAACGCCTGCGGTGCATCATCCTGGGTGAAGTCACGGGTGTAGCCACCGGAGACGTCGTCGAGCAGTTGGTTCTTGAGCCGGATGTTGGCGAACGTGCCCCGGATCATCACCTCGTGGTTGCCGCGTCGGGAACCGTAGGAGTTGTAGTCCTTGCGGTCCACGCCGTTGGCCTCGAGGTACTCCGCCGCCGGCGTGCCCTGCTTGATGTTGCCTGCAGGGCTGATGTGGTCGGTGGTGACTGAATCACCGAGCAGCGCAAGCGCTCTGGCGCCACTGATGTCGCTGACCGGGTCCGGGTCCGCGGGCATTCCCTCGAAGTACGGAGGCTTGCGCACGTACGTCGACTTCGGATCCCAGTCGAAGGTCTTGCCGTCCGGTGTCGGCAACGACCGCCAGCGCTCGTCGCCCTGGAAGACGTCGGCGTAGCTGTCGGAGAACATCTTCTGGTTGATCGAGCTCGCGATGACGTCGGAGATCTCTTTCGGCGAAGGCCAGATGTCCTTGAGGAAGACGTCGTTGCCGTCGTCGTCCTGTCCGAGCGGGTCGACTTCGAAGTCGAAGTCCATGGTGCCGGCTAGCGCATAGGCGATCACCAGCGGCGGTGACGCCAGGTAGTTCATCTTCACGTCGGGGGAGATGCGACCCTCGAAGTTGCGGTTGCCCGACAGCACCGCTGTGACCGACAGATCATTGTCGTTGATGGCTTTGGAGATGGCCTCGGGCAGCGGGCCGGTGTTGCCGATGCACGTGGTGCAGCCGTAGCCCACCAGGAAGAAGCCCAGCTTCTCCAGGTATGGCCACACCCCAGCCTTGTCGTAGTAGTCGCTGACCACCTGGGAACCCGGCGCCATCGACGTCTTGACCCACGGCTTGGTCGTCAGGCCCTTGTCGACGGCCTTCTTGGCAAGCAGCGCAGCGCCGAGCATCACCGACGGGTTGGAGGTGTTGGTGCACGAGGTGATCGCCGCGACGACGACCGCACCGTGGTCGAGGACGAACTCGCCCTGCTCGTCGGACTTCACCGTGATGGGCTTGCTGGGCCTGCCCTGTGAGCCGTTCGCCGCGGACGGTCGTACGTCGGTCTCCCCGTCATCGGCGAACGACAGCGACACCGAGTCACTCGCGGGGAAGGATTCGTCGACCGCCTCGTCGAGCTTGGTCTGGACGGAAGTCTCTGCCTCTCCTCCCACGTAGTTGTGGATGTCCTTGCGGAACGCGGTCTTCGCGTCGGACAGCTGAATTCGGTCCTGGG
>NZ_JBAUJR010000366.1:0-3055 GCF_049683935.1 Mycobacterium sp. | reverse complement strand
CGCCGCGGAGTGCACGACATCGATCGCGTCATCATCGGCGAAGGACAGCGAAACCGAATCGCTGGCGGGGAACGACTCGTCGACGGCCTCGTCGAGCTTGGAGCATTCCGCGGGGTGATTCTCTTCGACGTAGTTGTGGATGTCCTTGCGGAACGCGGTCTTCGCGTCGGACAGCTGAATTCGGTCCTGGGGGCGTTTGGGGCCGGCGATCGACGGCACCACGTCGCCGAGGTCGAGCTCGAGGTACTCGGAGAAGACGGGCTCCTTCTCCGGGTTGTGCCACATGCCCTGCACCTTGGCGTATGCCTCCACCAGGGCCAGCTGCTCCTCGGTACGGCCGGTCAGCCGGAGATAGTCGATGGTGACCTCGTCGATAGGGAAAATCGCTGCGGTGGAACCGAATTCGGGGCTCATGTTGCCCAGGGTGGCGCGGTTGGCCAGCGGCACCTCGGCCACACCGGCACCGTAGAACTCGACGAACTTGCCGACCACGCCGTGCTTGCGCAGCATCTCGGTCACGGTCAGGACCACGTCGGTGGCGGTGACACCCGGCTTGATCTCACCGGTGAGCTTGAAGCCGACGACGCGCGGGATCAGCATCGAAACCGGCTGACCCAACATCGCAGCCTCGGCTTCGATGCCGCCGACACCCCAGCCCAGCACCCCGAGGCCGTTGACCATGGTGGTGTGGCTGTCGGTGCCGACGCAGGTGTCGGGGTAGGCGACGCCGTCACGCACCATCACGGTCCGGGCGAGGTACTCGATGTTGACCTGGTGCACGATGCCGGTGCCGGGCGGCACCACCTTGAAGTCGTCGAATGCGCCCTGGCCCCAGCGCAGGAACTGATAGCGCTCACCGTTGCGGCCGTACTCGATCTCGACGTTGCGCTCGAAGGCGCCCGCGTTGCCGAATACGTCCACGATCACCGAGTGGTCGATGACCAACTCGGCAGGGGCCAGCGGGTTGACCTTCTCGGCGTCGCCGCCGAGTTCGCCGACGGCTTCGCGCATCGTCGCCAGGTCGACGATGCAGGGCACACCGGTGAAGTCCTGCATCACCACGCGGGCGGGGGTGAACTGGATCTCCACGCTCGGATCGGCGGATGGATCCCAGTTCGCGATCGCCTCGATGTGGTCTTTGGTGATGTTCGCGCCGTCTTCGGTGCGCAGCAGGTTCTCAGTGAGAACCTTGAGGCTGTAGGGGAGCTTCTCGGTTCCGGGGACCGCGTCGAGTCGATAGATCTCGTAGCTGTTGTCACCGACCTCGAGCGTGTCGTGCGCTTCGAACGAGTTCAGGGACGAATTCTTGCTGCTCACATCAACTCCCGGCTTGATCATCGCCGCGACGGGCTGTGTCAGCGGCGCTCGTAATCTTAACAGTACGCTTGTCCTGCAAGACAGGGACGGTATTTGGGTCGTCACATTCCAGTCTTGTCCTCTCGTGCGGACGGTGCCACCCGGATGACTGCACGCGGTGGAAAAAAATCGTGTCGCCCCGGCCGATGCCGGGCGGTGGTCGCGTACGGTGCTGCTGTGACCGGACCGCACTCGATCCCTCTCCAGGTCCCGTTTTTTCCGGCCTACATTCCGCCGGAGGTCGACATGGAGCAGGTCAAGGCCGACGTGGCCGACGACGGCGTCAGTGTGCCGCCCGCCAGTCAGGCGGACGTGCCTGCGTTGCGACAGGTCGTCGAGAATGCCCGTGACGAGGGGATCGACCTGAAGATCGTCGTCATCGACGTCAACCCGCCGATCGAGATGCCGTTGCGCGATATCGCCACCGCGGTGGGTGAGGCGAACCCGGGCTCGACGGTGCTCACGTTGAGTCCGTCCTTCGCCGGAACCTACAGCCCGGAGTTCGATCGGGTGACGCTGGAAGCCGGCCAGGACGTGGCCAAGACCGGGAATCCCGTGCAATCTTCGGAGAATTTCCTGGGCGAGTTGACGGCGACTCACTTTCCCTGGACGCCATTCACGATTGTGCTGGTCTTAGTGGTCGTTATCGGCGCCATTGGCACCCGCGTATTGCAGAACCGCGGCAAACGGATAGAGGTATCGGACGCAGCGTCCATCAGCTCCGATTGAGGGGTTGACTCTTCCAGCGCAAATTCAAACATCACTGTTTGATAACGCCATTCGCAATTACATTGTTGTAATTTGTTACTAAAGTTTCCTCAGCGTCTGTTGTGACGTACGGTGCAAAAGGTGCCTGTTGTTGCGGATGTGCTTAATGTGACTTCTGTTTCGAGGGCGCTCGAGAATGTGCCGACACGCTCGCGTGGAGCCTGAGGAGACCTTGAGTCCGATGAGACGCATCCCTGCCGGCGCCTCCGCTTCGCGGCTGTGCGCGGTATCCCTGGCGTTCGGCATGGTGCTGACCACGCCCAGCCTCGCCCAGGCGCAGCCCGCCAACCAGGACAGCCTCGCGACGCTCGTGACGGCCGTCGCCAACGTCAATCAGAAGTTGCAGAACCTCGGCGCCGCGATCCAGACCCAACAGGAGAGCGTCAACAAGGCGATCCTCGATGTGAAGACCGCACGTGATGCCGCCGCGGCCGCGCAGCTCGAGGTCGATTCCAGTGCGCAGCTCGTCAAGGAAGCGAACACCGCGATCGAGGCGGCACAGCAGCGCTTCGACAGGTTCGCCGCCGCGATGTACGTCAACGGTCCGTCCAGTTCGTATCTGAGCGCGTCGGATCCGGTGGACATCCTCAACACCGCGGCCGCGGGTCAGACGCTGTCGCTGAGTTCCCAGCAGGTGATGGCCAACCTGCAGCGGGCGCGGACCGAGCAGGTGAACAAGGAGTCGTCCGCCCGGCTGGCCAAGCAGCGGGCCGATGAAGCGGTGGTAGCCGCCGAGTCCAGCCAGCAGACCGCGGTGGCGGCGTTGACCGAAGCTCAGCAGACTTTCCAGGCCCAGCAAGTCGAGCTCGACCGGCTGGCCGCCGAACGGTCGGATGCCCAGGAGAAGCTGGCGCAGGCCCGGACCCTGGCCGCCCCGGCAGCCCCGGCAGGTCAGGCCCCCGCGGGCCGTGCCCCCTCGGCTGCCCAGACA
>NZ_JBAUJR010000365.1:0-18722 GCF_049683935.1 Mycobacterium sp. | reverse complement strand
CGTCGAAGCCGAAATCCTCTGCCCGACGCGCCGCCTCCTCGAGTGTGGTCCGCGAGCGTGCTCGCGTGACGCCGACTCCGAACCGGAAATCCCTGGGCACAGAAATGATCGTAGGCGGCATGTTTGAGTTCATTCTGGCCCGGGCATTAGAGCGAGTGACTTTCCCACCACGATCTTTCCCACCACGATCCGGCCCGTCGTCGAACCATCCGACGGGCCGGATCAGTTTTTCACCATGACCCGGCCACCCACACTCGGTGTCGAAGAAGAGTTCCTTCTCGTCGATCCGACGTCCGGCGCCCCGGTGGCGCGCAACAGAACGGTCGCCGAGCGCGCCGCCGAGCAAGGTGTCGATCTGCAACTCGAGCTGACGAGCTGTCAGGTCGAGACCGCGACGGACGTCGTCGAGGACACCTCTGATCTGCGCGACCAGTTGGTGCGACTGCGCCGTACCGCCGCCAACGCCGCCGAGCGCTCGCGGGCACAACTGCTCGCCGTCGGACTGCCGCCGTCGCTGCCTCGGGAGTTCCCCGTCACCGACACCCCCCGCTACCTCGATATCGGGGAACGGTTCGGCATGATCGCTCACGAGCAGGGCATCTGCGGATGCCATGTGCACGTCGCGGTGCCCGACCGCGACGCCGCCGTCGCCGTCAGCAATCGGCTGCGGCCGTGGTTGCCTCAGCTGCTCGCCCTGACCGCGAACTCGGCGATCTATCGCAACTCCGATACCGGACATGCCAGCTGGCGGAGCGTGCTGTGGGCGCGATGGCCCAGCGCGGGGCCGCCGCCGAACTTCGCCTCCGCCGCCGAGTTCGATGCCGCGGTGCAGATGTTGTGCAACACCAACGTGATCCGCGACGCGGGAATGGTCTATTGGGATGTGCGTCCCTCGGACAAGTTCCCGACCGTCGAGGTCCGTGTCGCCGATGTGCCCGCGACGGTGGCCGAGACGGTGCTGTTCGCCGCGCTGGTCCGGGGTTGTGTGATGACGGCGCTCGATGACGAACGTCGGGGCGCACCGGTGCTGCCGCTGACGCCCTACGCGCTCAAGGCCGCCTACTGGAAAGCGGCCCGCGACGGCCTCGACGGTGACGGCGTCGACCTGCAACACCAGGCCTCGGTCCCGATGCGGACACAGCTGGAGGACCTCGTCGCGCGGGTCCGCCCGGCTCTGGAGACCGCAGGCGACTACGAGTTGGTTGCCTCGGAGCTCGCCAGGATCGGCGACGTGGGCAACGGTGCAATGCGACAGCGTCGGGCGTGGACGCGGCGCCATGACGTCGGAGACGTGCTCGCCGCCGCGGCGGCAGCCACGCTGGAAGCGCCCTAGGCGAGCGGTAGCTCGGCGAACACCGGGCTGGTCGGCCGCGGCGAACCACCCGGGGGCTCGACAGTGAACGCCAGCGCACGCGATGAGCCGAGATCGGGGATCACCGCCGTGGTCGACGGCGCGACAGCACCGGCGTCCATCGTTCCGGCCGAGTGCGCACCGTCGGCATCAACCAGCCACATCTGGTAGACGGTGCCCGGCTCCGGTGGCGGCACATTGTTCATGACGAGCACCCCGGAGTCCCGCTCGCGGGAGAACACCACGGTCGCGATGCCGCCGCCGGGAATCTCGCCGGACACGGTGCGCACGTCGGTGGCCGCGAACACCTGTTCGGCGGTCGACGGTGTCGCCGTGGGTCGCATCGCGAGACCGACACCGAGGACAACGAGCCCGATGGCCACGGTCGCTGCGGCGGCCAACACCGTCCTGGACCACTGCCGGGGTTGCGCCGGGGCGGGTTTGATCGGGCGCACCGGGTCGGCGGCGACCTGGCCGAGCAACTGGTCGCGGAGATGGGCCGGCGGCTCTACTGCTGTCGCTGTCGAAATGACCGCCATCGTCTCCCGGACAGCGCGCACCTCGGCGGCGAACGCCTCGGAGGCCTCGCGGGGTGCATTCGCCAGGTGCCGGTCGATGTCGGCCATCTCGGCGTCGGTGAGCGCGTGCAGTGCATACGGCGTCGCGAAGGACAGCAGGTCTGCCCCGGTAGGGCCGGTTGGCACGGAAGGATCTGTCATGCCACACCCAGGCATCTACGCAGGCCACGGATGGCGTCGCGCATCCGTGACTTGACGGTTGCCAGGTTCGCCGAGAGCCGCTCCGAGACCTGGACGTAGGTGAGCCCGTCGTAGTAAGCGAGCTGGATGCATTCCCGCTGGGTGTCGGTCAGCGACCCCAGGCACTCGGTCACCTGGCGGCGCTCGTCGGTGCGCACGACGGTGTCGGCGACATGGTCAGCCGGCGGTTCCACGTTGGCGGCGCCGTAGCGGGACTCGCGGGTGCTGGCCGCCTGTTCGGAACGCACCCGGTCCACTGCGCGTCGGTGGGCCAGCGTCATGAGCCAGGCCATCGGCGACCCGGCCGCCGGATCGTAGTTCTCGGCGTTGCGCCACACCTGCAGGTAGACGTCCTGGGTGGTTTCCTCGCTGTACCCGGGATCGCGCAAAACCCGCGTGACCAGGCCGAACACCCGGGACCGGGTCTGGTCGTAGAACGAGGCGAACGCGTCCACATCACCACGGGCCACCTGGCGCAGCAGTGCGTCGAGATCGCTGGTCACGAGCCGTAGCCTAGTCACCGGTGTCAATATGGTCATAAGTGCCGCTCGGTAGAGATCAGCTCGCCGACCTTCTGGCGTTCCTTATGGCGCTCCACACTCGGGCGCGGCACCACGGGTACCCGCCGCAGCCACAGCAGGGTTCCCTGCACCCGGATGCTCAAGGTGTTCATCAGCGGGGCCAACGGTGCGACGATCTGCAGGGCCAGTATCTGGCCGATGCCGGCCGGCCTTCTGGTGCCACGCATGGTGACGACAAAGGCCGGTTGGTTGTCGCGGTGCAGTGAGACCCGGATGTCGAGTTGCTCATCGGGTTGCGGCGCGCTGACCAGGTAGTGCCCGTCGACGCCGTTGAACGGGGAGACGTACAGCTTCTTGTCCACCATTGCCGGACGGTCACCCGACGGAGGGAGCAGGTAGGCATGCCGTCCGCCGTAGGTGTTCTGGACCTCGGCGATGACGTACTGCAGGACGCCGCGTGCGTCGTGGCACCAGTACACCGTCAGCGGGTTGAAAACGTAGCCGAGCACCCTGGCGTGCATCAGCGCGGTCACCTTGCCGCCGTTCAGGTTGACGCCCTTGTCGGCCAGAAAGGCATCGACGCGGTCGCGCAACGTGTCCCCGTCGCCGCCCCAGAGATGGTCTCGCGCATCGAAGGTGGCGAACGGTCGCAGCCACCGTGGCAACCGGGGCAGTGCGTCGATGTCGACGAACCAGCTGTAGCTGCGGTGCTCGAAATAGTGGTGCACCGGTGCGCGACGCAGATGGGTGATCCGGGTGCGGTACAGCGCTGTGCTCAACATGCCACCGCCCTGAGGCCGGCCACGCCACCGCCGATGACGGCGGTGGACTGCTTTGCTGTGTGCAGGAGATCCACATAGCCCTATTCGGAGCAGTGCGCGCGACGGATGGGTGCCCGCCCGGCCGTCACATTTGTGCCCGGCGGTCAGTCGGGCGGCGGCGCGGGCTGCGACAGATATTGACGCGGAGACAGTTTCCACGAGCGGGCGGCGCTCACCAGACCCTGGACGAGTGCAGATGTCGCGGGGGACAGACCGTCGTCGCCGGGCATGCCGCTTCGGGGGCTGATCCCGCGCACCCGTGACGACAGTTCCAACTGGGCGCCACCGCCACGCACCCGATTGACGGGGTTGTCGGTGTGCAGACCACGTAACTCGCGGGGTATCGCGTCGAGTTCGGTCACCACCTGGTAGCCGGGGATGTCGACGTGCAGCGCCACATGTTCGGCCAGCGTGCGGTGGTGGCCGCCGGCGAGAATCTGGGTGCTGCGACCGATGCGGCCGTAGCCGTGCAGCGAAACCGCCACGTCGACGTGGTCGAGGAACTCGGCGAGCCGGGCTGATTCGGCGGGGTCGTACCGCGCGGACGGCAGGTGGTGCGGGTAATGGTCGGGATGGCGTACGACGTACAGCGAGGCGCCTGCGGCGTCGGCGGCGCGCGCAGCGATGACGTCGGTCATCTTCTCCAGGCCGCCACCGTGAATGGCCAGGAAACCGAACCGGGACCGCAGCGTGGTTTCCTCCGCGACGGAGGGGTCGGCGAGCAGCTCTGAAAGTGACTGTGGGGCAGCATGATCAGACTGCCCAAGGCGTTGTGGCCAGTGGGCGGGATCCCACCGTTCGAGGAAATCGATCCACCGGCGGGGCAGGCCGTGGTGTCGCGCGCCGTCGAGGATTCTCTCGAGGTATCCGGGCCGCGGTGGTCCTGGTTCGACCCGATGGTCGATGTAGACCCAGGCAGCGGAAGAGCCGTGCTCGGTGCGCACCGTGAGTCGGTCTCTGCGATAGCGCACCGGGACGCCCTCGGCGCTGTCCAGGGTGGCCAGATCCCGATCGGACAGTTGCCACAGCACACCGTGGACCTCGCTGCCGACAAAAGGTTCGACGGTGGCGACGCCGCGTTCGTTGATGAGCCAGTCGTGGTCGGCCAGCATTGCGGGCTGCGGATCGACTGCGTCGGGACATCGCTGCGCCATCTGCTCCGCGCACAGGTTGGACCCGTACGCGAAGTAGGTGTGCCGGTCGGCCATCAACCCTTCACCGTCAGGTAGATCAGGACCACATTCAGCACAATAATGACTCCGGCAACCGCCCAGCCCAGGGCGGTGGTGACCCGATGGTTGGCGTCGGCACCCATCAGACGGGTGCTGCCGGTCAGTCGCACCAGCGGAATCAACGCGAACGGGATCCCGAAGGACAGCACCACCTGCGACAGCACCAGCGCGCGACTCGGGTCGATGCCGACGGCCAGGATGACCAGCGCGGGCAGCAATGTGATGAATCGGCGGGTCACCAGCGGTATGGACCTCCGCAGCAACCCCTGCATGATCATCGCACCGGCGTAGGCGCCCACCGACGAGGACGCCAGGCCGGATGCGAGCAGTCCGATCGCAAAGAGCAGGGCCACAGTGTGTCCGAGCGTGCTCTGCACAGCCTCGTGGGCACCTTCGATGGAGTCGGTGTTCTCCATCCCCTGCAGATTGGTCGCTGCGACCAGCAACATCGCCAGGTTCACCGCGCCGGCCACCAGCATGGCGATGCCGACGTCCCAGCGCGTCACGCGCAGTAGTCGTCGGCGGGCGGGGCCCGCGTCGGGGTGGCCGTGGCGGTCGCGGGCCAAACCGGAATGCAGATACACCGCGTGGGGCCTCACGGTGGCGCCGAGCCTGGCGGCGGCCAGCAGCACGCTCTCGGCTCCGTCGAACCGCGGTATCAGGCCCGCTGCGGCGTCGGCGATCGGAGGCGGTTCGGCGACCAGGCTGGTCAGGAATCCGATCGCGATGACCAGCAGCAAGCCGGTGATGACCCGTTCGAAGGTCTGCTGGCCGCGGCGGTCCTTCACGACGAGCAGCACCAGCGACACGGCGCCGGTGATCACCCCGCCCACGAGCAGTGGCAGGTCGAAAAGCAGATAGAGAGCGATCGCACCGCCGATCACCTCGGCGAGATCTGTTGCCATGGCCACCAATTCGGCCTGCAGCCAGTACGCGAGCCGGCTCGGTCGGCCCATCCGGGTTCCGACGGCCTCCGGCAAGGACTGGCCGGTGACAAGGCCCAACTTCGCCGACAGGTACTGCACGAGGCAGGCCATCAGGTTGGCGACGACGATGACCCAGACGAGAAGGAAGCCGAACTGGGCGCCGGCGCTGACGTTGGCCGCGACGTTGCCGGGGTCGACGTAGGCGATCGCGGCGACGAACGCAGGCCCGAGCAGCAGCCAACCCGGCCGCGCCCGCGGAGTGACGTCGCTCTTCACCGCCCCCTCTTCCATCCGGTCATGCGAACAGAAAAGTTAGGCTAGACGAAACCTGCCGGACAGGCCAGCGGCAGGTTGGTGGACCAGGAGTTGAGTTACGAGCCGATGCCGAAGCCACCGACCAACGGCCAGAACCCGAAGCCCTGCCAGCCGCCGTAATTCCACGGTGGCGGAGTGGTGGTCAACTGAGTGCTGCCGTTGGTCTCGCAGAAGGTCACGGTGGACCCGACGTCAGTACATTGCGGAGCGGCAAGCGCGGTGGGCGCGCTGCCCAGCGCGAGCGCGCCGCCGACGAGCGCCAGCGCGACGTGACGCCCGTGAATCTTCATGGGAGGAGTGACGGTGTCGGTCCGACGGTCCTCAGAGGATGAACATTCCGTAGCCCCACGGCATCATCTGGTTCACCGAAGGGGCGAGGACGCTCGGACGCGAGTCGATCTGAGCGTTGCCAGGCGACTGGCACACGGTGGTCGAGCCACCCGCATATCCACCGCCCTGTCCGGTCTCGACGCAGCTGGGCTGTGCAAGTGCGGCGGGTGCGGCGGCAATCGCCAGGGACGCGCCACCGGCAACCAGGAGAGCGGCGAGCGGGCTGAGACGAGCCTTCATGTCCAACATCCTTCCAAGTCAGTTATTTCGTAGCGTACAGGCCCTTTCCAGTTATGGGTGGTAAGTCGATCGCCGTCACGATTCCCGGCGACGCGTCGATCACCGCGGGGATGGCGTTGACCACCCGGGCCGCTGTGGCTACCAGGCCGGCGTGGTTGTGATCGCCGTTCGGGCTGCTCAGACACAGGTCGAGAGCGTAGGAGGGTTCGCCGGTGACCTCGATCCGGTAGCTGCCGCCGTGCGCGGCGGGCTGCGGCCACTCGGGGCACAGGTCGTCGCGCAGCCGGGTCACGTGCTCGAGCACCACCGCCACCGCACCGTCCTTCATGCCGCGCACCTCGAACCGCATCGCGGCGGTCGTGCCCTTTTTGATGTGGCCGGAGGCGATGTCGAAGTCCTCCGGTGCGGGCACCCGCACATGGGTCTCGGTGACCTCGTCGAGTTCGATGCCCAGGCCCGCGGCGAGCTGGCGCACCACCGAACCCCACGCCAGGCTCAGCACCCCCGGCTGCAGCAGCATCGGGGTGTCGTCCAGGCTGCCGCCGAAACCCATGACGTCGAACATCACCGTCGCGCTGTCGTAGGTGTCGTAGTTGATGATCTCCATGCAGCGGATCTGCTGCACGCTCTGGCATGTGCCGGCCAGCGCCATCGGCAGCAGGTCGTTGGCGAAGCCCGGATCGATGCCATTCACGAAGATGCTCGCGTTGCCCGCCTTGGCGGCATCCTCGATCGGCGTGACGAGCTCGTCGGGCAGCACCTGCCACGGGTACTGCAGAAAGACGGCTGCGCTGCCCACGACGTTGACACCCGCGGCCAGGATGCGCCGGTAGTCCTCGAGCGCTTCGGGTAGGCGGTTGTCGGCCATCGCGGTGTAGACGGCGACGGCGGGTTCGGTCGCCAGCACTGCGTCGAGATCCGTGGTCGCCAGGACGCCGGTCGAATCCTGAAGTCCCGCAAGCTCGGCGGCGTCTTTGCCGGCTTTTGCCTCCGAGGAGACCCACACCGCGGTCAGCTCGAACCTCGGGTCGGTGATCAGCTGGGTCAGCGCATGTCTGCCGACGTTTCCGGTACCGATGGCGGCCACTTTGATGGTCATTGTCAGGTCCTCACAGATCAGGGATGGGTCACAGGTCGGGGATTGGCAGGTCGAGGTTCGGGAAGGTGAGGCCGCCGTCGACCTCGAGCGTTTTGCCGGTCAGATAGCTGCCCGCCGGCGAAGCGAGGTAGACCGCAGCGGCGGCGATGTCGAGCGGGTCACCCAGTCGGCGCATCGGGGTGGCCTGCTCCATCGGGGTCCGCAGATCGTCATTGCTGGCGACGACATCGAGCGCCGAGGTGAGAATCGATCCCGGCGCGATCGCGTTCACCCTGACGCGCGGCGCGAGGTCGAGCGCCGACAGTCGGGTGTAGTGCGCGAGCGCCGCCTTCGCGGTGCCGTAGGCGGCGAACCCGCGGCCGGCGACCCGGCCCATCGTCGAGGTGATGTTGATGACGCTGCCGCCGCCGGAGTGCTCGAGCATCAGCGGCACCGCCGCGATGGTCAGGGCGTGCGCGGTGGCCACGTTGAACGTGAACGCATCGCGCAGATCCTTGGTGGAGGTGCTCAGAAGCGCGTTCGGCATCGAACCACCGACGTTGTTCACGACGATGTCTAGTTTGCCGAACGCCTCGATCGCCTCGGCTGCCAGCGCGGCCGTGTCGTCGGGGCGTGCCAGGTCGGCGACGACGATGTGGGCGCGTCGCCCGGTGGCGCCGATCTGCTCGGCGACCTCCTCCAGCTGTGACTGCGTGCGCGCCGCGATCACCACGTCAGCACCGGCTTCCGCGAACGCCAACGCCATCGCGGCGCCGAGGCCTCTGCCCGCGCCGGTCACCACAGCCACCTGATCGTCGAGCCGGAATCTGTCCAGAATCACATGTCCCTCGCTTCTCTAGCCGGGCGTCACGCTAGCAAGGAGCAGTCACCCGCGGGGCCGGTTTCTGGAACACGTTCTAATTTTCTCCCTGACGGTGACCTGCCGCCTGACGGGATCCTCGAGGTTCGAATAAATTCGGATATGCAGACTTGACCCTCACGCAGCGTGAGGCACCAGCCTGATCGACGTGACGCAGGAGATGCAGGTGGACGGACTCACTGTGGGCGAAGTCGCGGAGCGATTCGGGATCACGGTCCGGACGCTTCACCACTACGACGACATCGGCTTGTTGACCCCGAGTCGGCGTGCAGCCTCGGGGTATCGGGTTTACACGTCGGCGGACCTGACCCGCTTGTCCCAGGTGATCGTCTACCGCCGGCTCGAGCTGTCTCTCGAGGAGATCGCGAACCTGCTGGACGAGGGCGACGAGGTCAGCCACCTGCTTCGCCAGCGCGAACGCGTCATGTCCAGGCTCGACGAGATGAAGGACCTCGTCGAGGCAATTGACCAGGCATTGGAGAAAGCGATGACGAACACCCCTATGACCGACGACGACATGCGCGAGCTCTTCGGTGACGGCTTCGACGACTATCAGGCAGAGGCTGAGCAGAAGTGGGGCGAGACCGCAGAGTGGAAGGAATCGCAGCGCCGAACGAAGTCCTACAGCCGCGACGATTGGGTGCAGATCAAGGCTGAGGGAGAAGCCGTTGAGAAGGCCTTGTCCGATGCCTTCCGCGCTGGTCTGCCGGCCGACTCTGACGAGGCGATGAATGCGGCCGAGCAACACCGGCTCCACGTGAATCGCTGGTTCTACGACTGCCCGCCGACGTTCCACCGCAACCTGGGCGACATGTATGTGAGCGACCCCAGGTACGTCGCCACGTACGACGAATCATTCGGGCTCCCTGGGCTAGCGGCCTACTGTCGCGACGCGATCTACGCGAACGCGGACCGAACTGGCCACTGATACCGCTAACTCTTCTTGGCGGCGGCTTTCTTGGCTGCCTTCTTGGCCGGGGCTTTCTTGGCGGGAGATTTCTTGGCGGGTGCCTTCTTCGCGGGGGCTTTGTCCGCCGGAGCCTGCTCCTTGCGCGCCTTCACGCTGGCTTCGAGTTTGGCCAACAGGTCGGAGACGTCCTCGGTCTCGTCGAGTTCCTGCGGTTCCTCTTCGGTGGTGAACGCCTCGCCGCCCTCGAGTTTCGCGTCGATGAGTTCCTGCAGGTGCTCCTGGTAGTCGTCGTGGTAGCGGTCGGGGTTGAAGTCGTCGGTCATCGAGTCGACGACCTGACTGGCCATCTTCAACTCGGCAGGCTTCACCTCGACTTCCTTGTCCAGCACCGGGAAGTCGGGATCACGGATCTCGTCGGGCCACAACAGCGTGTGGATCATCATGACGTCGCGCTTGCTGAAGTCCTTGACCCGCAGCGCTGCCAGCCGGGTCTTGTTGCGCAGCGCGAAGTTGACGATGGCGACCCTGTCGGTATCCATCAACGTCTTCGCAAGCAGCACATAGGACTTCGACGATTTTCCCTCCGGCTCGAGGAAGTAGCTCTTGTCGTACATCATCGGGTCGAGGTCGCTCGCCGGCACGAACTCGAGCACCTCGATCTCCCGGCTGCGCTCCTCGGGCAGCGTCGAGATGTCGTCGTCGGTGATGATCACCGTCTGGCCGTCGTCGGAGTCGTAGGCACGTGCGATGTCGCGGTACTCGACCACCTCGCCGCACACCTCGCAGACGCGCTTGTACCGGATGCGGCCGTTGTCCTTGTCGTGGACCTGGTGGAACTTGATGTCGTGGTCCTCGGTGGCGCTGTACACCTTGACCGGAACGTTCACCAGGCCGAAGGCGATCGAACCCTTCCAGATGGATCGCATCAGGTCAGTATGGCCGATGAAGCGGCAGCTTCCAGGGCGGCGCGATCGGGCAAATCGGCGCCGGCACGGGATACGGTCAACGCTGCGGTCAGTGATGCCGCACGCACGGCGGTGGTGAGAGTGTCGGGTGCGATGGCGGCCAGCCCGGCCCGGCGGTCGGCACCCAACAGATCCAGCGACCACAGAGAGTCGATCAAACCGGTCATGAAGGCATCGCCGGCGCCCACGGTGTCCACCACGTCCACATGGAACGCAGGTACCCGCACCGTTCCCGCCGCACACATCGCCAATGCGCCACCGCCGCCCATCGTCACCACGACGATCGACGGTCCCAGCGCGAGCCACGCCGCGGCGATCTGTTCGGGGCTCCGGGCGGGGTCGATCCAACGCAGGTCCTCATCGCTGGCCTTGACCACGTCCGCCCGTTCGAGGAACCGGTCGATCCGGGTGCGTGCCGAGTCGGCGTCGGTGATCAGCGCCGGCCGGATGTTGGGGTCGAACGTGCACGTCGCCGCGAGGTGGTAGGTGTCGACCAGCGCGGCGGTGGCCAGACAGCCCGGCTCCAGCACGGTGGCGATCGAGCCGGTGTGGACGACGACGGGCGGTGCCACCTCGGGCGTGCCGGTCAGCTGCCAGTCGATGTCGAAGGTGTAGGTAGCTGCTCCCGCGTCGTCGAGGGTGGCCAGCGCCGTCGGTGTCCGCCGCGCACTCTGACTGCCCGGAACCAACTGTGCACCAGAGGATTCGACATAATCCCTGATTCGTTCACCGCGAGCATCGGTGCCGATGTGGGTCAGGAAGTCGACGCCACGGCCCAGCCGCGCCAGGCCGACGGCGACGTTGAGGGGGCTGCCGCCGACATGCTCGGTCGGGCCGTCGCCGCCTCGTTCGACGACGTCGATCAGTGCCTCGCCGATGACCAATGCCCGCACCGTGTTGACGCTACCGCCACTGTCGGTGGCCGAGGCTTATAACGTGGAATCGTGGACCGCTACGGCCGGGTGAAGCTGACCAATCCGGACAAGGTGCTGTATCCGGCGACCGGGACCACCAAAGCGCAGGTCTTCGACTACTACGTCAGCGTCGCCGAAGCGATGCTGCCCCATATCGCGGGCCGCGCCGTCACCCGCAAGCGCTGGCCCAACGGTGTGGCGGAGTCTGCGTTCTTCGAGAAGCAGTTGGCATCCTCGGCGCCGGACTGGTTGGACCGCGGCACCATCGCCCACAAGTCGGGCAGCACCACCTATCCGGTCATCAACACCGCCGAGGGGCTGGCATGGATCGCCCAGCAGGCGGCTCTGGAAGTGCACGTTCCGCAGTGGCGGTTTGTTGAGACGGCCGGGGCGGGAAAAGATACGGTGGGCCCGGCCACGCGCATCGTCTTCGATCTTGATCCCGGCGACGACGTCACGATGCGTCAGCTCTGCCGGGTCGCCCACGAGGTCCGTGACCTGATCAGCGACATCGGCCTGCGCACGTTCCCGCTGACCAGTGGAAGCAAGGGCCTGCATCTTTATGTCCCGCTGCAGGAGCCGATCAGCTCACGGGGTGCGTCGACGCTGGCCAAGAGGGTGGCCCAACAGCTGGAACAGACCATGCCGACACAGGTCACCGCGACGATGACCAAGAGTCTGCGGGAAGGCAAGGTGTTCCTGGACTGGAGTCAGAACAACGGCAACAAGACCACGATCGCGCCGTATTCGCTTCGGGGGCGCGATCATCCGACGGTGGCGGCCCCGCGAACCTGGGACGAGCTCGATGATCCGGACCTGCGCCACCTCACCTTCGACGAGGTCCTCGACCGGATGGACCGTGACGGCGATCTTCTCGCCGAGCTTGATGAGGTGCTCCCGGTAGCCGACCGACTGACAACGTACCGAGGCATGCGCGATGCCGGCAGAACACCCGAACCCGTACCGGCGAAGGCGCCTACCGTCGGCAACAACGACAAGTTCGTCATCCAGGAGCATCACGCCAGGCGGCTGCACTACGACTTCCGGCTGGAACGTGATGGGGTTCTGGTGAGTTGGGCGGTGCCGAAGAACCTGCCCGAGACCACTGCGGTCAACCATCTCGCCGTCCACACCGAAGACCATCCGATGGAGTACCTCACCTTCGCCGGCGGGATCCCGAAGGGCGAGTACGGCGGTGGCGAGGTCTACGTGTGGGACACCGGAACCTACGAGACCGAGAAGTTCAACGACAACGCACCCGACGGGCCGGACAAGGGCGGCGAGGTGATCGTCACGCTGTACGGCGAGAAGGTCGAGGGCCGTTACGCACTGATCCAGACCGACGGCAAGAACTGGCTGGCGCACCGGATGAAGGACCAGAAGCGGCCGACCCCGGCGGACCTGGCGCCGATGCTGGCCTCCGAGGGCTCGGTGCAACGACTCACCAAGGGGCAGTGGTCATTCGAGGGCAAATGGGACGGCTACCGCCTGATCGTCGACGCCGACCGCGGGAAACTGACGCTGCGGTCGCGACGGGGTCGCGATGTGACCGGTGAGTATCCACAACTGCAGGCAGTTGCCGCCGACCTTGCTGACCACCACGTAATCCTCGACGGTGAGGCCGTCGCGCTCGACGAGTCCGGCGTGCCCAGCTTCCGCGATATGCAGAACCGTGCCCGCTCGACGCGAGTGGAGTTCTGGGCGTTCGACATCCTTCACCTCGACGGCCGATCACTGTTGCGCGCCAAGTACTCCGACCGCAGGCGACTGCTCGAGGCGCTGGCGGAGGGGGGCGGTCTGATCGTGCCCGACCCACTCGAGGGTGACGGGCCCGAGGCACTCGAGTTCGCCCGGAAGAAGGGGTGGGAAGGTGTCGTCGCGAAGAAGCGAGACTCCACCTACCAACCTGGCCGACGGTCGTCGTCGTGGCTGAAGGACAAGTTCTGGAGGACCCAGGAGGTTGTCATCGGCGGCTGGCGAGAGGGGGCGGGCGGTCGCAGCAGCGGGATCGGCGCGCTCATGCTGGGCATCCCCGATGACGACGGACTGCAGTTCGTCGGACGGGTGGGCACCGGCTTTACCGAGAAGGAACTGGCAGCTCTCAAGAAGACCCTCACGCCGTTACACGCCGACGAATCCCCCTTTGCCACTGAACTTCCCAAGCAGGACGCGAAGGGTGTGACGTTTGTGCGTCCGGAGTTGGTGGGGGAGGTCCGCTACAGCGAGCGCACGTCCGACAATCGACTGCGCCAGGCGAGCTGGCGGGGGCTGCGTCCGGACAAGGTGCCGGGCGAGGTTGTGTGGGAATAGCGCTCGCAATCCGAATCAGGCGTCGGCGCGGTCGGTCTTACTGCTCGCATCGCAGGCGCGGGGCAGCCGAGCCCTAGGTACGACCACTCCCGGCTATGGGCGCCGCTACATTCGTTTTCGTGTCCAAGTCCTCCGATGCCGCTGTCGCGCTCAGCGAGAACAGTCAGACTCGAACCTTGATCGGCACCGCCGTGGTCGCAACCGGCGTCGGCATCTATGTCGTCGCCGCGCTCACCGTGGCCGTCATCGGCGAGGGGCAGATCCGGTTCACGGCTGACTCCGCAGACACGATCCCGATGTGGCATCCGTGGCTGGCCGCGGTTGTAGGTGTCGGGCTGATTCTGATCACACCCACCACCGGGCCTGTTCGCGGGCGCGCTGCACCGGCCAAGCGGGTGCGGTTGGAAGCCCTGGTCCTGCTCGCGCTGGCCGTGACATTCACGTTCGCGTTGACGCTGCTCGGACCGGACGAGCCGAACTACACGGCGCTCAAGCTGGGGTTGCTCCTGCTCGGTCCGCTGCTGCTGTTCGCGGTGTGCCGACGGTTCGGGGCGGCCAGCAGACGTAGTGCCCCCGCCGCATCGCCGGGACCCGGTGAGGTCGCCGACAAGCGGAGCCCCTGGTGGCCGCTGGTACCGGCAGTGGGCTGGACCGTTACGTACCTGGCCCTCTCGCCCACGCACCCTGGCACCAGCTTCCAAGTCGACCCGCTGACCGTGATCGCGATGGTGCTCATCGGATTCCTGCTCAACGCCGTGGTGGAGGAGTTCTTCTACCGGCGGTGGCTACAGACTCGGTGGGTGGGCCTTCTCGGCGGAGTGTGGCCGGCAATCATCGTCAGCTCATTGACCTGGGCATCCTGGCACATCGCCATTCAAGGGACCGGCGATTGGGTCGTGGACCTCGCGAATGTCGTTGCCAACCAGGGAGTTACAGGACTCTTTCTCGGGCTCTTGTGGCAGCGGCATCGCGCGATGTGGCCGCTGCTGCTTGTGCACGGGCTGATGAACGCCAACCCGCTCGCACTGTTCTGACCGCGGCGGGATCGAAGCCTTCGCCTGATATGCGCGACGATTATTCACGCCGACCTCTGCGAACGAATAATGCACACTTCGAATACTGCACCTCCGCCAGTTGTATGGGAGTAGTTGCAGTAGATGCCGCTCCTCGACGACTGTGTCGATCACACGGTGACGGATCCTCGCGAAGCATCGTCGCTGCAATCTGAATCCCTTGCCGTGCATCGCCGGTCGTCGGGAAACGAGATCGGTCACATCCTGTCTCGATTCTTGACGCTGTTTTGGAGTGGTCACATTCTGCGCTGCAGGACGCTGTCAGCGGCAGTGCGAAGGGTATGTACCTCGAAGGCAAGGCGCTCACGGTCGCCTGGGAGGGCGCGCTCGAATGCAAGTCCGTTGACCACGGTGCTCAAGAACCGCGCCTTCACATCCAAATCGCCGGGCGCAAGCGCTCCCTCGTCGCGCAAGGTGCTGAGCCAGCGCGCGATGTAGTCCACGTTGAGGCGTTCGAGCGCGAGGAAGGCATGGGTGGCATCCGCGGACGGTGGCGATGCGACGTACGCGTCGTGTACTGCGCGCCAATGCTCGCGTGCCCGCTCGCCCGTACCCACCTGCGACAGCAGCCGCTGCAGGCAGGCCACAAGACGGTCGCCCGGGTCGCTGGTGGTGTCGTGCATCGGGTCGTCGGGGATGTCGAGGTCGTAGAGTCCGGCGATCACGGTGTCGATCAGCGCCTGCTGAGTCGGGAAGAAGTGGCGTAGCGAGCCAGCACTGACCCCGGCGCGCGCGGCGACGGCGCGCACGCTCAGCCGGGAGGTCGGATCCTCGCCGAGCATGGTCGCCGCGGCGATCAGGATCTTGTCACGCGTGCTCTGCTTCGTCGGCTCGCTCATCGGGTCAGCACCTCCCCTCCGTTCTTAGCACACTGTGCTACTTTATCTGCCGAACTAGTACAGTGTGCTAGTCCGCCACTGATCCGAGGTCGGGTTGACCACCACGTCAGCCGCCTCGATGTGACGAAGGAGCAGTCGGGAGTTCGGCTGCTGACCTGCGCGGTACTACACGAAAAAGGAGATTTCGCATGAGCATCAACCGCGTCACCGTGACCGCAGACCACCTCGTGGTGGAGCCGACGGGGTTCAACAAGGTCTGGTCGTTCACACGGCGCCTGCAGTTCCCACTCGAGCGGGTGCGAGGAGCAACCTTCGACCCTGGTATACGAGAGGAGCCGAAGGGGTGGCGAGGTCCAGGCCTCAGGTTGCCCGGCAAGCTCGCCGGCACGTTCCGCGCACACGGCAGGAAGCAGTTCTGGAACGTCTCCGGATACGACCGTGCGATCGTCGTCACCCTGGATGACGCCGAACGCTTCGACCGACTGGTCCTGACCGTCGACGACCCGAACGACGTCGTCGCTGCCATCAACCGAGCCCTCGGCGCGCGCTGATCTCTTGAAGGGGGCAGTGAGATGAGCTTGGCCCGGCCCGGCATTGACGCCCGCCGCGGCAATTGTAAAAGCTGCCATCTGTACTGAAACCGAACGCAAAGTGAGCGAAACCGCCTGACGCGCAGGACGGTACGGCCCGCTCACGTTGTGGAACAACGTCGATTATCGAAGGAAACAACAATGAACACCATCACCCAGCGCTTGATCCTGCGGGGCGCTGATCCCGCACCGACGCCGCCGGTCCCGGCCGGCGTCGAATACCACCGCGTGTACGCGGAAGCGCGTCATGGCATAGTGCGTGGCGTCGTGGCGATCGCGTTGCTGATGATCGGGTTGATCGGCTTCGCAGTGCTTCTGGATGCGATGTCGGTGATCGTCGACCGGGAGTTGTTCGGTCGTTCCGGTACCTCGACACCGTTGAAGCAGGCAGCCGGCGCGCTGTCGTTGGCCTTGTTGATCCCGTACTGCATGCTGTTACAACGTGTGCTTTACGGCGTGTCGTCGGGGTCGTTGCATTCCGTGGCGGGGCGCTTCCGGTACGGAGTGTTCGGTCGAGCACTGCTTGTGTTCGGACCCCCGGTGTTGATCGCGGTCGCGGTCGCCGTCGTTGTTCTGGATGAAAGCGGCAGCGTGCCGTGGTCGACTGCGGATCTTGTGGCGTTCTTCGTCATCGGCATGGTGCTTACCCCCCTTGCTGCTGCGGGCGAGGAATATGGCTTCCGCGGCTTGATGTTTCGCGTATTCGGTAGCTGGACGCCGAGCGCGCGCTCCGGCGCGATCCTCGGCATCGTCGCCACGACTGTGCTGTTTTCGCTCGCACACGGCACGCTCGATCCGTACTTGCTGACGTCGTACCTGGTGTTGTTCTCGTCGATGGCGATCGTGACCTGGCGCACCGGCGGCCTCGAGGTCGCCGTCGTCCTCCACGGTGTCTACAACGTTGCGTTCCTCGTGCTCGGCACGACCCTGCACCTCGACATCGGCGCCCAGTTGGCGAATCGGGGTGACGCGGTCGGCTCGATGGCGAACCTGGTGCCCAGCGCGGCGTTGGTGGTCATCACCGCGAGTGTTTGGTGGATGACCCGCACAAGTGGGCCTGCGCTCACGCCTGCGGCCTACCCGGCGGCTGGGCCGGAGCAGTGAGCCCGAGTTGGAACCAACGTCGGCTCGCCAAGCGTGTGAAGCCAGGTGACGGGCGCCCGCTCAAGCCCTTCCGTTGGTGGCAGCTGACGCGACGCTCGGTCATGTCGATCGCGCTCCCGGTTGACGGCCGACAGGTCATGCACACGATCGAGGTGAAGCACGGTGGCGACGCTGAAACAGGCGTCGTCAAGGCGGGGCTCTACCTTGATGGGCAGCTCTGGGCGCAGTCGAAAGTTCCCGCTCGATTCCCTGTCACGCACGGCCACGTCGAGGTCCGCACCAGCCCGGTAGGCCTACGGCGTTGTCACTTCGTTGCCCACGACGGCACCGAGCGGTGTCTCGTGCCCGATCCGAAGTCCGCTGAGGGGCGGCGTATGCGTTTCGCACACGTGCATCCCCTCGCGAGTGGAATCATCAGTGCGGTCTCGGTGCTCATGCTGCTCATCGGAGTAGGGCTAAACATGCTGCAGGCCGCAGAGCCGATCTCCGAAATTCCCTTCATTGCAGACGTATTCGGCCCCTTCGAATCGCCCTTGCATCTTCCGGTGTGGCTCAACCTCGCGTTGGGCTTCGGCGCGGTGGTCGGCGCGATCGAACGGGCAACGCACATGCGCCACCACTGGCTGCTCGACGGAGGTGCCGGCACCTGACACCCGCAGACAGCCCGCTGCCGCCGGTGCCAAGATCATCATCATCGACCTACACGGCGAGGTCCTCGCCGACCACACCCGACCTGCACCCGGCACCAAATACGTTGGCAACGGCCGACCCCGCGGCCCACGCCCCAAAACCAGACAACCGTCACCGAAGTCCTGATACACCAACTGTCACCGATGTCCTGACGCAGAACTGTCACCGATGTCCTGAGACATCACAGCCCTGATTGTCATGTCACTTGGATGTCTTGTGTCACTTCAGTTTCAGCAGTCACATCGACCCGGGTTTGTCGGGGGTCGAATGTATGTTCGAAGTATGTCGGGGACGGAGTTGCGCGAGGCGGTGACCGCGTTGCGGGCTGCCTTCGACGCGGTCGCCGCCTGCGAGATCGACCTGCTGACCCGCGCTGAGTTGATCGGGCCCCTCGACGAACTCGAAACGTTGGGGTGTCAGTTGCCGGCGGTCCGTCAGCGGTTGTTGGCCCGGCTGCAGACCGAGGCCACTCCGCAGCAGCTGGGCGCGAAATCCTGGAAAGACGTCCTGAGCGTCCGCTGGCGGATTTCTGGGGCCGAGGCGAATCGTCGCCTGGGCGAGGCTGCGGTGTTGGCGCCGCGGCGCACCATCACCGGAGAACCTCTACCTGCAGTGTTGCCGGCGACCGCCGCCGCCCAAGACCTCGGACTGATCACTCGTGAACATGTCGCGGTGATCCGCGCCGCGGTCAAAAAGTTGCCGATTTTTGCCGATGCGGCCACCGCCGCCCAGTTTGAAGTCGACCTGATCCGCGTCGCGGTCGGGGCCGGACCCAAAGAACTCGAAGGCGAAGCCGCGCGGGCGTTGTTCCTGCTCGATCAGGACGGACCCGAACCTGATGACACCGAACGTGCCCGCAAACGCGGCCTGACAGT
>NZ_JBAUJR010000364.1:0-3617 GCF_049683935.1 Mycobacterium sp. | reverse complement strand
ACGCTGGGCCCGCTGCAGCACGGCGTAGCGGCGGGCGATGTCCGGGGCAGGCTCACCGAGGCTGTAGGTGCGGGTGGAGTCGGAGTTGTAGCCGGGTTCGTAGGGCCCACCGATGTCGACGACGACGATGTCGCCGGCCTGCAGTACCCGATCCGAGCACTCATGGTGCGGATCCGCGCCGTGTGGGCCCGACCCCACGATGATGAAGGCGACCTCTGAATGTCCCTCGGCCACAATGGCTTCGGCGATGTCGGCGGCGACGTCGGCTTCGGTGCGCCCCGGCACCAGGAACTCCGGCACCCGCGCGTGCACCCTGTCGATCGCCTCGCCCGCCTTGCGCAGCGCGTCGACCTCGGCGGGATCCTTGACCATGCGCAGCGTGCGCAGTACATCGGTGGCCAGCACCGGAACCACGCCCAGGATCTCCGCGAGCGGCAGCAGGTGCAGGGCGGGCATCGAGTCCGTGACCGCGACGGCGAGGTCTCCGTTGTCAGGTCCGCCCAACGCCTGCGCCACCAACGAGTACGGATCCTCACCGTCCACCCAGTCACGCACGGCGACACCGAGTTCGAGCACGGCGGACTCCTTGAGCGACGCGAGCTCCAGCCGTGGCAGCACGATCGTCGGGTCACCGACTGCGGGCAGCACCAGCGCGGTCAGCCGTTCGAAGGTCTGGGCCCGCGCCCCGACGAGGTAGCGCAGATCGTAGCCCGGGGTGATGATCAGGCCCGCGAGCCCGGCATCGGCTGCGGCGCGGGCTGCGGTGGCCAGTCTCCCGGCGTACACCTCGGTGCTGAAACGATGTCCCGTCATGGTGTTCAGGCTAATCCCGGCCGAGATGCGGCGGCCGCGCAGGAGTGGTGCCTGGCAGGATGACCGCATGAGCAATGCGCCCGTGCTCCTCCTCGACGGTGCCAGCATGTGGTTCCGGTCGTACTTCGGGGTTCCCTCGTCGATCACCGCACCGGACGGCCGGCCGGTCAACGCCCTGCGTGGTTTCCTGGACGCCGTCGCCACGCTGATCACCCGCGAACGACCTCACCGACTGGTGGTGTGCCGCGACGACGACTGGCGTCCGCAGTGGCGTGTCGACCTGGTCCCGTCGTACAAGGCGCACCGTGTCGCCGAGCAGCGCCCGGGAGACGACCCTGACATCGAGGAGGTGCCCGATGAGCTGACCCCCCAGGTCGACATGATCATGGAGATTCTCGACGCGTTCGGGATCGCCACGGCGGGGGCTCCGGAGGCCGAAGCCGACGATGTGCTGGGCACACTGGCCGACCGGGAGCGTCACGATCCGGTGGTGGTCGTCAGCGGGGACCGCGACCTGCTCCAGGTGGTGCGGGACGAACCCGTGCCGGTACGGGTGCTCTACCTCGGCCGCGGCCTGGCCAAGGCGACGAAGTACGGCCCTGTCGAGGTCGCCGAAACCTACGGGGTGCCGCTCGAGCGGGCCGGATCGGCCTACGCGGAACTGGCGCTGCTGCGCGGAGACCCCTCCGACGGCCTCCCCGGCGTGGCGGGTGTCGGAGAGAAGACCGCGGCAACGCTTCTGGCCCAGCACGGATCTCTGGAACAGATCGTGATCGCCAGCCGGGACCCGGCCTCCAGACTGTCCAAGGCACATCGCGCCAAACTGCTGGCTGCGGCGGACTACATCGTCAACGCTGAACCGGTGGTGCGGGTCGCCACCGACGCCGACGTCACGATGTCCACCGAGACCGACACGCTGCCGCTGGCCGCAGCTCAGCCGAAGAAGGTCGCCGAACTGGCGCAGCGCTACGGCGTGTCGTCGTCGATCGGGCGGTTACAGAAGGCCCTCGACGACCTTCCCGGGTGAGCCGCTACCTCGGGCGCCCGACCTCGTAGGTTCCGTCGTTGTCCTGGAACGTCACCGTCACCTGGCGCTTGGTGCCGTCGATGCTGACCTCGCAGTCGAACGTCTCACCTTGGCGGACCGTGGGGGAAACCCCGTCGTTGCACTGGACGTCGCTGACGTTGTCGGCGCCGTAACCGTTGGTGTCGTCGGTGAGGATCTGCTGAACCCCGCTCTGGGCTGCGGCGATGTCGAGCTTCGTGGTGACGAAGAAGCCCGGCTTCCAGAAGCCGAGCACCAGCACCACGGCAACGATGACCGCGGCGAGTAGGCCGACGACGCCACCGATGACGGCCATCGAGCGCTTCGAACCCTCCTCCGGAGCGGGTGCCGGGTAACCGCCGGGCGGGTACTGGCCGTACTGCCCCGGCTGCTGGCCGTACTGACCGGGCTGGCCCGGCTGCTGGCCGTAACCAGGCGGCTGGCCGTACTGCTGGCCGTACGCCTGGCCGGGTTGCCCGTACTGACCGGGCGGCGGGTAGCCGGCGGGGGTGTATTCGGTCGGCTGCTGGCCGTACTGCTCACCCTGCGGATACTGCTGCGGCGAATACGTCGGCGGCTGGGTGGGCTGCTGATACTGCGGGTACTGCTGCGGTGTGTAGGCGGGCGGCTGCCACGCCGGCTGATCGCCGCCGGGGGCCTGCGGCTGCTCTGCCCCGGAGGGTGGCTGCCATCCCTGGTTGCCGGTCGATTCGGCCGCCGGCTGGTCTCCGCCCTGTCCGGGCTGCTGTCCCTGCCACGACTGCGACGGGTCAGATCCCTGCGGTCCGCTCATTTCTCTCCTTGGTCGTCCGCGGCTGATGTGCCGGTTTCTGGCCTGCTGCCACACCCTACCCCGCATCAACAGCTACAACGCCGCGCCGAACGTCGCTGATTGCGCGTTTCGCGGTCGCACGCAAGGCGGGTGACGGAGCGGCATTACGTACCTGGTCGGCCAGGTCAAGCACCTGACGGCACCATCTCACGAAATCGCCTGCAGACATCGAGGATCCGCTGTTGGACGACGCTGCGGACCCGGCGACGGCCAGTGCCGAGGCCAGGTCTCCGGTACTGGCCCATCGGTGGATCGCGGCGACGAATCCGTCATCGGGTTCGCGGCTCTGGGTGATCCGATGCCGCTGCTCGTCGGCCCGCAACTCGGTCCACAGCCTGCGGGTCTGATTCAGCGCGCGGCGCAACCGAGCGGTCGGAACGTCTGAGCCGTCCCCGGCGCCGTACCCGTCGCGCCGCGATTCGTAGAGCACCGACGACAGTGCCGCAGCCAGTTCGGCCGCGTCCAACCCCTCCCACACGCCGGCGCGCAGGCACTCGGCGACCAGCAGATCGCTTTCGCTGTAGATACGTGCCAGCAGCCTGCCGTCGTCGGTCACCACGGGGTGAGCAGAACTCCCGTCGGATTCCGGCGTGTCGTCACCGGCCCCGCTGGTCTTCTCGACTCCGTCGACGGCGGTGGTCTGGTCGACTCCGTCGACGGCGATGAATCCGCGCTCCGTCAGCAGCACCACGATCCGATCGAAGGTCAGTGCCAACGAATTCGTCGCGGCGGCAATCTTCTTCCGGAGTTGATCGTTGTCGCGCTCGATCTTGAGGTAGCGCTCGGCGACCCGGGCTCTGTCCTCCCTGTCGGGCAGGTGGTGGGCACGATGGGCCCGCATCCGGTTACGCAGGGAGACCAGTTCCGGGTCGATGTCCTGCTCAGGGGGCGGGCCGCTCCGGCGCCCGCGTGCCGACGGGACATCAC
>NZ_JBAUJR010000363.1:0-19917 GCF_049683935.1 Mycobacterium sp. | reverse complement strand
CCCCAGCACTGCGGCCGCACCTCCGGCCGCAGCAACCCGCATCGGCACGTGCGAGGCCAGGCGCTGGAACACGTTCCTGCTCTCGTCGGCGTTGAGGGCCGAACGCGCCGCTCCGTAGGCGAGCGTGAGGTGCGGAGCGAGGTGACGTGCCGTCTTGTTCCGGCCTTCGCGGGCGGCCTCCTGCGTCACGGTCTCCACGGTCTCGAACCCGAACAGCCGCAGTTTGGTCCTCAGCCGGACACCGTGCTGGCGTGCGTCGTCGCTCCATGTGAGTCGAACACCCTCGATATCGTGCTCGGTTTGCATGTCAAAGGCCTGAACGCTGCGCGCCGCCGCCCGGGCAATCTCCTGAAGCGAGTCGAGCGCGACCACCTCGTCGGCCAAGATCTTGCCGTTGACGGTGTCGACGAGCACCCAGACCGCGCTCGAGGCGGTGAGGGACATACCAAGTACCAGACGCATAGCTACTCCCAGACGACGACTGCCGGTGTTTGCTCTGTATCGGCAGGTCTCCGTGAGATGTTACGCACGTCACAGAGCGATTTCGGCCCTGTGTCCCAAACATGGGAATAGCTGGCGGGTGGCGCTCAGCCCTGCGAGCTCGTCAGCGCCTCGTTGAGCGTCTTGCTGGGGCGCATCACTGAGGTGGTCTTCTCGCGGTCCGGGTAGTAGTAGCCCCCGGTATCGGCGGGCTTGCCCTGGGCCTCGTTGAGTTCGGTGACGATGGTGTCCTCGTTGTCGGCGAGCGTTTTGGCGAGCGGGGCGAAGTGTTCGGCCAGCTCTTTGTTCTCGGTCTGTTGGGCCAGTTCCTGCGCCCAGTACAGCGCCAAGTAGAACTGGCTGCCCCGGTTGTCGAGCTCGCCGGTCTTCCGCGACGGATTCTTGTTGTTGTCCAACAGCTTTCCGGTCGCAGCGTCCAGCGTCTTGGCCAGCAGGGTGGCCTTCTCGTTGTCGAACTTGTTGCCCAGATCCTCGAGGCTCGCGCCGAGAGCGAGGAACTCCCCGAGCGAGTCCCACCGCAGGTGGTTCTCCTCCTGCAGCTGATGAACATGTTTGGGCGCCGAACCCCCGGCCCCGGTCTCGTAGAGCCCGCCGCCGGCCATCAGCGGCACGATGGACAGCATCTTGGCGCTGGTGCCCAACTCCAGGATCGGGAACAGGTCGGTGAGGTAGTCGCGCAGGATGTTGCCGGTCGCGGCGATGGTGTCCTCGCCCCGCATCACCCGCTCGATCGTGTACCGCATCGCCCACACCTGCGGCATGATCTGAATCGTCAGGCCCTCGGTGTCGTGGTCCTTGAGGTAGGTCTTGACCTTCTTACGCAGCTCGGCCTCGTGCGGCCGCTCGGTGTCGAGCCAGAACACCACCGGCATGCCCGACAGACGCGCCCGGGTGACGGCCAGCTTGACCCAGTCCCGGATCGGGGCGTCCTTGACGACGGGCATCCGCCAGATGTCGCCCTCTTCGACGTTCTGTGACAGCAGCACCTCGTCGCTGTCGACGTCGACGATGTTGGCCACGCCCGCCTCGGGGATCTCGAAGGTCTTGTCGTGGGAGCCGTACTCTTCGGCCTTCTGCGCCATCAGGCCGACGTTGGGCACGGTGCCCCTCGTCGTCGGGTCGAACTGGCCGTGGGTCTTACAGAAGTTGATGATCTCCTGGTAGATCCGGGAGAACGTGGATTCGGGGTTGACGGCCTTGGTGTCCTTGGTGCGTCCGTCGGCGCCGTACATCTTGCCGCCGAGGCGGATCATCGCGGGCATGGAGGCGTCGACGATGACGTCGCTGGGTGAATGAAAATTCGAGATGCCGCGCGCGGAGTCCACCATCGCCAGTTCGGGCCGGTGCTCGTGGCAGGCGTGCAGGTCGCGCACGATCTCTTCGCGCTGCGAGGCCGGCAGCGATTCGATCTTGTCGTACAGATCGGACAGCCCGTTGTTGACGTTGACGCCGAGTTCGTCGAAGAGCTCCTGATGCTTGGCGAACGCGTCCTTGTAGAAGATCTTCACCGCGTGCCCGAACACGATGGGGTGCGACACCTTCATCATCGTCGCCTTGACGTGCAGCGAGAACATCACGCCCGTCTTGTAGGCGTCTTCCATCTCTTCTTCGTAGAACTCGCAGAGCGCCTTCTTGCTCATGAACATGCTGTCGATGACGTCGCCGTCGTCGAGCTTCACCTCGGGCTTGAGCACGAGCGTCTGGCCGCTGTCGGTCTCCAGCACCATCTTCACCGTGCGGGCCTTGTCCAGCGTCATCGACTTCTCGCCGTGGTAGAAGTCGCCGTGCTTCATGGTCGCGACGTGGGTGCGCGACGCCTGGGACCAGGGACTCATGCTGTGCGGGTGCTTGCGGGCGTACTCTTTGACCGCCTTGGGAGCGCGGCGATCTGAATTGCCCTCGCGCAGAACAGGGTTGACGGCGCTGCCCAGGATCTTGGAGTAGCGCTCCTTGACGGCCTTCTCCTCGTCGTTCTTGGGCTCGCCGGGATAGTCCGGCAGGTCGTAGCCCTTGCTCTTGAGCTCCTTGATGGCGGCCAGGAGCTGCGGCACCGACGCGCTGATGTTGGGCAGCTTGATGATGTTGGTGTCCGGCTGCTGCGTCAGCTCCCCCAGCACGGCGAGGTTGTCGGGAACCCGCTGCTCTTCGGTCAGGCGGTCGCTGAACTCGGCCAGGATGCGCGCCGCCACCGAGATGTCGCTGGTCTTCACGTCGATACCGGCGGCATCGGCGAACGTCCGCAGGATGGGCAGGAAACCGTAGGTCGCAAGCAACGGCGCCTCATCGGTCAGCGTGTAGATGATGGTCGGCTGCTCGGCGCTCATGTCTGGTTCTCCCGCGTCAGTTTCGGTCATGTTCGAAGGCGTGTCGCGTCAGTATCGCGCTCCCCGCACCTTCAGGCGCAGCCTACCCAACTACCTCACGCCGTCGAGGGGTCAGTCGGTCACGCCCGTCCCGGTCGATCCTCTCGGCCGTCGGCTGGCCTGCGGACCGGCGGGCGCCGCGTCGCGCCCCACAGGCCGACACCGATCCCGACCACGGCGCCGCCGAGGCCGATGATCTGCTGGGGCCGGGTCAAGCCGTCGTGAACCCGCGATCCGCCGAGCAGGTCTGCGGCGTCGGCGCCACCGGAGGCCAGGAACCAGCCGCGGGTGTCCTTGCCGCGCAGGGCCGCCGCGGTGAGCAAGCCACCGATGAGAGCGTCGCGGTACCCCATCGAATGCAGCAGGAGATGGCCCGACGGTGACGGTTCCCGCGAATCGCCCCAAAGTCTGTTCGCGCGTAACGGATCGACGAGAAACGAGACCCCCGAGGCAAGACGGATACTGCCCGCAACGAGTGCGGCGCGGTCGATCGGCATGAATGCCAGCCTAGATTTCCGCGGGCTGCAGAGGGTCGGAATCGGCTGATGCGCACCTGCTCGACACCACGTCAGTCGTTCGGTGTGATGACGGCCCGCCCCTGGATCCCGCCGTCGTGCAGCAGCTCGTAGGCGTGTGCCGCGTCATCGAGGGTGAAGTGCTCGACCAGCATCCTGATCTTCCCGGCTCGGGCGAGGCTGATCACCTCGATCAGCTCGGGAATGGTGCCCCAGAAGGGCGCTGCGACGGAGCACTCCTGGGCGGGGCTGTGGAAGTTCACCGGGAGTGCGGCGTCGCCGAGGCCGACGATGGTGAGGTGACCCAGCACCCGTGAGACCGCTGCCGCCATGTTGAGTGTCGGATGGACACCCACCAGATCGAGGACCAGTTCGGCGCCTTGCCCTGTGGTGATGTCCTTGATGCGCGTCACGGCGTCGTCGCCGGAGATCAGAGCCTCGTCGGCGCCCATTGTCGTGGCAATCCGCAGCTTGTCCGCCGAAGTGTCGACCGCCACAACGGTTGTCGCCGAGTTGAGGGCTTTGAGCATCTGAATTGCCATCTGCCCCAGACCGCCCGCGCCGATGACGACCGCGGTGGAGCCGGGTCCCAGTAGATGTGCTGAGCGCTTGACCGCGTGATAGCTGGTGAGCCCGGCGTCGGTGAGTGGCGCGGCCTCACGTGGGTCCAGGTCACCGAGGGGGATCAGGTAGCGGGTGGCCGGGACGAGGAGGAATTCGGCCATTCCGCCATCGGTGCCGCCGAGTCCGCCCGGGCTGGGTTTCCCGGGCATCTGGCAGTAGTTCTCCATGCCCTGGCGGCAGTTCATGCACAGCCCGCACCCCCACGGGCCGTAGACGACCACCGGATCGCCGGGCGCGAAGCCCGTCGCTCCGGGGCCCAGCGTCTCCACCCAGCCGGCGTTCTCATGGCCGAGCGTGAACGGCAGCGTCATCGACGTCGAGCCTGCGGGAGCCTCCAGTAGGTGAAGATCCGAGTGGCAGGCGCCGGCGCCGCCCACTTTGACCAGGACCTCCCCCGGACCCGGTTCGGGTACCGGCACGTCGCGCAATTGTCCCGGCCGCTGCCATTCGACGAACTGAAATGCCTTGATGGCGCGCCTCAGTCCGTAATCTGGTCGAACTCGATCTGGAGATGCAGCGGACCGCGGAACACCTGGTTCACCCGGTACGGCGGCGGGTCGACGACCAGGCGCGGGTTCTCGACCCGCCGCAGGAAGGTCTCCAACGCGATGTTGACCTCCAATCGGGCCAGCGGACCGCCCACGCAACTGTGAACTCCGCGGCCCCAGCCCACGTGCTGGTTGTCCGGTCGCCGGATGTCGAACTTGTCTGGTTCGGGGAACCGCTTCGGGTCGCGGTTGGCCGCGCCGTAGAGCAGGTGCACCGCCGACCCGGCCGGGATGACGGTTCCCCCGACCTCGATGTCGGCGGTCACGCTGCGGCTGGGGAAGAACTGCACAGCCGACTGCAACCGCAACACTTCCTCGATCGCTTTGGGGATGAGTTCCGGTTTGTCGTGCAGCAGGTCGATCGACTCGGGATGGCGGAGCAGCATCAGCACGCAGTGCGCGATGGTGTTGACCGTGGAGTCGTGGCCTGCGATCAGCAGCAGCATCGCGTTGGCCGCAGCCTCCTGCGGTGTCATCGGCCCGTCCGGGCCGTCTTTGTCGTTGACCAACTTGGACAGCACATTGTCCTGCGGTTCGGTGAGGAACCCCTGGATCAGGTCGGCCATGTAGGCGGTCAGCGCGGCGGTGCTCTGCTGCCCCTTCTGCTTGCGGGCCTGCCCTTCCTCGGTGGCGGCGTCCGGACCCATGTCGGCACCGGCCATGAAGTCGAAGATCCAGCCGTGGAACGTGGGTTCGTCTTTGAGCGGCACCCCCAGAATCTGGCATATTACGGCGACCGGAACGGGATAAGCGTAATCGTCGACGACGTCAAAGGTGTTGCCGCCCTGCGCTTTTATCCTGTTCAGCGAGTCGTCGCAGAGAGTCTGGATGCCGGCCGCCATGTTGGGGATGACGTCAGGCGAATGTGGTGGTGCGAAGTGCCGCATCACCTGGCGGCGTTGCCTGTCGTGTTTGGCGGGGTCGGAGACGATCAGACTCGCTTCGCGGCCGTAGGCCTGCATGTGTTCGGCCCCGACGTCGGGTGCGGCGGCCCCGGCGGGCTGGGCCGAGATGGGACTGCGCGAGATGTCGGAGCTGACGTGTGGGTCGTGCGCGAGTTGCAGCAGCTCGCGGTAGCCGCTGACGACGTAGACCCTGTCGGACACCTGGACGACCGGGGTCTTGCGGAGTTCGTCGAAGAACCGGTAGGGATCGTGGCGGTTCTCGTAGCGCATCGCCTCGGTCCAGGCGGTTTCTGCGGTGGTCATCGGCGCTCTTTCCTCGGGTGCGACTGGCTAGCGGCTCTTGGCGCGGAACTCGGCGCCTCGGGATGTCGGGTCGTGGCCGGTGAGTACCACGTCGGGGATTCCGGTGGGGGCACGCGGATCGCCGAAACGTGCGGACATCACTTCCGAGTTCGCGGGTACGTCGTAGCCGGGCGGCGGGGGCGGGAACGGCGCCGACTGTTCGATGAGCCTGGCGTAGTACTCCAGCCACTTACCGTGGTTGAAGGTGATCGCGCCGACGATGCGGCCGTTCTTGCCGAAGGCCGCGGCGAAGCGCAGGTCCTCGACGGAGCCCTGGGTGAAGACGATCTCGTCGCCGAAGGAGCAGACGCCGACGCCTTTGATGTTGACGCCGAACTGACCGGACCAGAACTGCGGCAGCGGCAGGTGCGGACGCCTGCCTTTCTCGAGGTGGACCATGTTGTGCGCCGCGGTCTGGGCGCCCAGCACCGCGGCGTCGACGTGCTCGATCGCCATGAACTCGTACTCGTAGAGCACATGCGGCGCGCGGGCGATGTCGCCGGCGACGAAGATGTTGTCGGTGACCACGCCGTTGATGTCGAAGGCCCGGCAGCCGGCATCGCAGGCCACTCCCCAGAACCCCGAGGCCAGTTCAGCGCCTTCGAGCCATTCGATGTTGCGGACCGACCCCAGCGACGCCACCACCACATCGACCTCGAGCGTGGTGCCGTCGGAGAGCTTTGCGCGCCGGACGTGTCCGTCGGCGTCGCCCTCGAGAGCTTCGACGGCGACACCGGTGCGCAGGTCGACCCCGGCGTCGCGCTGCATCTTGGCCGCGATGTCGCCGATGACTCCGCCGAGCGGACCGACGAGGGGCGCACTGGAGCGCTCCGCCACCGTGACGTCGAGTCCGAGGTCGCGGCAGACCGAGGCCATTTCAGAACCGATGAAACCCGCGCCGACGATCAGCACCCGTTTCGGGCGGGCCCTGAATGCTTCCTGGATCTTCGCGGCGTCATCACAGGTGCGCAGCGTGAACAGGCCCTTCAGCTTGGCCTCTTCGGGGTTGAACCACGCGCGCGACCGGACACCGGTCGCGATCAGCAGCCGGTCGTAGGGCACCTTGTCGCCGTTGGCCAGCAACACTTCCCGGTTGTCACGATCCAGTCCGGTGGCTGCCACGCCCAGTCGCCAGTCGGCGTCGACCGCCCGCAGCCGAGGCAGCTTGGTGTTGCCGGCGGGCACCCACCCCTTGAGCACCTGCTTGGACAGCGGCGGCCGGTCGTACGGCTCGTGCACCTCGTCGCCGATGATGGTCAGCGATCCGGCGAAACCCTCATCCCGCAACGCCTCTGCGGCACGCAGACCGGCGAGCGAAGCGCCGACGATCACGATCCGACCTTCGGCCTTGAACGCGCGGACGAGGTCGTCGATCATCGGGTAGGTCGTCACTTCGTCGTCCTGTCCGACGGGGGGTCCATCTCGGCGATGATGGCCTGCACCGGGCAGGACGCCACGGCACGCGCCACCTGCTGCCGCTGCGAGTCGTCGGGGTTGGGGTCGTAGGCGAGGGCCTCCTCGCCGTTGAGTTGGAGCACCTCCGGCGCAAGCGGCACGCACTGGGCGTAACCCAGGCAGCGGTTGAGATCGACGACGATACGCATGCTGATCCGGCTCCTTCTCAACCGACGCTGAGGGCTGGTCAGCGCGAAACCCGATTCGGGAGGAGCCTTACGCTACGGTAAATACGGCCCGATGGCCCGACTATCGACGGACCTTCGCTGGCTTCTGAATTCCGGGTGAACCCGGTGCAAAGCGGCTGATCGGTCACTGAATTCGGGGGAGAGTCCAGCATGGTCGATCGGCTTCGGTCACTGCCGCCGCGCCGCGTCGGAATCGACTCGTGAGGGGACTACGAATCCGGTGACCGGCGTGATGACAGGGCGGCTCGAGAAAGCCGATCCCGGCTTCGTCCGGACCCGGCGCGGTGTGCGAGCGGTGTTCGCCACCGTCTCGGCTTGGGCCACCATGGTCGCGGTGACGGCGTCGCTTGATGTCGACGAGCCGCTGCGCATCACGTTGTTCGCAGCCGGTGCCGCGTTCGAAGGAGCCCTGCTCGCGGCCGACCCGCAACCCAGGGATCGACTGCGCACGATCGGCTGGGCCGCGATCGCCTGTGCCGTCGCGGTTGTCGCCACTGTGCAACTGAGCCTGCTGGAACCCCTGCTTGCCGCGGGACTGCTTGTGCTGCTGATGTTTTTGTCGTTCGCACTTCGATCCTGGAGCGTCCGGGTGGCGAGTCTGGCGCTGATCGGTGCGATCACGGTGTACATCACCGGCGGTGGGCACATCACGACGGATCGGCTCGGGTGGTTCGCCCTCTCCGCCGCCGTCGGCTTCGGGTGGCTCGCACTGTGGGAACACCTGATCCTGCCCGACGATCCGATCGGCTCGCTACAGCTTTCGATTCAGGCGTTCGCGCGACGCAGCGCGGACACGGTCGCCGGTGTCATGGATCTGTCCGACGCCACCCGGGACGGCACATCGTCACCTGGAAAAGTGTTGCGCGCCCGCCTCGAACAGGTGCGGACCTGCCGCAGTGCCATCGAGCGGCAGATACCCGGCGCGGTTGTCCACGGCCTCGGCGAAGTCGACGCGGAGCAGTTGAAGGTGGCGGTGCACTCGGCACACAAGGCGCTCGAAGACATGATCACCCTTGTCGAGCAACCAGATTGGACGCGATCTCTACCCGAGGCGTTCGCCGAGTCGATGATCACCAGCCTGCAAGCACTGGCGGTTGCGCTGCGCGGCGACCTCGACGACGAGTCCAGAGACATCGCCGCCCGGGAGGCGCAGATGCTGCGCGGTCATATCCATGACGCATTGGCGCAGACCGAGAAATCCGGCGCCGTACCCTTCGATTCCGCCACGCTCCTGGCGGCGGCGACACTCCTCGGCGACGGTGAAACAGTCGCCGAATCCGTCACGCAGGCAATGGCATTGGCGTCTATCCTGGCCAAGAACGGTCTTTCTCCGCGGGCGGCGAAATCGGCCGATGCGACACCGGCAGCACCAGATACCCACGCCGACCGAAGCCGCCTGTCCCCCACCATGGCACTTGCGATCCAGGCAGTCGTGGCAGCGGTGGCCGCCGGCGGGGTTGCAGCGCTGGTGGGCAATGAGCAGCGCCTGGTGGTGGCGTGGACGGCCTTCGTCATCATCGCCGGGTCCGCTGGGGTGTCGACACGGCGGGCGATGGTGCGGATACCCGCGACCGTCCTGGGGGCGGTCAGCGGCGTGCTGATCGCTGCGACCGTCCCGGAAACCGTTGGTTGGACAGTCGCCGTGGTTGCTGTGGGCGTCTTCTTCACGATCGTCACCGCGCCGGTCTCTTACCCGGCAATGGTGTTCTGGATGAGCATCGCGTTTGTGCCACTGTTCGCGACCGAAGGCCACTACCTCGAGCTTGTCATCGACAAAGGGATCGCGGCGCTCATCGGCGGGTGCGTGGCCGCGGTCGTGGCGCTCACTGTCGCGCCGGTACGCGCGTCGCGCGAAGTTCGCCCCGCTGTGGTCGAGTACCTCAGCGCACTGGACGCCGCGGTCGCCTCACACCTTCCCGGTGACGACCACAGCACTGCGCGGGCAGAATCGCGACTTGATTCCACCTATACCGCTCTGACCGCGGAGGCCGCCGCTGCTGCGAGCGAGCTCACCGTCTTCTCTCAGTCCGAGAATGTCGCCAACGACGTGGCCGACCGCGTGAGTGCAGTGCACGACGCCTACCTGCGACTGTCGCCGCTGCTGTCTGCCCCGTCGCGGTTGCTGCACGGCTGGTCAGACGAACAGGTTCTCATGGGCCTTCGGCGACTCCGCGCAGCCATCGAGCGCACGCAGTCGACCGCACGCGGGGAAGCGGTGGGCACCCTGGAGTCACCCGAGCGAAACGGTCCGGCCGCGAGGGCGGCGGCAAGCCTGGGGTTGTCTGACTCGGTTCGTCGGGTGGAGAACCTGCACGCCCGATTGGCCGACCTCGCATCGGTACTCGACTCACCTGGGCCTTCGCCCGCGACGTCCTCCGGCGGGCGCTCCCGCATCAGCTGAAATCTTTGGATTGCAACCACTTCGGGCGCGGGTGTTCGCCACCGACGTTTCGGATCGCCTCGCGCGGGGTAAACAGCCATGTTGGTTCAGTTCCGAGCCGAGGTCATCAGCACAGCGGACTACGGATAAAAGAGGTGGACCTATGTCCAAACCAGCATCAGATTACTCGGATGTGACGGAGATGATCCGTCATCTCCGGTCCTTGAATGAAGAATCCGCAGCATACCGGCGTCAGCGTGACGCCGTCATCGAGCGTTGCCTGCCACTCGCCGACCACATCGCCCGGCGTTACGGCGGCCGGGGTGAGCCGTTTGATGACCTCGTCCAGGCTGCGCGGGTGGGACTGGTCAACGCCGTCAACCGCTTCGACACCGACAACGGCGCCGATTTCCTGTCCTTCGCGGTGCCCACGATGATGGGCGAGGTACGCCGCCACTTCCGCGATCACGGCTGGGCCGTCAAGGTGCCGCGCCGCGTCAAAGAGCTTCAACCGCAACTGATCAGGGCCCGCGCCGAGCTGTCGCAGACTCTCAGCCGAGCGCCGAACGCGACGGAGATCGCCGAGCACCTCGGCGTCGACCGGCAACTCGTCGTCGAGGCCACCATCGGCGGCGGCAACTACTCCACTGTCTCCACCGACCGATTCGTCGGCACCGGCGACGACGACCGGCCGTTCGGCGACACCCACGGCGACATTGATCGCAACCTCGACAAAGTGCTCGACGTCGAAACGGTGCGTCCACTGATCGCTGCACTTCCGGAGCGGCAGCGAACGGTGCTGACCCTGCGGTTCTTCGAGAACATGACACAGACGCAGATCGCCCAGAGCGTCGGTTGCTCGCAGATGCATGTGTCGCGTCTGCTGTCCAAAGCACTCGAGACGCTGCGTAGCCATGCCAGCGAACCGGAGTACGCAGTCACCGCTTAGGTCGCGGATCCCGTGACATTCACATAGCGAAGATTGCCCCATGCGTCGCACGCGCCACTAAGGTGCAGTCCGTGGGCAGAAACGTGTTAGCCAACGGCCGCGGCCGCTGGTTGGCGGTCGTGGTTTCGCTCGTGGTCTCAGGCGCGATGCTGCACGCCCAGGGGGCCGAGCCGGCGGTCGTGGCCGACAAGCCCGCAGAAGCGCCCGTGAGTCAGGATCCGGTGCCTGCCGGAACTCCGAATGCGGCCACGCCCTCGCAGGCCGAACTGCTGGCGGCCAGCGCGCCCGTCGATGCCCGGGTGTTCGACCTGGCGCTGCCCGAGGGTGTCGCACCGGAGTCGGGTCTGCAGGTCAGGACAATCTGGGCGGCGCGGGCGATCAGCATGATGTTTCCGGAGATCACCACGATCGGCGGCTACCGGCAGGACGCGTTGAGATGGCACCCCAACGGTTTGGCCATCGACGTGATGATCCCGAACTACGGCACCGAAGAAGGCATCGAGCTGGGCAACCAGATCGCCGGTTTGGCGCTGGCCAACGCCCGGCGCTGGGGCGTACTCCACGTGATCTGGCGCCAGGGCTACTACCCCGGTATCGGCGCGCCGAGTTGGACTGCCGACTACGGCTCGGAGACCCTCAACCACTTCGACCACGTGCACATCGCCACCAACGGTGGCGGATACCCGACCGGCAGCGAAAAGTACTACATCGGGTCGATGCAGCCTTAGCGGTCTCAGACCGCGATGTCGCCGTCGCCGCAGACCATCGCAGCACCCGCACCGCGCGAGTCTCCGCAGGCCAGCAGAGCATCCAGCGTCGTCGCTTCTTCGGGTGTGGTCGGGAACGACGGAGCAGCCGGGGGCCACAACGGGAAGATGCTGGCGCCGGTCACCCCGGTCAGTCCGGCGACGATCTGGGCCGCGAAGTTCGTCGCCACGTACGCGAGATCGCCGATGAACTGGACCGGCAGAATGGCCAGCCGCGCGAGGAAGCTGATCAGGAAGATGTCCTGATCCGCGATCCCCTGCAATGCCGAGGTGAGCTGATTGGTGATGCCGAAGACGAAGTACGGCACCGACGTGACGATCGTGCGCAGCCCCAACGCGAGTTGGGTGCCGATATCGGGATAGCCGTACATGCCGATCGCGTCTTGAAGCGCGACGCGCAGCGCTTCGTCGTCGTTGATCGGGAAGACGGTGCTGTCACCGAGTTCGGTCAGGGACACACCGTCGGCATCAACAGGAGGCGGGCCGCCGAACAGATCCAGCACGGTCGGGGTGACGTCGACGATCTGGTACTGCAGGTTGATTCCGCTCTCGGCGAAGATCAGCGGGTTGTTGGCGATGACAAAAGTCGATGTCTCATCTGGTGACTGGAATCCGTGGCCGAGACCCTGCTGGGGCTGGTGACCGTGGTCGGTGACCATGATGATGGTCCATTGCTCCCCGGTCAGCGTTTCCCATGCGTTCACCGCGTCCAGGATCTCCCCGAGATTCCTGTCGAAGTTGTTCAGCGCCGCCGCGTACTCCGGCGATGCGCCGCCGTACATGTGCCCGTTCTCGTCGACGCCGACGAAGTAGCTGAAGACGAAGTTCGGGACGGCGGCACTGGCCGCAGCGATCGCGGCCTCCGTCGCGTCACCGACCGCGTCGTCGGTGAGCAACCAGTTGGTGTCCCCCTCGATCTGGTAGATGTTCCGGACGAGGTCGGCGGGATCGGCGCCTGCGGCCGCGATCGCCGAAATGACGTCCCAGTTGGCGATGGCTGTGGTCTGGATCGCCGAATTGGCGGCCTCCAGCTGGTTGAACACCGTGGGCCAGTTGTCGTAGGTCCACGGCGTGAAGACGTTGTTGATCACGCCCGTCGTCTCGCCCCATGCACCGGTGAGGATGGACGACCACGACGGGTTGGAGATGGTGGTGTGCCCGACGATGCTGGCGGCCGCGGTGGTTCCGCCCTGCATCAACTCGAAGAAGTTGGCATTGGCGGGGTCATCCAGCACCCTGCTGAGGTTCGTTCCGTCCACACCGATCACCAGCACGTTCGGAGACGGATCAACAATCAGTGCGGCAGCTTGCGGAACGGCAGTCGCGTTGCGGCGCAGGGTGTTCCGCTCCAGTTCATCCCGTACTGCGGCCAGTGCGGCCAGCATCACCGGCGCCTGGATCGGAGGTGTTTCCGGAGCCGGATCCGCCAGCGGCGGCAGCACCGCAGACTCGGCCACGGGTACCACGCTCACTATTGTGGGGCGCTTCGCGGACACCGGAGGCGTCGGTGCCGAGGCAACAGGGATGGGGGTCGCATCAACGGTGGCCACCTCGATGCTGGTCGCCTCGGTGGTCGTCAGCGCGGTGGTCGTGGCTGCGGCGAAGTCCGCGGTATCGACGGTCGCCGGGGCATCCGCGTCACTGGAGTCGTCAGCGAGACCTGCGTCCAGCGTGACCGCGGACCGCTTCGATGTCCGCCGGTCGCTTCCGCGGTCCGCCTCGTCCCCTGCCGCCGACCGGCTCTCCTCGTCCCCGTCCCCGTCCTCGCTCTCGGTGTCGGCCGTGGTGCGGTCGTCGGAATCGCCGTCGTCTCCGCCGTCTGCGGCGGCATCCCGCGGTTTCGACGAATCCCGTTTCTCAGTGCGGTCTTTCGCTGCTGAATCGCGGCTCGGCGAGGTCCCCGAGGGTGAGGCGCTCGAAGTCGATGAGTCGCTGGTCGACGATGTGCTCGACGGCTCGGCGGACGCGACGCCCGGTGCGGACGCCAGGGCCACTCCCACCCCCAGGGTCACTGCTAGCGCTCCGACGCGACCGATGTGCCTGGCGTACCCCATGGATGTTCCTCTCGATGCCACGCGCGCAGCGATGCGGCGTGGTGGAAATGACGGTGGGAATGACTACATGTCTCCAGAGGCGGTGAGCGGGTTTCTGTCGCTGAACCGTGCAGAAGAACCGGATACAACGGAGACACGAGATCGTCGTGTGACCGTCGTTGGCCGCATGGCTGTCTCACTTCGTGGTGAACTGGCTGAACCGTAAATTACGCCCTCCGCGCGCTCTGTCTGCCACGAATCGCCGAGTTCCTCGATTGCCGTCGCCGAGGTCGCCGCGCCGCGGCCACCACGGGCGCCACAAAGTTAGCCGCAGTAGGTAGCTCTTGTGGGGTAGGTAAGGCTCAACTAACCTGCGCTTGGCCCGTAGTGGCCACCCGTCCCCACTGTGACTACAGGAGAACCATGCAGTTAGCTCTAAGCGGCGGTGCAGACCGCAGTTTTTGGTCTGTGCCCACACCTTCCGCCCCTCGTGACAAAAAATTGCTGATTGCTGGTGTCGCGCTCGCCGGCGCTTCCGTCATCGCGATCAATCCTGTCGCCCCGGCCGTGCCGGCGCTGCAGGACCGCGCGGTCGAACTGTCGGCGTGGGTCGATCCGTTCGCCACATGGGGAGAAACGATCACCGGCACGGTCGGGAACCTGGGCACGCAGAGCAATGCCATCGTGACCGAGGGCCTGCCCGCTGCGTGGGAGGTCATCACCACCGGTTCGCTCTACTCCGAGATCGCCCAAGCGGTGTTCAACCCGGCTCCCGGCCTCGAGCAGTTCTTCAACAATCTGCCGACCTACCTGGAGACCCTCAACGCCGGGTTCGCCGAGTCGAACGCCGGTCTGACCGAGCACTTCGCCGAACTCCCGGTCGCGCTGGAAGAAGCGTGGGACTTCGTCCTGCAAGGCCAGTTCACGCAGGCGTTCGCCAACGTCGTCAGCTGGGGACTCTTCGGTCTGGGCGAAGCAGGCTGGCCGCTGTACCCCTCGTTCGAGATTCCCGGGCAGATCGCGCGGGACTTCGGCGCACCGACCATCGGCGCGGTCCTCGACGCGCTGTTCGTCGGCGACACCACCACCACCGGTTACGCCTACTCGCTGCTCGGCCCGCCGATCACCGCGATCTACCAGCTCACCGACATTCTCAATGTCGTCTCGGGCTCGCTGTACGAGGGTGACTGGGTGACCGCCGTCAGCGAAGTCATCAACGCGCCGGCCAAGGTCCTCAACGCGTTCTTCAACGGCTACCAGGCCAGCATCTCCCCCGAGTGGGAAACGTTCCCGGGCATCTTCACCGAAGGTGGCCCGATCGACGCGTTCTTCGTCCAGCTCCCCAAGACGATCGCCGCGGCCATCGCAGCGCTGTCCGAGGAGTCGGAGGGCGACGGCGCCGAGACGGCCGATGCCTTGCTGGCGAAGGTGTCGTCGACCGATCTCGCCTCGGACGCAGATCTGGTGGCGCTCAACGTCAGTGCCGAAACCGCTGAGGACACCGCAACTGCGGTCGACGGGGAGGCCGAGTCGACCGAACCGTCCCCCGCCGGTGAGGACGTGACCCCGGTGGCCGACGACGTCGCCACCGAGGACGAGACCGTAACGGAGGAAGAGACGGCCACCGACGAGGAGACCGTGACCGACGAGGACACCGTCGCCGAAGAAGAAGCCGACGACACCGAGACCGCTGACGAGACGGTTGCCGACGAGGACACCGACTCGGCGGCAGACGACGCGGATTCATCGGACGGCGAAGCTGATTCGGACAGTGACACCGCCAAGGACTCCGACGCTGAGGAGCCGAAGCGTGGATCCGACAGCAGCAAGTCGGACAGCGGCAAGTCCGACAGTGACAAGTCCGACAGTGACAAGTCCGACAGTGGCAAGTCGGACAGCAGCAGTTCGGGCAGCGACGACTGATTCGCAGTTGCTCTTGAGGACGGCCCCCTCGGCGACGAGGGGGCCGTCCGTCATCCGGGCGAGTAGAAACAGCCGCCGACTCGGCTCTAGTCCTTCGCCAGGAACGAGTGGAGCTTCTCGACCGCCTGATCGACGCTGAAACTGGCGGGAGCGTGCCGCGGTTGGAAGTCCTTGAACGTTTCCAAGAACTTCGTCGCCATCGCGGTGGCGTAGAAAACGAAATAGTCGTGCCGCAATAGCCACTCGTAGTAGGTGTTCGAGGTGATATCGGCGTACTCATAGGGATCGGTGCGCAGGTTGAACAGCTTGGGCACCCGAAGTGGTGTGAACGGCTCCGCCCAGATGCGCAGCGTGCCCTGGCAGCGCTGCTCCATGAACACGATCTTCCAGTTCTCGAATCGCATCGCGACCAGGTCACCGTCGTCGGAGAAATAGAAGAAGCCGCGCCGGGGACTCTCCTCAACCTCGCCTGTCAGATAAGGCAGCAGGTTGTAGCCGTCGATATGCACCTTGTAATCGGCATCGCCGACGGTGTGCCCCGTGCGCAGTTTGTCGCTGATATCAGGTTCACCCGCCGCCGCGAGGAGGGTCGGCAGCCAGTCGTGGTGCTGGATAATCTCGTTGGAAACCGCACCCGCCTCGATCTTGCCCGGCCACCGAACGAGTTCCGGAACCCGGAACGCCCCTTCCCAGTTCGTGTCCTTCTCGCTGCGGAACGGTGTGGTGCCGGCGTCCGGCCACGTGTTGCGGTGCGGTCCGTTGTCCGTGGAGTAGATGACGATGGTGTCGTCCGCGATGCCGAGTTCGTCGAGGACATCGAGGACGGTACCGACGTTGCGGTCGTGGTCGATCATCGCGTCGTGGTACTCGGACTGCCACAGTCCGGCCTGCCCCCGACTCTCCGGCTTGAGGTGGGTGTACAGGTGCATGTGCGTGAAGTTGCACCAGACGAAGAACGGGTTGGCGGCGTCATGCTGGCGTTTGATGTAGTCAACGGTCGCGTCGGCGATGTCGTCGTCGATGGTCTCCATCCGCTTGGTGGTCAGCGGGCCGGTGTCCTCGATGATCTGCTTGCCGACCGGGCCGTACTTCGGATCATCGGGCTCGGTTGATACCTCGTCGATGGCCTTGCACTTCATCACGCCACGGGGTTTTGCGAGGTTGTAGAGCCTCGGGTAGCGGTCCTCGTGGGGATAGTCGTAGCTCTCCGGCTCTTCCTCGGCGTTGAGGTGGTAGAGGTTGCCGTAGAACTCGTCGAAGCCATGCACCGTCGGGAGGTATTTGTTCAAATCTCCGAAGTGGTTCTTGCCGAACTGGCCCGTCGCGTATCCGAGTGGCTTGAGCAACTCGGCAATGGTGGGATCCTCAGCGGCCCAGCCGATGTCGGCGCCGGGTATGCCGACCTTGCTCATTCCGGTCCGGTACACGCTTTGCCCACTGATGAAGGCCGCCCTGCCGGCGGTGCAGCTTTGCTCACCGTACGAATCGGTGAACCGCATACCCTCCTTGGCGATCCGATCGATGTTCGGCGTCCGGTATCCCATCACGCCGTCGCTGTAACAGCTCAGATTCGAGATGCCGATGTCGTCTCCCCAGATGACAACGATGTTCGGCTTTCCGTTGGGCATCGCGCCCTCACTTTCGGTCATGGCACTGCGTATGTGCTTCACACAGTAGGACTGTGATCTTGTTCGGATACCGGGTTTCTCATCGAGAATTCGGCAGAGGGCACGCGGTTTCAAGATCGCGTCCGCGTAGCAGGATCCGCATCCGATCCTCACCTCGCCAGGGCGCGAGGCATCACCCGAAACGGATGAGGTGACGGCACCGAATTGGATAATTCCTTGCGCTGCAACGCTATCGATGAGTGTCGACGGTGTCGACCAGGAGCCATAGACCGTGGGGACTTCGTGCCGCGGTGCTGCGGTAGCGCTGTGGAGATCGGGAACCACACACGAACACGTGATGCCGAAGACCGATCAGTGGCAGGGTGGACGTCGTGAGCCTGTCGGCGCGCGTCGTCCAATTGTCGGCAGCACACATGTGCGGCGGTGGGTCCACCTGCGAGGTCATCCTCGCTGCCGCGTTCTGGATCGGCGGGGACGGTCTGCACAGGATGAGACAACTGCACATCACCGGGAGGAAACATGGCGCAAGAGGCAACCACGAACAAGCCGAACATCGTTCTCATCGTCTCCGACGATTTCGGTTACGGCGACGCCGGCGTATACGGGGGTGGTGAAAACCGCGGGATGCCCACCCCCAGTCTCGACCAGATGGCCGATGAGGGCATGCAATTCATGTCGTTCTACGCGCAGCCGAGTTGCACCCCGGGGCGCGCGGCGATGCTCACCGGGCGCATCCCGAATCGCAGCGGCATGACGACTGTGGCCTTCCAGGGCCAGGGTGGCGGGCTGCCGGCGGCAGAGTGGACTCTGGCATCCGTGCTCAAGACCGCTGACTACAAGACGTTCTTCACCGGCAAGTGGCATCTCGGCGAGTCTGAGTACGCGCTGCCCAACGCGCACGGCTTCGACGAGATGCGGCACTGCGGGTTGTATCACCTCAACGCATACACCTATGCCGACCCGGAATGGTTCCCGGACATGGATCCGGATCTGCGGGCGATGTTCGAGCGCGTCACGCAGGGCGCGCTGTCGGGCGAAGCAGGCGAGAAGCCGACAGAGGACTTCAAGGTCAACGGTCAGTACGTCGATACGCCGGAGGAAGGGCTCGTCGGCATTCCGTTCTACGACGAGTACGTCGAGAGGGACGCACTCGAATTCCTCGACGAGAACGCGACATCCGAAACTCCCTTCTTCATGCATGTCAACTTCATGAAGGTGCATCAGCCGAACATGCCGCACCCCGATTTCGAGGGCACATCGCTGTCGAAGTCGAAGTACGCCGATTCGATCGTGGAGAACGACACCCGGATCGGCCGCATCATGGACAAGATCCGCTCGCTGGGACTCGACAAGAACACCTATGTGTTCTGGACGACGGACAACGGCGCCTGGCAGGACGTCTACCCCGACGCAGGCTATACACCGTTCCGCGGCACCAAGGGCACCGTCCGCGAGGGCGGCAACCGGGTTCCCTCCATTGCCTGGGGTCCGGGGATCAAAGCCGGATCGCGTAACTCCGATATCGTCGGCGGCCTCGACTACATGGCGACCTTCGCCGCGTTGGCCGGCGCAGAATTGCCGGAGAACGACCGTGAGGGCGAGCCGATCATCTTCGACAGCTACGACATGTCACCGGTGTTGTTGGGAACGGGTAAGTCCGAGCGTAAGTCCTGGTTCTATTTCAGTGAGAATGAATTGACGCCCGGGGCCGTGCGCGTGGGCCACTACAAGGCTGTCTTCAATCTGCGCGGTGACGACGGGGCGACCACCGGAGGGCTCGCAGTTGACACCAACCTCGGGTGGAAAGGCGCGCAAGCCTACGTCGCGACGGTCCCCCAGATCTTCGATCTCTGGCAGGACCCGCAGGAACGCTACGACATCTTCATGAACAACTACACCGAACACACCTGGACTCTCGTGACCATCAATGAGGCGATCAAGGAGCTGATGCAGACCTATCTGAAGTACCCGCCGCGGAAGCTTCAGAGCGAAGGCTATTCGGGCCCGATCACCGTCACGCAGTACCAGAGATTCCAGTTCCTCAGGGAGCAGCTCGCGACGGACGGTGTGAATATCGCGCTGCCCACCGGCAATTGAGCGCGATCTTCAGGAGACAGTCCAGACGACTGACTCGCGCACCACGCCTCAGTTGACGTGCTTGTCGAACCACTCAATCGGTAGTTCAGGGTGCGTCTACTCGGGCGGAAAGCTCATCTCGAACCCGCCGGGTCGCTGTATTCAGGCAGCTGGCCGGGATACAGCAGCAATTCCGGCGGCGACGACCAACTCGACGTTGCTCTCGAGGACGGTCCCCTCGACGACGAGGGGACCGTTCGTCGTTCGGGTGATACGGATGATTGGCGAACCAGGGGAAGACGGAATCACCTCGGACAGTCATCTCGACAGCCAGATTCTCGACCACCCCGATCTGCAGTTGGTCATGTCCAGCATCAGCCCCCGTTCTAGCTGGCTCCGCTATAACCTGTCCGGCGAAGAACGAGGGTAATGCCCGGTCTCCAGTTCCATTCGCCGCAGCACCGATGAGGAAGAAGTCATGGCGCTCTCCGCGGGAGGCCGGATCGGTCTAGCCGGAGCGGCGGTGGTCGGGGTCGCCTTCGGAATGGCCCGCTATGCCTACGGTCTGACGCTGCCCGGCATCCGCCAGGAGCTAGGGCTGTCCGAGATGGTGCTCGGCCTCATCGCGAGCGCCACATTCGCCGGTTACCTGGCCGGTCTGCTGCTCGCGGGCCCGCTCGCTGCCCGCTGGGGCTCGCGCGCTCCGACGACCGTGGGCGG
>NZ_JBAUJR010000362.1:0-9883 GCF_049683935.1 Mycobacterium sp. | reverse complement strand
CGTGGGCGGTGGACCAGTCGAGCCGGAAGTGTCGACCCTCGACGAGCATGTCGGTGCACACCACCGTTCTGCCGTCGGCGGCGGCGACCACCGCGGCGTCGTCGCCGGGACCGACGGAGACGAACGGGGGCTGACGCCGACCGGCGACGAGCCGGTTGATGACCGCGAACTCCCCCGTTGCGGCCAGCGAGTCCGCCGGGTCTTCGCCCGCCATGTCCGGTCCTTTCATGATCCCCGCAGCACCTTCGTGCCCTGAACGCTCGGCGTTCCTGCGGTACGTTTGGTCCCTGCGGCGTGGAGTCTATGCAGCCAGATGGAGGGATAACGGCGTGGTCGAGGCTTTTGTTCTCATCCAGACAGAGGTCGGTCGCGCCGAGGTCATCGCCAAGCAGCTCGCCGGCCTCACCGGGGTGTTGTGCTCGGAGTACGTGACCGGCCCCTACGACGTCGTGGTCCGCGTCGGCGCCCCGACCCTCGCCGAACTCCAGTCCACCGTCGTTCCCAGCGTGCAGCAGGTCTCCGGAATCACCCGGACGCTGACCTGCCCGATCGCCGACGGGGTCCAGCCTTAGAGTTTGGCGTGATGAAAAGCCAGACCGGCGACGGCCCATCCCGGCCCCTGCTGATCGCGGCGCTCGTCCTGGCGGTCGGCGCCGTCGTCGCTGTGCTCGTCGTCGCCGCTGTCCTGCAGCGCACGCCGACCCAGGCTCCGGTCGTGATCGCGGGAGCGCCCGCGCCGCGTTCCGACAGTCCCGAATGTCGCTCACTGATCGACGCGTTGCCCGAGCAACTCGGTGACTACTCACGGGCCCCCGTGCGTGAGCCCGCTCCGGCGGGAACGGCGGCGTGGCAGGCCGGCGACGGCAGCGAGGCGCTCATCCTGCGATGTGGCCTGGACCGTCCGGTCGACTTCGTCGTGGGCGCACCCCTTCAGGTCGTCGATGCCGTCCAGTGGTTCCGGGTGGCCGACCAGGCAGACGAGGGACGCAGCACGTGGTTCGCCGTGGACCGGCCGGTCTATGTGGCGCTGACCCTGCCCTCGGGGTCGGGTCCCACGCCCATCCAGGTGATCTCGACGGCGATAGCCGAGGCGCTGCCGGCAACCCCCGTCGACCCCGGACCGGTCAGGTGACGCGCGCTGCTAGCGCAGGCCGGTCCCGCGGGCCATCGCGGTCTCGACCATCGTCGCGAGCAGCGTCGGATAGTCGACCCCGCTGGCTGCCCACATCCGCGGATACATCGAGATGGTGGTGAACCCCGGCATCGTGTTGATCTCGTTGATCACGGGTCCGTCGTCGGTCAGGAAGAAGTCGACCCGGGCCAGACCCTGGCAGTCGATGGCGCGGAACGCCCGGATCGCCAGGCCGCGGACCTGCTCGGCGACGACGTCGTCGACCTTGGCGGGCACGTCCAGTTCCGCGGCGTCGTCGAGGTACTTGGTCTCGAAGTCGTAGAAGCCGTCCTCGCGACCGCGCACCCCGGCCACTCGGATCTCGCCCACGGTGCTCGCTTCGATCCGACCGTCGGGGAACTCCAGCACGCCGCACTCGAGTTCCCGGCCGGGCACGGCAGCCTCGACGATGACCTTCGGGTCGTGCCTGCGCGCCACATCGATGGCACCGGCGAGCTGGTCCCAGCTGGTGACCCGGCTGACCCCGATGGACGAGCCGCCGCGTGCAGGCTTGACGAACGCCGGCAACCCGAGGTGTTCGCGATCCTCCAGCGACAGGGTGGCCTGCTGGGGGCGAAGCACCACCTGGTCGCCGATCGGCAGACCGTCGGCGGCGAGCAGCTTCTTGGTGAACTCCTTGTCCATGCCCGCAGCGCTGGCCAGCACCCCCGCGCCGACGTACGGGACACCGGCGAGCTCCAGCAGGCCCTGGATGGTGCCGTCCTCGCCGTAGGGTCCGTGAAGTACCGGGAACACCACGTCGACGGCGGCCAGCATCTCCCCGGCGCCTTCGCCCAGCGACAGCAGCTGACCGTGCCGGGCCGGATCGGCAGTCAGCGCGAGCGCGGTGCCCGACGACTCGCCGACCCGGGGCAGGGTGCCGTCGGTGATGGCCAGCGTCTCGGGCCGCCCATCGGTGAGCACCCAGGAACCCCGCGGCGAGATGCCGACCGCGACCACTTCGAACCGCTCCGGATCGAGGTTGCGCAGGATGCTGCCTGCCGAAACACACGAGATCGCGTGTTCGGAACTTCGTCCGCCGTAGACAACGGCAACGCGGATGCGGGCAGTCACAACCTAGAGAGGCTACCGTCCGCCCCGTGGCAGGGCCGCCTCGATGTCGCTGAGCAGGTCGTCGGTGTCCTCGATCCCCAGCGACAGCCGGGCGAATCCGTCGGCCACCGGGTCTCCCCACCTGGCCCTGCGATCGACCGACGAGTGGATCCCCCCGAAGCTCGTCGACGCGACCAGCAGCGCGCTCCGACCGACCAGGTCGTGCACCGCCTGCGCATCGGCCAACTCGACGGCGACCAGGCCGCCGAACCGCCGCATCTGCATCGAGGCGATCGCATGCGACGGATCGCCGGGCAGACCCGGATAGCGCACCGAGCGCACTGCCGGGTGCGAGCGCAGCATCAGCGCAACCGCGGCGGCGTTCTGACACTGCCGTTCGAATCGAAGTCCTACGCTCCCGATGCTGCGTAGTACGAGCCAGGCTTCGAAGGCGCCCAGGATCGGGCCGGCCAACAGCCTGTCGCGCTCCAGTCGCGCCATCACCTCGGGCTGGCTGCCGGCGACGTAGCCGGCCAGGACGTCGTGGTGTCCTGCCAATGCCTTGGTCGCGCTGGCGACCACCAGGTCTGCGCCCAACGACAGCGGCTGCTGTCCCAGCGGTGTGGCGGTGGTGTTGTCGACGACGAGGATCGCGCCGCGCGCTCGACACGTCATGGCCAGGTGATGCAGGTCGACGACATCCAGACCGGGGTTCGACGGCGACTCGGCCAGCACCACATCGGCGCTCGCTGCCGCGTCGCACATTTCCGCGCACCGCGCCTGCACCACGGTCACCCCTCGCTGCGCGAGGAACTCGTGGGCGTAGGCGCGCACCTGGTAGTAGCCATCGGCAGGGACGACGAGCGTGTGGCCGGGTTGGGCGACGGTCCGCAGCACCGACGTGATAGCTGCCATCCCGGAACCGAAGGCGAGCGCGGACGACGCGCCCTCGAGCGCTGCGATCGCCGATTCCAGTTGCCGCCAGGTCGGATTGGATCTGCGACCGTAGCTGTCCAGAGAATCGTCTTCATCGGGGGGAAGGTGATACGCGGCGGCCGGCACCGGCGGCGGCGCGATCGGTCCTCCCGGAACCGGTTCCGATCCAACAGCTTTGACGCTGCGAGTGGAGTCTCCGTACGTGCCGCTCACTCGACTACTCCGGCTTGGTGGTGCGGCCGAGCAGCAGGGCCACCGCCTCGTCGACGGACAGGCCCTTGTGACACACCCGGTGCACCGCCTCGGTGAGCGGCATCTCGACGTCGTAACTCGATGCCAACGCCAGCACCGACGCGCACGAGGTGACCCCTTCGGCGACATGGCCGCCGGTCGCGGCCAGCGCGGCCTCCATGGTGCCACCCCTGCCCAACCGTTCGCCGAACGATCGGTTGCGGGAGTGCGGCGACATGCACGTCGCAACGAGGTCGCCGATGCCTGCCAGGCCGGCCAGAGTGGCGGGCTTGGCCCCCAATGCGATTCCGAGCCGCATGATCTCGGCCAGCCCGCGGGTGATGATCGCCGCCGCGGTGTTCTCTCCCAGTCCGACACCCGCGGCCATCCCGCATGCGAGGGCGATGACGTTCTTGCAAGCGCCTCCGACCTCGGCGCCGATCACGTCGGCGTTGGTGTACGGCCGGAAATAGCCGGTGGACAGCGCTCGCTGTATCGTCACTGCTCTTCCCGAGTCGCTGCACGCGACGACTGTTGCGGCGGGTTGCCCCTGGGCGATCTCACTGGCCAGGTTCGGCCCGGTGACGACCGCGACGCGGGACGGGTCGGCACCGGTCACCTGCACGATGACCTGACTCATCCTCAGCAGGGTGTCCAGCTCGATACCTTTGGCCAGGCTCACCAGGGTGGCGTCGGCGCCCAGCGCGTCCTTCCACTGCAGGAGATTGGCGCGAAGTGTCTGTGACGGCACGGCCAGCAGCACCGTGCACGCGCCGTCGAGTGCCTCGGTGTGGTCGCTGGTCGCCCGGATCGACTCGGGCAGCGGTCCGTCGAGGTAATCGGCATTGAGGTGGGTGCGGTTTATCTCGTCGGCGAGTTCGGGCCGACGGGCCCACAGCCTGACATTGTTCCCCGCTTCCGCCAACACCTTCGCCAGGGCTGTCCCCCACGCCCCGGACCCCATCACCGCCGCCTCGACCACGGCTTCAGGGTAGCCGGGGAATATCAGCTGGCAGGATGACGCTCGTGAGCGGCATGACCAACAGCACGGCCAGCGCGCCGGCCAGGCTCATGCGCGCTCGAGACGCCGACATCGCACTGGTGATCGCGGTCAAGCGGCTGACCGCTGCCAAGACACGGCTGGCGCCGGTGTTTTCGGCGGCGACGCGCGAGCAGATCGTGCTGGCAATGCTGATCGACACGATCGAGGCGGCCTCGGCCGTCGCCTCGCCGCAGTCGGTGATCGTCGTCACCCCCGACGACACCGCTGCCGCGGCCGCGGCCAAGCTGGGCGCACTGGTGCTCACCGACCCCACACCTGAGGGTCATCACGATCCGCTCAACAACGCGCTCCTGGCCGCCGAGGCGATGGCCAGGAGGAAGAGCGTCAACGTCGTTGCGCTGCAGGGTGATCTACCTGCCCTGCACGTCGACGAACTCGCCGAGGCGATCGCCGCAGCTCGGGATCGACCCCGCAGCTTCGTCGCCGACCGACACGGCACCGGCACCTCGGCACTGTTCTCCTTCGGGGTGGCTCTCGACCCGCGATTCGGCCCTGATTCCGCAGAGCGCCATCGTCGTTCGGGGGCGGTCGAATTGACGGGCGACTGGCCGGGGCTGCGCTGCGACATCGACACACCCGACGACCTGATCGCGGCGCGGGGGCTCGGGCTGGGAGCCGCGACCGAGAAGGCCGTCGGCCGCGGAAGATGACGGCGGGAAGCTGATGACCCGACTCGGTGGCCGGAGCACCCTCCGATAGGGAATCATCACAGAGATGACCGAAGCCCAGACCCGCCCCGACAGCTCGGAAGCCTCCGAGACACCCGTCCTGCCGGCCGTCGCGGGATCGGATGGATCGGCTCCGGAGGCGCCACCCGCGGCTACGGCTCCCACGGTCGACAACCCACTGCCCGACGACCGTTACCTCAACCGCGAGCTCAGCTGGCTCGACTTCAACGCCCGCGTGCTCGCACTCGCTGCCGATCCGTCGCTGGCACTGCTGGAACGAGCGAAGTTCCTGGCGATCTTCGCCTCCAACCTCGACGAGTTCTACATGGTTCGGGTCGCCGGACTCAAGCGTCGCGACGAAATGGGACTGTCCGTCCGCTCGGCCGACGGCCTGTCACCGCGTGAACAGTTGCGACGGATCAGCGAGCGCACCCAGCAGATCGCCAGCCGGCACTCCCATGTCTTCCTCGATTCGGTCCGGCCCGCCCTCGCCGAGGAGGGCATCATCATCGTGACGTGGGCCGAACTCGACGACGACGAACGCGGCCGGCTGTCCACCTACTTCCACGAGCAGGTCTTCCCGGTCCTGACACCGCTGGCGGTGGATCCGGCACACCCCTTCCCCTTCGTCAGCGGCCTGAGCCTGAATCTGGCCATCACCGTCAAGCATCCCGATGACGGTGGCCAGCACTTCGCGCGAATCAAGGTGCCCGACAACGTCGACCGATTCGTGGAGCTGTCCGGTCGCGAGGGCACACCGAACGTCGTCCGCTTCCTTCCGATGGAAGAGCTGATCGCCGCCTTCCTACCCGTGCTGTTCCCCGGCCTGGAGATCGTCGAACACCACGCGTTCCGCATCACCCGCAATGCGGATTTCGAGGTCGAGGAGGACCGCGACGAGGACCTGTTGCAGGCGCTGGAGCGCGAATTGGCACGGCGGCGCTTCGGCTCCCCCGTGCGACTCGAAGTCTCCGACGACATGACCGAGGGCATGCTCGAGTTGTTGTTGCGCGAACTCGACGTCGCGGCCGGTGATGTGGTCCAGGTCTCGGGATTGTTGGACCTCTCGTCGCTGTGGCAGGTCTACGGAGTCGACCGGCCCGCACTGAAGGACCGGCCGTTCGTTCCCGCCACCCCCCCGGCATTCGGGGAGCGCGAAACACCCAAGAGCATTTTCTCCACCCTGCGCGACGGTGATGTCCTGGTCCATCACCCCTACGACTCGTTCTCCACCACGGTGCAACGCTTCATCGAGCAGGCGGCCGCAGATCCCAATGTGCTCGCGATCAAGCAGACTCTGTATCGCACGTCCGGAGACTCACCGATCGTCAACGCGCTCATCGACGCAGCCGAAGCCGGCAAGCAGGTGGTGGCGCTCGTCGAGATCAAGGCCCGCTTCGACGAGCAGGCCAACATCAAGTGGGCGCGCGCACTGGAACAGGCCGGCGTGCACGTGGTCTACGGGCTCATCGGATTGAAGACACACTGCAAGACGTGTCTCGTGGTGCGTCGCGAAGGCTCGATGATCCGTCGGTACTGCCACATCGGCACGGGCAACTACAACCCCAAAACCGCACGGTTGTACGAGGACATCGGCCTGCTGACCGCCGCACCGGACATCGGCGCCGACCTCACCGACCTGTTCAACTCGCTGACGGGATATTCCCGCAAGCAGTCCTACCGCAACCTGCTCGTCGCCCCCTACGGCGTGCGCAGGGGGATCATCGAGCGGATCGAACGGGAGATCGCGGCCACCCGCGACGGTGCCGAGGGCCGGATTCGCATGAAGGCCAACGCGTTGGTCGACGAGCAGGTCATCGATTCGCTGTACCGGGCGTCGCAGGCCGGCGTGCGGGTGGAGGTGGTGGTCCGGGGAATCTGTGCGCTGCGTCCCGGTGCCCCGGACTACTCGGAGAACATCAAGGTGCGCTCCATACTCGGCCGATTCCTCGAACATTCGCGGATCATTCACTTCCGCGCCATCGACGAATACTGGATCGGCAGCGCCGACATGATGCATCGTAATCTCGACCGTCGCGTGGAAGTGATGGCGCAGGTGAAGGATCCGCGATTGACCGCACAACTGAACGACATGTTCGAATCGGCGACGGACCCGAGGACCCGATGCTGGGAGCTCGGCGCGGACGGGCACTGGACGGCGTCGCCGCAGGAAGGACAGACCGTCCGCGATCACCAGATGTCATTGATGGAACGGCACCGCCACCCGTAGCCAGGACGACGCGGACCGAGAGCCACCGAATCAGCCGCGATGACCTGCAGGAGTTGAGGTGTCCAAGAACAGCCCACCGGACCCGGCGACGAAGAAGAAGCCGATCCTGGCCGCCGGTGCCGTGTTATGGCGACCCCACGATGTCACAGGTACACCGGAGGTCGCGATCATCCACCGCTCCCGCTACGACGACTGGTCGCTACCCAAGGGCAAGGTCGATCCGGGTGAGACGGAACCCGTCACCGCCGTCCGTGAGATCGAGGAGGAGACGGGCTTTCACGCGCATCTCGGACGCCGCCTGACGACGGTGAGCTACCCCGTCGACCAGGCGGTGAAGAAGGTGCGTTACTGGGCGGCGCGTAGCGTCGGTGGGGAGTTCACCGCCAACGACGAGGCCGACGATCTCAAATGGCTGCCGGCGCCGCAGGCGATGACGGCCTTGAGCTACCCACACGATCGCAAGGTGCTTCGCCGTTTCCTGAAGATGCCTGCCGACACCCAGACGGTGATGATAGTTCGGCATGCCACTGCGGGAAGCAGAACCAGATACAAGGGAGACGACCGGAAACGTCCCCTCGACAAGCACGGTCGGGCGCAGGCGGAGTCGCTTGTCGGACAGCTCCTCTCCTTCGGCGCCGGCGAGCTGTTCGCCGCAGACCGGGTCCGGTGTCAGCAGACGCTCGATCCGCTGGCCGAGGAGCTGGGAGCGGAGATCCGAGGGGAGCCTGCACTCACCGAGGAGGCGTACGCGGACGACCGGAAGGCCGGCCGCCAGCGCATTCTCGAGATCGCGGATGCCGCAACCAACCCGGTGATCTGCACTCAGGGCAAGGTCATCCCCGACCTCATCGCGTGGTGGTGCGAGAGCGACGGGGTTCGTCCGGACAAGTCACGAAACCGTAAGGGCAGCACATGGGTCCTGTCGCTGGCCGGTGGCCGGCTCATCGCCGCCGACCACATCGACAGTGCACTGGCCCCGAAGAAGTGACGCCGCAGATGAATTCAAAGACTCACCTGCGCCGACACCCGCACTAGCCGCCCCGGACAAAACAAATGCGCCGCGGGTCTCGAGGACCCGCGGCGCATCTGGTGGTGTGATTACTTGCGACCGCGCTTGGCCGGAGCCTTCTTGGCCGGAGCCTTCTTCGCGGGAGCAGCCTTCTTGGCAGGTGCCGCCTTCTTGGCCGGTGCCTTCTTCGCCGGAGCCTTCTTGGCGGGAGCGGCCTTCTTGGCCGGCGCCTTCTTGGCGGCCTTCCGAGCGGTGCTGCCCGCCGTCACGCCACGCTTGACCGCGGGTCCCTCTGCCGGGAGGCGCTGTGCGCCAGAGACAACGGCCTTGAACTGAGCGCCCGGACGGAACGCGGGAACGGAGGTCGGCTTGACCTTCACCGTCTCGCCGGTGCGCGGGTTGCGTGCGACGCGGGCCGCACGACGGCGCTGTTCGAAAACGCCGAAGCCGGTGATTGTCACACTCTCACCCTTGTGAACCGCACGCACGATGGTGTCAACGACATTCTCAACCGCCGCAGTTGCCTGCCGGCGATCCGAGCCCAATTTCTCCGTGAGTACGTCGATGAGCTCTGCTTTATTCATGCAAAACCTCCGAATACCAGTGGTCCACTTTGAACCGACTAGTGCACACGGTAAACCCAATGGCCGCTGATTTCCAAGAGCCACGCGCAATTTCAGGCGAAGCCAGCGAACTTTTTTCAATCCGGTTGCCGCCCTTGGCGTCCTGCCGGACACCCCCAAAAGGGGGTTGGCACGGGGCGATTTGGCCCCCGGAGCCCGTTTTTCAGACCGGCAGAGTGCGCGGTTTCCAGCTCGGGCGACGGGCTTCGTATTCTGCGATCTGATCGCGTTTGCGCAGCGTAAGGCCTATATCATCGAGCCCTTCGAGCAACCGCCAGGCGGTGTAGTCGTCAATGTTGAACGGCACCATGACCGTTCCCGCGGCGACCGTCCGATCTTGAAGATTCACAGTGATTTCCAGACCCGGCTGCTGCTCGATGAGTTTCCACAACAATTCGACGTCGTCTTGTGCGACTTCTGCCGCCAGGAGTCCGGCCTTGCCCGCGTTCCCCCGGAAGATATCGGCGAACCGGGACGAGATCACCACCCGGAATCCGAAGTCCATGAGCGCCCAGACGGCATGCTCCCGAGACGAACCCGTGCCGAAATCCGGTCCCGCGACCAACACCGATCCGTGGTCGAAAGGCGCCTGATTGAGAATGAACGCCGGATCGTTGCGCCAGGCCGCGAAGAGACCGTCCTCGAATCCTGTTCGGGTCACCCGCTTCAGGTACTCCGCAGGAATGATCTGGTCGGTGTCCACATTCGAGCGACGCAGCGGCACGCCGATTCCGGTGTGGGTGCGAATGGCTTCCATCACAGTCTCCTGTCGGGTTTCAGTGAGCGGACACGGCGGGCAGATCCGCCGGGGAGGACAGCGTGCCGCGGACCGCGGTCGCCGCGGCGACCGCCGGCGCCACCCGGTGCGTGCGCCCGCCGTTGCCTTGCCTGCCCTCGAA
>NZ_JBAUJR010000361.1:0-8822 GCF_049683935.1 Mycobacterium sp. | reverse complement strand
CGTCCCCGGGGTGGCGCGGCGGGGAGTGGGTGGCAAGGTAGCGGCGGTCCTGCTCGCTGCGGCGCTGGTCGCCTCGGCGGGACTGGCGGGCTGGCTGTACGTCAACCAGTACCGGCCGGATCAGCAGACCGACGCCGCGGCATCCAAGGTCGCCCTCGACGCTGCGACCAGCGGGACGATTGCCCTGCTGTCGTATTCGCCGGAGTCCCTGGACCAGGATTTCGCGGCCGCCAAGGCTCGCCTGACCGGTGAATTTCTCTCGTACTACACACAATTCACCGAACAGATCGTCACTCCGGCGGCCAGGGAGAAGTCCGTCAAAACCGCAGCGTCGGTGGTGCGGGCTGCGGTGTCGGAGATCGAGCCGGACGCCGCTGAAGTCCTGGTGTTCATCAACCAGACGACCACCAGCCAGGAGAACCCCGACGGGGCATTCGCAGCGAGCAGCGTCAAGGTGGGCCTGGAGAAGATCGACGGCGCCTGGCTGATCGCGTCGTTCGACCCGGTCTAGCGGTATAGCCTCAGCGCCGTGAGTATGACGGCCGTTGTGCCTCTACCGGTTGAGTACGCCGAGCGCCGCGATGCCGTCTTCGTCCCTGTCGCGGGACTGTCGCCTTTGGTTCGGGTCGTCCAGGCGCTCGTCGAGGTGGGTGACGTGGTGGTGGCCGCGAGTCGGCCGGTCGCCGCGCTCGCCGTTGAAGTCCTTGTCGGACAGGATCTTTCCGGGGTGCGAGTGGTCGAGGCCGAAGCGCCGGGTGATCGGGCGCGGTGTGTGGCGGCTGGGTTGCGGGCCGTCGACACCAACGGTCACGTGGTGCTGCACGACATCGCATGGCCGATGGTGGGGGCCGACACTCTGAAGGAGATCGTCGCGAGACTGCAGGACGGTTCGGTCGCGGTCATGCCCGTCCTGCCGGTCACCGACAGCGTCAAGGCGGTCGACGCGCTCGGCGTGGTGACGGCGACCGAGGAGCGCTCGCTTCTGCGCACCGTGCAGTATCCCCGTGGGTTTGCCGCCGATGTGCTGGCAATGCTGGTGCGACCAGCCGATACGGGTTCGTTCGACGAACTCGAGGCGGCCTTGACGGCAGGAATCCCACTGACCCTGATCGACGGGGACGACGAGGCGCTGAGCGTCGAATTGCCGGGTGACGCAGACTATCTCGCTGCCGTCATCGCAGGTCGGTGAGAAGACGCTGAGCGATGGCGATATCCCGCGCGTAGGTGACCTTGAGGTTGACGGCCTGACCCGGGAAGGTGCGGACCTGCAGGTCGGTGTATTGCTCGACACATGACGCCGTGTCGGTGCCTTCGAAGCCGTCGCGCACTGCGTTGCGATAGGCGAGCAACAGTTCCCGCGCCCGGAACGCCTGCGGCGTCTGCACCCGGACCAGGGGGCCACGATCCGCGACGGATTCCAGACCGGTTGCACCCGCCCGTGCGAGCCCCACGATGGGCAGTGCCGGCAGCGCCCCACCGAATTCGCGCGCGACCGAGATCGCGGTCCGGAACATCGCCGGGCCGGCCAGTGGTCGTGCGGCATCGTGGATGGCGACCACGTCAACCGCCCCCGACTCGATGTCGGGGGCCAGGTACTGCAGCACATTGAACTCCGAGGCGTGCCGGGTGTCGCCCCCCGAGACGAGTTCCACTCGCGCGGAGGGCAATTCGCGCTCGACGCTGTCCCGGGCGGCCTCGAACTCACTCTTGCGGAACACCAGGACGATTCGCCCGACGTCGGACACGGTCGAGAGGGTGTCCAGGGACCAGACCAGCATGCTGCGCCCGGACAGTGGCAGGTAGGCCTTGTTGCCGTCGGCGCCCACCCGGGTGCCCAGCCCGGCCGCCAACACCACGCCGACCGCCATTCCCATGAGCGAACAGTATCGCGAGGGCGGTCATGCCAGGCCGAGGCTGTTCGCCGCACGGACGTGGTCGTTGCCCGGCACGCGGCTCAGCGTTCGAGTTCTCCGACGGCCTCCAGCAGGATCCGGTCGTTCTCGAGGCGCAGCAGCTTGCGCGTCTTGTGTCTGGTGATCAGGATTCCGACGACCGCGAGGCCCCAGACCGCGTACTGCAGGGCCCACGCGAGCCGGAAGGATTCGAACGACATCCCGCCTGCAGCTTGCAGCACCAATCCCATCGCCTGCATCAGCAGCAGCGACGCAATGAACCCACCCATGTTCACCATGCCCTGAGCGGTGCCCAGCGTGGCGCTGGGATTGAAGGTGCGCGCAAAGTCGAAGCCGACCATCGAACCCGGCCCTCCGACCGAGATCACCACGATCAGCACCACCAGCAGCCACAGCGGCGCTCTGTGGGGAAGCGCCAGAATCACCGTCCACACCAGAGCGTTGCTGGCGATGATGGCCAGGACCAGGCGGGAGCGCCGATGTGGGTGCCGTCCGGTGAAGATGCCCACCAAAACACCGGAGGAGATCGCGGCGACGACGGACACGGTCAGCAGGGTTCCGGCCACCCCGGGCGAGAGCCCCTGCGCCACCGTCAGATACGGCACCCCCCACATCAGCGCGAACACCGTCACCGAGAACTGGGTGCCCATGTGCGTGAAGAACCCCAGCCGGGTGCCCGGGCGCAACCACACCGTCTTGACGTTCTTCAATGTTTCGCGGACGGACATCGCCTCTTCGGTGACCGCGGCGCCGTCGGGGCTGTTCTTGACGAGCAGCAGGACCAAAAGGATCGACAGCACACCCAGTGCCGCCACCGATGCGTAGGCGACCGACCAACCCGAGGCGGACAGCACCGCGAGGAACGGCACGGCTGAGAGCACCTGTCCGAGCTGTCCGCAGATTCCGGTCAATTGCGTCACCAGGGGAACCCGATGCACGTCGAACCACAGTGGCACGAGTCGAAGCACCGAGATGAACGTCACGGCGTCGCCCAAGCCGACGACCGCGCGCGCGGCGAGGGCCGCGGGCAGCGATTCGGTGAACGCCAGAACGAGTTGCCCTGAAGCCATCAACGCCGCGCCCGACACGATCAGTGCCTTGGATCCGAACCGGTCGAGCAGCAATCCGGCGGGCACCTGGGCGCCGGCGTACACGACGACCTGCAGCACGACGAAAGTCGACAGCAGGGTCGCCCCGGCGCTGAATCGGTCGGCCGCGGCCAGGCCCGAGACACCCAGCGTGGTGCGGTCCAGAACGGCCACGATGTATGCCAGAAGACCGGTCGCCCACACGATCCACGGACGCACGCGAAGCCTCTCGTACTTTGTCTTAATGTCCTGCGAGCGCAGGGCGCACGTCAATGATCCCGTACCTCGGCGTTCGGCCGCCAATTCACATCGACGGGCGGCTGCGTCGTCGAGTTGGGCCACGGCGTACCCAAAGTTGGCTGAAATCGAACGACGCCGTAGATCTTTTGATTCACCATTCTGAATCTTCGCTGATAGATCTGCTGGAAGTGCAATCTGTCGACCGAAATCTCAAGGCCTCGAGATTTCGCTCAAAGTGTTGCGCATGTCGCTAGAGTGAGTTCATGCACTGTTTCGGCTTCGAGCCCATCGGGCTCTCCCGGGGGCGCCGCCGTGGCTGAGTATCGACTGCAGGATCTGGCGCGGGTGTCCGGTGTCAGCGCCCGCAACATCCGCGCCTACCGGGAAAGGGGGCTGCTCGACCCTCCCCGGCGGGTGGGGCGGTCCGCCCTCTACGACGACTACCACCTGTCCCAGCTCAACACGATCAGCGAACTGCTCGCCAAGGGCTTCACCTCGACACACATCGCCGAGTTCTTCACGAGCATGCGCCAGGGCTCCGACCTTGCGGACATCCTGGGGTTACAGCGGGCCATGCTGGGCCCCCGGACGAATTCGACCGACGACCGGGGAAAATCGCTCGGGCTCGACCCGGATTCCGAGGAGGCGCGAAAGCTGGTCCGCTACGGCATGGCCGAGATCATGGGGGGCAGGTTGGTGATGGTCGACGGCACCGCCGGGGATGCCCTGACCGGGTCACCAGATCGGGTGAAGTACATCCGTGCGCTGCTGAAGTTCATCGAGGCGGCCGATGATGCGCTCGATGATCTGGCGAGGGCCTTCGTGACGAGCCTGACGGAATCGCAGCACATGCGGGTCAGGACGAACTACCTGTCCAGGCATGACGAAACCGACGAGTTGCGGCAAGTCGTCCAGAATCACCGGGCCCTCGGGGAGAAGGCACTGCTCGCCCGCTTCGACAAGGCTGTTCGTCGATTCATGATGACCGCGGCTGTCGATTCCCCAGCGGGGATCCTGTTGACCGGGGCATGGGAGACCAAGAAGGCCGAGTGAACCGCCCCGCCAACTCGAGAACCATCGATTGGCACTACAGGAAAGACGGGGCGGGTATGTCCTGGCGGCACAACCGGGGTTCACCCGGACGCGTCGCGCAGCCGGCCCCGCGTCCGGCCGGTGGGCGACCGACAGGCACAAAGTGGCCGGTGTCCGCGCCGCTGCCAACCCGTCCTCATGCCGAATTTTTGTCAGGGAGACTGAATCTACTGACAAGTAAGTTTGCGCAGCAAACTTGGACACATCGCGAAAACACCTGTCAAGACACTCGCGGTCGAGTTGTCGACTCCCCGGGCCCCTGAGAACCACGTGTTGCGAACGCAAATTATCAGATAACGATTGCGTAACAATACTGCCTTGATCAGCAGTTCTTGCCTACTCGACCGTAACCACCTGCATGCAGGACATTTGTCCCGCGAGACTTTGGGTCGTCACGAGGCGGATGTTATGCAATCGCTGTTACCCGTGCGTAGAACTCGCCAGTAACCATTCAGGCAGCCACAATGGAGCAGTCTCTTATGACACTCTTAGTACGGCTGGAGAATCCACCGCAGACTGTGAGAAATGCGTCGGAGTGTTCGAACTCCCGACGGCACCTCGAGGTCGCGGACGAGACCAGCCGGATTCGACGCCGAATCGTAATGGCCCCACCCGGGAGTGCAGGCCGGCACCCACGACAGCCCACCACAAGCGAGACGCGCGAAACCGCGACCACTGAGGGAGACAACACCACGTGACGATCCACGACCAGCACCGTGCCACCACCGCCGGAGACAACGGCTCCGAGAAGAACGAGGTCTTCGAACCTCTGACCGGGGCGCATGCTCTCGTCGATCGACTGCATTCCGGTGAGCCGTACGCGGTCGCGTTCGGCGGTCAGGGTGGATCCTGGCTGGAGAACCTCGAGGAGCTCGTCAACTCGGCCGGGATCGAATCCGAGATCACCGCGCTCGTCGGCGAGGCCGAGCTGCTGCTGGAACCGCTGGCACGTGAACTCGTCGTGGTGCGTCCCATCGGCTTCGAACCGATGAAGTGGATCCGCGCGCTGGCCGCCGACGAGCCGCTGCCCGCCGTCAAGGATCTCACCACCGCCGCGATCTCGGGTCCGGGCATCCTGCTCACCCAGATGGCCGCCATGCGGGCGCTCAAGCGCCAGGGGCTCGACCTCACCGGTCACCCGCCGGTGGCGATCGCCGGCCACTCGCAGGGCGTCACAGCGGTCGAGTCGCTCAAGGCCGGAGGAACCCGCGACGTCGAGCTGCTCGCCATCGGACAGCTGATCGGCGCGGCGGGATCGCTGGTCTCGCGCCGCTGCGGAATGGTCGGCCGCGGCGACAAATCGCCCATGGTGTCGGTGACCAACGTCGACCCCACCAGGGTGGCCGAGCTGCTCGACGAGTTCGCCCAGGACGTTCGCACCGTGCTTCCGCCCGCGCTGTCCATCCGCAACGGCAGGCGCTCGGTGGTCATCACCGGGACCCCCGAGCAGCTGGCCCGCTTCGAGCTCTACTGCGAGAAGATCACCGAGAAAGAGGAAGCCGAGCGCAAGAACAAGTTGCGCGGTGGTGCAGTCTTCCGCCCGGTGTTCAGCCAGCTCAACGTCGAGGTGGGGTTCCACACGCCGCGGCTGGCCAGCGGCGTCGATCTCGTCAACGAGTGGGCAGCGCGCACCGGCCTGGACCCCGAGCTGACACGTCAACTGACCGAGATCATCTTCGTCAAGCCGGTCGACTGGGTCGCCGAGGTCGAGGGCCTCGCCGCGGCGGGCGCCAAGTGGATCATCGACCTGGGTCCGAGCGACACCGTGACACGTCTGACGGCACCCGTGATCCGAGGACTCGGCATCGGCATCGTGCCTGCCGCCACCCGTGCGGGTCAGCGCAGCCTGTTCACCGTCGGCGCCGCACCGGCCATCGCACCCGCATGGTCGAGCTACGCGCCCACGGCGATCACCCTGCCCGATGGTTCGGTCAAGGCTTCGACCAAGTTCACGCGCCTCACCGGGCGGTCGCCGATCCTGCTCGCGGGCATGACCCCGACGACCGTCGACGCCAAGATCGTCGCCGCGGCGGCCAACGCCGGACACTGGTCCGAGCTGGCCGGCGGCGGGCAGGTCACCGAGGAGATCTTCGATGCACGCATCGCTGAGCTCACCCAGCTGCTCGAACCCGGCCGCGCCATCCAGTTCAACTCGTTGTTCCTCGATCCGTACCTGTGGAAGCTGCAGGTCGGCGGTAAGCGCCTGGTGCAGAAGGCCCGGCAGTCGGGTGCGCCGATCGACGGCGTGGTCGTCACTGCGGGCATCCCGGACCTCGAAGAGGCTGTGGACCTGATCGAGGAGCTCTACACCGTCGGCATCACCAGCGTGGTGTTCAAACCGGGCACCGTCGACCAGATCAAGTCCGTCATCAAGATCGCGGTCGAGGTGCCCAACAGGGACGTCATCGTCCACATCGAAGGTGGCCGCGCCGGTGGGCACCACTCGTGGGAAGACCTCGACGACCTGCTCCTGGCTACCTACGGCGAGCTTCGCAAGTACACCAATGTCACGATCTGCGTCGGCGGCGGCATCGGCACCCCAGAGCGGGCAGCCGAGTACCTGTCCGGCGAGTGGGCGAAGAGGTACGGGTTCCCCGCCATGCCGGTTGACGGAATCCTGGTGGGCACCGCCGCGATGGCCACCAAAGAGGCGACGACGTCGCCCGCGGTCAAGCAGCTCCTCGTCGAGACGACGGGCACCGACACCTGGGTCGGGGCGGGCAGGGCCATCAACGGCATGGCCAGTGGGCGCAGTCAGCTCGGCGCCGACATCCACGAGATCGACAACACCGCGTCGCGTTGCGGCCGCCTGCTCGACGAGGTCGCCGGCGACGCCGACGCCGTTGCCGAGCGCCGCGACGAGATCATCGCCGCGATGGCCGCCACCGCGAAGCCGTACTTCGGCGACATCGGTGACATGACCTACCTGACGTGGCTGCAGCGTTACATCGAGCTGGCCATCGGCGACGGTGACACCACCGCCGACACCGCCGCGCCCGGCAGCCCGTGGCTCGCCGACACCTGGCGGGAACGCTTCGAGGAGATGCTCAAGCGCACCGAGTCGCGGCTGCACGAGAAGGACTTCGGCCCGATCGAATCCCTCTTCGATGCGAGCCCGGAAGGTCAAGCGCTGCTTGACAATCCGGACCAGGCCATCGCCGCTCTGCTGAACCGTTACGCGGATGCGGAGACCGTCAAGCTGCATCCTGCGGATGTGCCGTTCTTCGTGACGCTGTGCAAGAAGCCGGGCAAGCCCGTCAACTTCGTGCCGGTCGTCGACAAGGACGTGCGGCGCTGGTGGCGCAGCGACTCGCTGTGGCAGGCCCACGACGCGCGCTACAGCGCCGATCAGGTGTGCATCATCCCGGGCACCGAAGCCGTCGCAGGCATCACCCGGGTCGACGAGCCCGTCGGCGAGCTGTTGGACCGCTTCGAGCAGGCGATCGTCGATCGTGTGGTGGCCGCCGGCTCCGAGCCGGTCGCCGTGGTCTCGCGCCGCCAGGCGCGCGCCGACGTCACCGGTCCACTTGCGGTCGTGCTCGATTCCCCTGACGTCCTCTGGGCGGGACGCACCGCGATCAACCCGGTGCACCGCATCGGTGAGCCGAGCGAGTGGCAGGTCAACGACGTGCCCGGAAAGCCCAGTGCGACGCATCCGGGCACGGGTGCCCGGCTGGAACTGGCAGGGGAGGGCTTCGCCACGCTCAGCGTGCCGCTGTCCGACATCTGGATCAACATCCGGTTTACGCTGCCGTCCTGCACGGTCGACGGCGGCATGCCCATCGTCAGTGTCGAGGACGCGTCCGCGGCGATGCGCTCGGTGCTGGCCATCGCCGCCGGTGCTGACGGTCCGGATTCGCTTCCGCCAGTGGACAACAACGTCGCCGCAGTGTCCGTCGAGTGGGATCCGGAGAAGGTCGCCGACCACACCGGTGTCACGGCGACGTTCGGCGCGCCTCTGGCGCCCGGGCTCACGCTGGTGCCCGACGCCCTCGTCGGCTTGTGCTGGCCGGCAGTGTTCTCGGCCATCGGTTCGGCGCTGACCGACGACGGTTTCCCCGTCGTCGAGGGTCTGCTGAGCCTGGTGCACCTCGATCACGCGGCTCATCTTCTGCAGAAGATGCCCGCGGAGAAGTCTCGATTGTCGGTCACCGCAACTGCTCTGGCGGCAACGGATACCGAGGTCGGACGTGTGGTCCCGGTCAGCGTTTCGATCGCCGACTCCGAGGGCGTCGTTCTGGCCACCCTGGAAGAGCGCTTTGCGATCCGCGGCCGCACCGGCGCCGTCGAGTTGAGCGATCCGCCGCGCGCCGGTGGAGCGATCACCGACAACGCCACCGACACCCCGCGCCGCAGGCGCCGTGACGTCCAGATGACCGCGCCGGTCGACATGAGCGCGTTCGCGGTCGTCTCCGGCGATCACAACCCGATCCACACGGACCGGGCGGCTGCGCTGCTGGCCGGTCTGAAAACGCCGATCGTGCACGGC
>NZ_JBAUJR010000360.1:0-23527 GCF_049683935.1 Mycobacterium sp. | reverse complement strand
GCCACACCTGCTGGCCGTGGCGGCGAGCGCCTCGGCCAGCAGGTGTGGCAGATGCGAGATGGTCGCGGCGGCGGCGTCGTGCTCGTCGGAGCGGGCCGGGACGACGACGGCCCGGCAGTCCAGCGCCAGGTGCATCACCTGCGTCCACACCGCCGCATCGACGTGATCGTCGACACTGATCACCCACGGTGCGCCGACGAACAGGTCGGCGGTGCCGGCGGTCCACCCCGAATACGCGGTGCCTGCCATCGGATGCCCGCCGACAAATCGTTCCAGGAGTCCGGCGGCGCGCACCGCGTCGCGCACGGCACCCTTGACGCTGGTGACGTCGGTCAGGGGGCAGTCCGGTGCGACCTCACGGATGTGTCCCAGCATCTGCGGTAGCGCGGGCACGGGCACTGCCAGGACGATCAGCGCTCCGGTGGCCGCCGCCCGCGACAGCGCCTCGTCGAGGTGGCCCGTGGCGTCGAAACCGTCGAACCGCGCCGCGTCGACCCCGTCCACCGATCGGTTGTAGCCGAACACCTCGCGGCCGGCCGCCGTGGCAGCCCGCATGACCGAGCCGCCGATCAGTCCCAGACCGACCACACACACCGGTGTCTTCGTCACGCTCCAAGGTTGGCACATCGGCGCGCCCGTGCGACGCCAGGAGGTGCGGACTCGCTGGTCATGGCCCTGACGGGGGACTACCGTACGTGGCATGGGAGCGCAGAGTGCACAGCCGCAGAAGAGGGCAGTGGATGTGCCGGATGGCTTCGGTGTGGCCGTCGTCCGGGAGGACGGGAAGTGGCGGTGCACCGCGATGCGTGCCGCAGCCCTGACCAGCTTGACCGCCGCGGAGAATGAGCTACGTGAACTGCGCAGTGCCGGAGCGGTTTTCGGCCTTCTGGACATCGACGACGAGTTCTTCGTCATCGTGCGTCCTGCTCCGTCGGGCACCAAGCTGCTGCTGTCGGACGCCACGGCGGCGCTGGACTACGACATCGCCGCCGAGGTGCTCGAGAAGCTCGATGCGGACATCGAGGACGAGGATCTCGAACGTGCCGACCCGTTCGAGGAGGGGGACTGCGGGCTGCTGTCCGACATCGGGCTGCCCGAGGCGGTGCTGGGCGTCATCCTCGACGAGAGCGACGACCTCTACGCCGACGAGCAGTTGGGCCGGATCGCCAGGGAGATGGGCTTCGCCGACGAGCTCGCCGCGGTGCTCGAGCGACTGGATCGGTGACCGACGACGACCTGATCCGGGCCGCGTTGGCCGCCGCTCGCGGTGCGGGGGCCCGGGACGTGCCGATCGGCGCGGTCGTCATCGCTGCCGACGGGACCGAACTGGCCCGCGCCGCCAACGCCCGCGAGGAACTCGGTGACCCCACCGCGCACGCGGAGATCCTGGCGCTGCGAGCGGCCGCGCTGGTCATGGGTGACGGCTGGCGGCTGGAAGGTGCCACGCTCGCGGTGACTGTGGAGCCCTGCACGATGTGCGCGGGTGCGCTGGTGATGGCGCGGGTCGCGCGGGTGGTGTTCGGCGCGTGGGAGCCGAAGACGGGCGCGGTCGGCTCGCTGTGGGACGTGGTCCGCGACCGGCGGCTGACACATCGGCCGCAGGTCCGCGGTGGAGTGCTCGCCGACGAATGCGCAGGCCTGCTGGAGGAGTTCTTCGCCCGCCAGCGCTGAGCGTTCCTTTCGCCGAGTGTGAACCCACGGCTGTGTTTTGGGTGGTTTCAGCGACCACCAGTTCACTTTCGTGTGGCTGACAGGAGGCGGTTTGGGCAGACAGCCGCTCGTCGGTAAGCTGCCCCACGGTGGCGTGTCCGAGCGGCCTAAGGAGCACGCCTCGAAAGCGTGTGACGGGTAACCCCCGTCCGAGGGTTCAAATCCCTCCGCCACCGCCACGCAGATCGCCCCGGCTCCGGTCGGGGCTTTCCGCTATCTGGAGCCGGTACCGGCCGCGACGGTGATCATGGCGCAGGGCGAGCTTGCCGAGGTGGCCGGCCCCTCTGCCGTACACATCCGGCTGTCCGTCGCTGCGCCGACGGCCGGCATCGCAGCGTTGATCGGGACGCCGAACAGGTTGAGCTGGTTGAGGATCACCACCACGGCATAACCGTCGTGGTCGCCGGTGGTGGTGGTGTCGGTGTTGTAGGCGTTGGCCAGTGCAACCGTGCCGCCCAGCCGGGCCCGGCCACTCGAGATCAGATCTGCGGCCAGGGCGTCTCTGGCCATGTTCGACGACACGTAACCGTGCCGGGGCAGCAAGCCGGTCCAGACGAGTTCCTCGGTGCTGAACGCACCGCTCCAGACGTAGCCGCTGCTGGTCTCGACCGGGTCCGGTCCGAAGATCCGGCCGTGGTTGTTGTCCACCAGGAAGAAGTCGTCCGAGTAGCCGACGAGCAGGCCCCGCGGCTGCTGCTGGTAGCGACGATCGTCGATGAGCCCGCGGAAACCGGTGCTGTGGAAGAGGCGGGGTGGGAACCCGGCACGGCGCATGGCGGCGTTGAGTTTCCACGCCGCCCCCAGGGCACTCTTCGACGTCGGGTCGACGAAGATGACGTTGATCGGCTCGAGCACCGTCCTGCCTTCGTAGGGCAACCCGCCGTAGTCGGCGATGTTGCCGGTCCACTCCAGCATCCATTTGCCGATGTCGCCGTACTCGGTCGTGACCTGGTCGGCGGGCGACGGAGCTACAGGCGCTGACGGTTCGACAGTCGATACAGCCGAGGTGTCCTGGATTTCGCGGCGAGGCTGCGGCAGCACATCGAGCGCCACCGTCTCCGGCGCGGCCGCGGAGCCACCTTTTCGGCTCGACCTGTTCTCGGTGGCGAGTGACTGCTCTTCGCCGGGTGCGTCGTCCTCGGACTTCGTGACGCCCTCGAGCGAGGAAGGCGGCGCTGACGCGGGACCGTCGTCGGCCCGGGAGCGCCGATCGGTGTCGCTGCCGGTGTCGCCGTCTGCTTCGTCGGACGTCTGGTCTCGCGTGTCCTGCCGTGTGGACCCGGTGATCTGCCTTTTCGGCGACCGGGCGGTACTCGAATCCGTGGCGGTGTCCCCGCCGGTCGGTGACTGCGAAGCACGATCGTCACCGGCATTGCTGGATGGTGTGTCAGCACCGGCAACCGCGGTGCCGCCGGCGACCGCGGCTCCGATCCCCAGGGCCACCGCCAGCAGTCCGACGCGGCCGATGTACGTCGAGCTTCGGCGCGACGACGGCTCAACAGTCGAGAGTGCTTGCTGTGCAGCGATATACGACGCACTGTGTCGGCCCATGGTGATGCCCCCGTATCCCCGAGGCCGGATCGATTCTGCGGATTCTCTTCTTCAGTCGCCGGCCGGGGAGAGTTTATCCCGCCGGGTGCAGATCTGGCTAAGAAGTCGATCAGTTGCTGCAACAGTCACTCGCCGTGGTGATGGTCCCCGTGAGCGTCGTGTGACGGCTCCAGTGCGGGCGCTTCGGTAGGCGCCGGGGCTTCGATCGGGGAGACCGGCGTGCCGAGCGGTTCTGCGGCGGGCGGCGCCGGATGGTCATGGTGGTCATGCTGCAGGCCCGAGGCCACTCCCACCGTCGACGCGGCTGCGATGACCGCCCCAGCGCCGGCGAGGATGATCGCGTTCGCAAACGCGGGTATCAGATTCCGCTGGTGTCCGCGGTACCACACCCAGCCCGCGCCCATCACGACGTAGATCTCCAGCAGAAGAGCGCAGAGGTCGGCACCGTGTACCAGTTCGGCTGTCCCTGCCCGCGGACCGAACGGCGCACCGGCGGTCCGGGACAGCGCCCAGATGATGATGGTCCCGACATTGACCATGACTCCGACGGCCAGCACCGACGAACTCGCCCGCACTAGCACCCACAGCGCCCAGATCAGTTGAAACAGCGCGACCGACACAAAGAACAGTCCCGCGGGGAGCCATTCCTGCCAATGCGTCGGCACGACGGCGAAGTGGATGACCGCCGCGCCGAGTGATGCGATCGCTGCCATCCGGGCGGCAAGCCCGCTGTCGCTCTGCGTCGCTGTTCTGGCGGTCACGCGTCCGATGATGGCAGCGCCTGCCCACCACGTCGCCGGGCGACATCACATCTCAACCCGACCGAGATTCACCCGACACCGCTGACAGCAGTCAGCCCGCCACTCCGACTGGAGTGACGGGCTGACCGAATGCCGTGGGCGTTCTACTTCTTGAACGCGTCCTTGACCTTCTCGCCGGCATCCTTGATGCTGGATTTCGCCTGGTCGAGCTTGCCTTCGTTCTCGGTGTCCTTGTTGCCGGTCACCTTGCCGAAGCCCTCTTTGGCCTTGCCGCCGAGGTCATCGATCTTGTTGCTTGCCTTGTCGTCAGCGCCCATGGTGCACACCCTTCAGTTGGCGTGGGTTGCGGCTCGGAGTCGAGCCATGCGCGACGGTTACCTCGGGGATCGTCTTCTGAAACCCATTCGGGTGGGACGTCACACTTGCCGGGCTACACGCCTGCCGCCACCTCGGCGGGTGCCGGCTCCACGGTCACCTTGATGGCCTCGCCCTTCTTGACGATCTGGAACGCCTCGAGCACGTCATCGAGCGGGATGTGACGAGTGATCAGGTCCTTGACCGGCACCTGGCCGGTGGAGATGTACTCCAGCGCGCGCTTGTTGTGTTCGGGCGCGGATCCGTTGGCGCCGTGGATGTGCAACTGGCGGTAGTGCACGACGTTCGAGTCGCAGGTGATGGTTGGGTCGGTCTTGGGTAGGCCCCCGAAGAACGAAATACGACCGTTTCGGGCCGCCATCGCGATGGCCTGTTCCTGAGCGACGTTGGCGGCGGTGGCGGTGATGACGACGTCGGCGCCGCGGCCACCGGTCAACTCCATCACCTTCTCGACCACGTCGACCTCGGCGCCGTTGATGATCTCCTCGGGCGCTACCGCGTCGGCCGACATCTGGAGGCGGGCCTGGTTGACGTCGACCAGGTAGACGGGTCCGCACCGATGGACGCCTCGCGCGATCCGGATGTGCATGCAGCCGATGGGGCCTGCGCCGAACACCACCACGGTGTCGCCCTCTTCGATGCCGAGTAACTCCTGGGCATTGATCGCGCACGCGAAGGGCTCGGCGGCTGAGGCCTCGTCGAAGCCGACGTTGTCCGGAATCCGGTTCAGGCCATCAACTTTGAGCACCTGGCGCGGCACGATCATGTATTCGGCGAAGCCACCGTCGTACTGATATCCCATCGACGTCTGGTTCTGGCACACCGCCATCCAGCCCTTCTTGCATTCATAGCATTCGCCGCAGGGCACGGCGGCGATCACCTGGACCCGGTCGCCCACCTGCCAGTTGCTGCCGTACGTCGAGTTGACGTCGGCGCCCACCTCGGAGATCTCGCCGGCGATCTCGTGTCCGATGGTGCGGGGCGGGGTCAGGTTCTGGTGGCCGTTGTAGAAGATCTTCACGTCGGTGCCGCACGTCGAACAGTTGCGGACCCGCAGTTTGACCTCGTCGGGGGCGCACGTCGGCTCAGGAACGTCTTCGAGCCGGACATCCTCGGGTGCGTAGAACCGCAATGCCTTCATGTGGGGATTCCTCTCGAGTCAACGACGTATCGACTGATGTGCTCTTCAGCACTCTATCGCTCAACCGGGCATAAAACCACCAAAATATCTGACCATTTTTGACCGAATGCTTGCATTTGTGCCCGTTTGTGCGGTGTACTGGGCGTATGTGATCGGCATCACCAGCCGATACAGAATCGGAGGACTCGAATGTCAGGAGCAGCTGTCCAGGACGCGCCGGCGCCGACCGGAATGCGCGTGCGCGTGCAGAAACTCGGCACCGCGCTGTCGAACATGGTCATGCCCAACATCGGCGCGTTCATCGCTTGGGGCCTGATCACCGCGCTGTTCATCGAGCAGGGCTGGCTACAGGCGATCTTCGCCGGGTTGAGAGATCCCGACGGCTGGGTCGCCAAGCTCGGCGGCTGGGGGGCCTACGACGGCGCCGGAATCGTCGGACCCATGATCACCTACCTGCTGCCGATCCTGATCGGCTACACCGGCGGCCGGATGATCCACGGCAACCGCGGCGCGGTGGTCGGCGCGATCGCCACCATCGGCGTCGTCACGGGCGCCGACGTCCCGATGTTCATGGGCGCCATGATCATGGGGCCGCTGGGCGGTTGGGCGATGAAGAAGCTCGACGCGCTGTGGGACGGCAAGATCCGGCCCGGCTTCGAGATGCTGGTCGACAACTTCTCCGCCGGCATCCTCGGGATGTTCCTGGCGATCTTCGGCTTCTTCGGCATCGGGCCCATCGTGTCGTCGTTCACCCGGGTGGCCGGCAACGCGGTCGACTTCCTGGTCGAGAACAACCTGTTGCCGTTGACCTCGATCCTCATCGAGCCGGCCAAGGTGCTGTTCCTCAACAACGCGATCAACCACGGCGTGCTGACACCGCTGGGCACCACCCAGGCGCTCGAGACGGGGAAGTCGATCCTGTTCCTGCTGGAGGCCAACCCGGGCCCCGGCCTCGGACTGCTGTTGGCGTACACGTTCTTCGGTCGCGGCATCGCCCGGGCATCGGCGCCCGGCGCGGCGATCATCCAGTTCTTCGGCGGCATCCACGAGATCTACTTCCCGTACGTGCTGATGAAGCCCAAGCTGATCATCGCGACCATCCTGGGCGGCATGACCGGCGTCTTCATCAACGTGCTGTTCGGATCCGGGTTGCGGGCACCTGCCGCTCCGGGCTCGATCATCGCGGTCTACGCACAGACGGCCAGCGGCAGCTTCCTGGGCGTGACGCTGTCGGTGTTCGGCGCGGCGGCGGTCTCGTTCCTGGTCGCCGGCTTGCTCCTGAAGACCGACCGCGCCACCGACGATCCGGATCTTGCTGCCGCCACCGCCGACATGGAGGCGATGAAGGGCAAGAAGTCCAGTGTGGCCTCGGCGTTGACAGGGGGCGGGACCGCGACCCTGACGCGACCGATCTCCACGATCGTGTTCGCCTGCGATGCCGGAATGGGATCGTCGGCGATGGGAGCGTCGGTGTTGCGCAGGAAGGTTCAGAAGGCCGGCTTCGGCGACATCAAGGTCACCAACTCGGCGATCTCCAACCTGACCGACACCTACGACCTGGTGGTCTCGCACCGCGATCTGACCGATCGGGCCCGTCAGAAGACGCCGTCGGCCGCCCATGTCTCCGTCGAGGACTTCATGAGCAGTCCGCGGTACGACGAGATCGTCGAGCAGTTGCAGCAGAGCCAAGGCGGAGGTGCCACGCAGGACGCGCCGGTCGAGGAACCGGTCGCCGAGGACTCCGCAGGCGGTGCCGAGGTGTTGGCGCTGGAGTCGATCGTGCTGAACGGGTCAGCGCGCACCACTGCCGATGCGATCAGCGAGGCCGGCCAGTTGCTGGTGGCCGCCGGAGCGGTGGAGGCGGCCTACGTCGACGCCATGCACGAGCGGGAACGGTCGATCTCCACCTATATGGGTAACGGGTTGGCGATTCCGCACGGCACCAACGAGGCCAAGGACACCATCCGCCGAACCGGGCTGTCCTTCGTGCGCTACTCCGAGCCGATCGACTGGAACGGCAAGCCGGCCGAGTTCGTCGTCGGGATCGCCGGTGCGGGCAAGGATCACATGGCGCTGCTGACCCAGATCGCTCAGGTGTTCCTCAAGTCCGAGGATGTCGCGCGGCTGCGGGAGGCGCAGACCGCCGACGAGATCAGGACCATTCTCACCGGTGGCGACAAGTAGACGACACGTACCGTGACGTCGGTGGATTCCGACACTCGTCAGAGCCGGATCGTCGAGTTCGCCCGTACCCGCGGGCGGGTCGAGGTGGGGGCGCTGGCCGAGGAGTTGGATGTCGCGAGCGAGACGATCCGACGCGATCTCAAGGTGCTGGCCGGCCGCCGTCTGCTCAAGCGGGTGCACGGCGGCGCGGTGCCCATGGAGACGGCGGCCTTCGAATCGGGTGTGGAATACCGAAGTCAGGTGGACCTCGCCCAGAAGCACCGGATGGCCTCCGCGGCAATGGAACTGCTGCACGGAGCCGAGACGGTGTATCTGGACGAGGGCTTCACGCCACGACTGATCGCCGAGCGACTCTCTGAGCGGGACCTGACGGTGGTGACGTCATCGCTGCTGGCCGCGGAGACGCTGGCCCACAGTCGCACGGTGACGGTGCTGCTGCTCGGTGGCCGGATGCGGGGCAGAACGCTTGCGACAGTGGATCACTGGGCGGTGGACATGCTCAGCGGTCTGGTGATCGACGTGGCGTTTCTCGGCACGAACGGGATATCGCTCGAGCACGGTCTGACGACACCCGACCCGGCGGTGGCCGCGGTGAAGAGCACCGCCGTACGGGTGGCGCGGCGGCCGATCCTGGTGGCGGCGCACTCGAAGTTCGGGGAGAGCAGTTTCTGCCGATTCGCGAAGGTGGCCGACTTCGAGTCGATCGTGACAGGCTCGGAACTCGGTGTCGCCGAAGCCCGTCGGTACGAGGCGTTGGGCCCGGTCGTCATCCGGGCCTGACGGTCAGTTCAGGGCGCAGGCGGGACGGTGTGATGTCGGCGCCGGCGGCGAGATCGTCCACGAGTGCGGCGGCCCAGGCGAGGAGACCGTCGACGTCGACGCGATGCGGCGACCGGTGCGCCACCGTGCCCAAATTGGAGGAACCGCGGCGCAACAGCACGGAAGCACCGTCGAGGTTGCCGCGCTGGACGTGGGTGATGCCGACCGCGAGCTGCGCCAGGCCCTGCCACAGCGGTCTCTCGTCAGCCGGGCCGTTCTTCCACGCGGCCTCGAGCACCTCGTGGGCGTTGAACGCCAGGCCGCGGTCCAGCAGATCCTGGGCGTAGGTCAGCGATCGGGCCGGAGGCAGTTCGAGATCGTCGGGGATCCGCGGAACGCCCTCGCTGCCCGGCGGAAGCGGTCGGCCCAACGCGTCCCGCGGTCGGGTGTTGCGTGGCCGGCCGGATTCGTCGCGATCGCGTTCGGCCATCAACCCTCCGTGGCCACTACGACCCCAGCAGACGGGTGACCTGTTCGCTCAGGGCCACACCGAGGTCGCGGTTGTTCTGTTCGGTGAAGTGCAGACCGTCCACGCCGTCTGTCGAGATCGCCGAACCGGCGTCGAAGAACGGCACCTTCACGAACGAGGCCATCGCGCCGTACACCTCGGCGAGCCGGGCTGACTTCTCCTGGCTGCCTTCGAATATCAGCTGGAACCACGGGTGCGGCATCGGCGGCAGCGGTGGCGGCGAGACCACCAACACCTGGGGCGCAGGGTAGCCGGTGCCCACCCCGCCGGCGCTGGTGAGCACCTGGGTGACCAGCACCGACATTCCCAGCGCGATGTCCAGCGGGGTGCGGTGGAAGTACGCCTTGGTGTCGTTGGTGCCGAGCATCAGGACCACCAGATCCAGCGGCAGATGGCTGGCCAGCGCCGACGGAAGGTACGTCGATCCGTTCAACCGTGGGTCGGTCGGGTCGTCGATGTTGGTGGTGCGCGCGGACAAACCCTCCTCGATCACCTGGTAGCCGCCGCCGAGCGTCTCCTCGAGCACACCCGTCCAGCGCTGTTCGCGCGGGTACCGGTCGGTGGGCATCCCGTCAGTGACCGGAACCCAGCCCCAGGTCAGCGAATCACCAAAGCAGAGAATCCTTTTCACGGCCATGCTCAGACGCTAGTCCTCGATGATCGCGTCGGCCGCGTCGTCACCCGGCACCCGCTCCTTCTCGTCCTCGTCGACGACGGTGAAGAAGGAGTCACCGTCCTCGGGTGTCCCGTCGATCTGCCCGGCGGTGCGGCGGGTCGGGCGCTCGTCGGAACCACCCGGCTCGAGGACGTCGGGAACCTCGGCGGCCAGCTTTTCGTCGAGGGTCTCGTCATCCTCGGGCTCGATCCACTCCTCGGGCGGGTCGACGACGATGTCGCCGTCGTCGTTGCGGACCTCGTCGGAGTCGAGTGATTCACTGGGCCCCAGAGTGTTGTCCGGGCCTGCGTCGTCCCTGTCACCATCCATGTCGTCGAGTGTGCCCCATTGTGCAGACGGTCAACCGAGCCGTGCCCGCGCGCCGTCGAGAACCGCCTCGATGTCGCACCACGTGTTGCGCACGATGTCGGCGACGGGCTGCAGGTCGGTGATCCGTGAGGACACCTGACCGGTGTTGGCGACGCTGGCCTCCAGGTCGCCCGCGAAGTACAGGTCGGTGATCCGGCCGAGCAGTTGTGCCCCGGGATCGTGCTCGCGGATGCGCGCGGCCAGCCCGGTCCGCAGGACCCGCATGGTCGGATTGCCGGGAACATCGAGCAGGACCGTGCCCGCGTCGTCGGCCGCGACGATCGCGTCCTTGAAGTTGGCGTGCACCGCGGCCTCCGTGCTGGCGAGCATCCGGGTGCCCATCTGCACACCCTCGGCGCCCAGCACCACCGCGGCAGCGCCTGAGCGGGCGTCGCACATCCCGCCGGCGCAGATGATCGGCAGCCCGACGCGCTCGGCGACCAGCGGTAACAGCACCATGGTCGAGGCGCCCAGCGCCGACTTGAATCCACCGCCCTCGACCCCTTCGACCACCAGCGCGTCGACCCCCGCGTCGGCCGCCTTCAGCGCACCCTTGAGCGACCCGACGACATGCACCACTGCCATACCGGCGTCGTGCAGCCGTGAGGTGAACAGCGCCGGGTCACCCGCGGAGGTGAACACGTGGCGCACCCCCGCGGCGGCCAGGACGTCGACGATCGACGGGTCGCGTTTCCACCCCTGGATCATCAGGTTCGCCGCGACCGGCCGGTCGGTGAGATCGCGCACCCTCAGCAGATCCGCCCGGCCGGCCTCGGTGAGCGTCTCGATCATGCCGAGACCGCCGCCTTCGGATACCGCCGCCGCCAGTTCGGCGCGGGCGATGTAGGTCATGGGGGCCTGAACAATCGGGAACTCGACACCGAGGAGTGCTTGAATGCGGTTGGTCACGCAGACCATCCTGCTACGGTCCGGTGCGTGTACCGGGTGATCCAGTGGGGGACAGGCGCTGTCGGAACCGAAATGGTCACCACCATCCTGGATCACCGGGAGGACCTGGCGCTCGTCGGTGCCAGGGTGTACTCCGAGGACAAGAACGGCCGTGACATCGGGACGCTGGTCGGCCGCGACCCGATCGGGGTGTGTGCCACCACCGACGTCGACGAGATCCTGGCGCTGGAGGCCGACTGCGTTCTGTACACCCCGCGCACCGCCCGGGTCGACGACGTGTGCGCGCTGCTGGCCGGCGGCAAGAACGTGGCCACCACGGCGTTCATGTTCCACCCGCAGCGGATGGCCGCCGCCGATCGCGACCGGGTGCTCGCGGCATGCGAGACGGGCGGCACCTCGGTGCACGGCAGCGGTATCAACCCGGGGAACCTGTCGGGCGTGCTGCCGTTGGCGCTGTCCGGGATGAGTCGCACCATCGACAGGATCACGCTGCAGGAGCGCGCCGACTGGTCGGTGTACGAGAGCACCGCGATCACGTTCGACAACATGGGCTTCGGTCGGCAGGTCGATCAGATCAGCCCGACGGCGACCGAGTTCCTCGCCTTCAACAGCTCGATCTTCGTCGAGCAGGTCTGGTTCCTCGGCGACTCACTCGGAGCCGACCTCGACGAGGTGACCGCCACCGTCGAAGCTGTTGCCGCGCAAGACGATCACCAGATCTTCGACCATCTGCTGCGGGCGGGGACAACCGCGGGTCAGCGATGGAACTGGACCGGTCTTCGGGATGGGCAGCCGCTGGTCGAGATCGAGACACTGTGGACGGTCGGCGGCGAATACCCGGAGCACTGGCCCACCCCGCAGCACGGGTGGACGTTGACGATCGAGGGCGACCCGTCGATGCGCACCCACTTCTTCTCGCTGGCGAGTTTCACCCGCGCCGCGTCCATGACCGAACACGTCCGCTCGGCGAGCGTGGCCACCGCGATGCAGGTGCTCAATGCAGTGCCCGCGATCTGCGAGGCCCCGCCGGGCTTCGCGACGACCGCGTCGCTACCGCTGGTCTACAACCAGGGCGCCTTCCGTCAGCCGTAGTACATCACCCAGAAATCGTTGCTCCACGCGCCGCCGTCGCACTTGAGCGGGTGACCGTCGGGACTCTGCGCCGCGCTGGAGGTCTCGGTGCACGGCGACCGCAGCGTGCGCACCCCGATCAACGGCGCGTGGGACACCCACTGCCCTTTCGAGTTGCAGGCCAGGGTGTTGCCGGCGGCGTCCGTGCCGAAGTTGTAGCGGGGTGCCTGATTGCAGGCGCCGCCCGCCTGCGCCTCGAAGTCCACATACGGCACGCAGTCGGCGCCGTCGCACGTGGTCGGTGACGCCACCGCCGTGCCGGTTCCGACACCGATCAGGGGCGCGGCGAGAACACCACCGGCGAGTGCAGCGACAGCAATCAGCTTCATGGGCCATAGCGTAGGTTGCCGGCCCCCTGTCGTGAGCGCCGTTTGCCCGCATTGACCGACGCATGATCGAGCATTTGCTCCGTGTCGCAGTCCCGAGGCGTATCGTCTAATTTCATGAAGTCGCTGGTAGGGGTGTTGTCCATGGGTTTGCTGTCGGCGGGTGTGCTGGTCGCGGCGCCCACCGCGAACGCCGACACCGTCGCCTATCTGGTCAACGTGCACGTCCGTCCCGGCTACAACTTTCCCAACGCCGAGGCCGCGATCGGCTACGGACAGACGATCTGCGACCGGGTGGCTGCGAAGATGGGCTATGCCGAACTGGTCGACCAGGTGAAGGCCGACTTCCGCACCACCGATTACTACCAGGGCGGCTACCTGATCAATCAGGCCGTCAACGAACTCTGCCCTGCGCAGATCTGGCAACTGCGGCAGTCGGCCGCCGGCTACACACCGTTCGGGTAGCCGGCCCCGGCCAGACCTACGGGCAGCTCACCTCGATCTCGAACGGCTTGTTCACCGGTTGCATCGGGTTGGCCATGTCCACACCCGTTGCGGTTCCGGAGATCTTGTAGGTGCTGCCGTCCTTCTCGGCGGTGGCTTCGCCTTGGCCGGCGCCGCTCTGGTAGCCGAGCGTCACACCGTTGACGTTGCCGAGGCCGACGGACTGGACGACGGGATCGTCCCCGGTGCTGACGACGACGCCGATCCCGGTGGTGGCGTCACCGATCGCGATGTTGGTGTTGCCGCCCATGTCCGAGCAGACGACGGTGCCGGCGACCTCTTGGTCCTGCCCGTCGATCGTCACCGTGCTCGTGCCTTCGGCCGCGGCGGCCGACGAGGTTTCTCCCGATGTGCTGGACCCCTCATCGCTCGACGAACAGCCCGACAGACCGGCGATGACGATCGCTGCGCCGCCCACGGCGACCACGATTCCACGGTTCACGACGGTTCTCCTTTGTGTTGTGTGGTTCGTCGAGAGCGGCGAACCATCCAGAGCAGTATGGTCGGCACTCCACGGGAGGGCACGATGATTGTCGAAATCAATCGGTGCAGGTGAAACAGGTCAGCAGGCTACTTTGATCTTGAAAGTCCCTGACGTGCGGAAGCTCGGGTTGGCGGTCTCGAAGCCCTCTGCCGTCCCGTCGATCTCGTAGGTGCGCCCGGTCATGGTGACCGTCGCCTCTCCGCCCAGTCCGGCGTTGAAGCTGCCGGTGAATCCACCGAGATCGGTGATGCCGACCTGCTTGACCACGAGTACGTCCTCGCTGGCCACCAGTGCGGAGATCCCGCTGGCTTCGGGGTTGTTCGCGTCTCCGGTGGTGATCGTGGTCAGCGGGCCTGCCTCACTGCACTGCACCGAGTCGGTGGTCCCGAGGTCCTGACCGTTGACCGACACCTGAGCGGTCCCCGCAATGAGCTCGCCCGGCGGCGGCTGGTAGTCCGACGGTGGCGAAGACGAGCACCCCGCGGCGGCAAGGGTGGCCGCGACAGCGCCGGCGGCGAGGGCCCATCGTGTGGTCACAGTGCAGAATCTACGACGTGGGCGACCCGTTGTTCAGTGATCCGTTCTTTCGCGTGGAAGCCGAACTGCCGGGTCGCCTCGGTCGGACCGGGGTGATCAGCACCCCGCACGGTGACATTGCGACGCCGGCCTTCATCGCCGTCGGCACCCAGGCCACCGTCAAGGCGGTGCTTCCCGAGACGATGGCCGAGCTCGGTGCGCAGGCGGTGCTGGCCAACGCATACCACCTCTACCTGCAGCCGGGCCCTGACATCGTCGACGAAGCCGGCGGCCTGGGCGCGTTCATGAACTGGTCGGGGCCCACCTTCACCGACAGCGGCGGCTTCCAGGTGATGTCGCTGGGCGTCGGGTTCAAGAAGGTGCTGTCGATGGATGCCACCCGGGTGCAGACCGACGACATCATCGCCGAGGGAAAGGAGCGGCTCGCCCACGTCGACGACGACGGCGTGACGTTCCGTTCGCACCTGGACGGCTCGACCCACCGGTTCACCCCCGAGGTGTCGATCGGGATCCAGCATCAGCTCGGGGCCGACATCATCTTCGCGTTCGACGAGCTGACCACACTGGTGAACACCCGCGGCTATCAAGAGGCTTCGGTGCAACGCACCCACGACTGGGCGGTGCGCTGCCTTGCCGAGCATCGGCGGTTGTCGATCGAGCGCGCCGACAAGCCGCCCCAGGCGCTGTTCGGAGTCGTGCAGGGCGCGCAGTACGAGGATCTGCGCCGGCGGGCCACCCGTGGCCTGGTGTCGATCGTCGACGAGAACGGTCGGGGGTTCGACGGGTACGGCATCGGGGGAGCGCTGGAGAAACAGAACCTCGCGACCATCGTCGCCTGGGTCAGCAGCGAGTTGCCCGTCGACAAACCACGCCATCTGTTGGGCATCAGCGAACCCGACGACCTGTTCGCCGCAGTCGAGTCGGGCGCCGACACGTTCGACTGTGTGTCGCCGTCGCGCGTCGCGCGCAACGCGGCGGTGTATTCGACCACCGGGCGGTACAACATCAACACCGCGCGGTTCCGACGCGACTTCGAACCGATCGACGCCGAGTGCGACTGTTACACCTGCGCCCACTACACCCGGGCGTATCTGCATCACCTGTTCAAGGCCAAGGAGATCCTGGCGTCGACGTTGTGCACGATCCACAACGAGCGCTTCATCGTGCGGCTCGTCGACGACATCCGCGACTCGATCAGCACGGGTCGGTTCGACGAACTGCGCGAGCACGTATTAGGTCGGTACTACTCGAAGCCGGTCTGACCAGCAGCTTCTTAGACGTGTGCACAATAAGACCATGACGACCGCCGCAGAACCGCAATCGCTGCTGCTGCAGATGCTCGACCCGGCCCACCGGGCCGACCCGTACCCGCTGTACGGCCGCATCCTCGAACAGGGCCCGTTGCAGGTGCCCGACAACAACCTGGTGGTGTTCTCCTCGTTCGCCGACTGCGACGAGGTGCTGCGGCATCCGTCTTCGGCCAGCGATCGGCTGAAGTCCACAGTCGTGCAGCGGATGATCGCCGACGGGGCCGAAGCTCGTCCGGTGGGACCCCCCGGGTTCCTGTTCCTCGATCCGCCCGACCACACCCGGCTGCGCAGGTTGGTGAGCAAGGCGTTCGTCCCCAAGGTGGTCAAGGCGCTCGAGCCCGAGATCACCAGGCTGGTCGACGCGTTGCTCGCCGAGACCGGTGACGGCGGACCGTTCGACGCGATCTCCGGGCTGGCGTATCCGTTGCCGGTCGCGGTGATCTGCCGCCTTCTCGGAGTTCCGCTGGAGGACGAGCCCGAGTTCAGCGCCGCCTCGGGTCTGCTGGCGCAGTCGCTGGATCCCTTTGTCAGCGTGACGGGTTCGGCCGGCGGTGGATTCGAGGAGCGCATGCAGGCCGCGATGTGGCTGCGCGACTACCTGCGCGAGTTGATCGGCCGGCGGCGCCGCGACCCCGGTGACGATCTGATGTCGGGTCTGGTCGCAGTCGAGGAGTCCGGTGATCAGCTCACCGAGGACGAGATCGTAGCGACGTGCAACTTGTTGTTGATCGCCGGGCACGAGACGACCGTCAACCTGATCGCCAACGCGATCCTGGCTCTGCTGCGCGACCCCCCACAGTGGGCGGCGCTGGCGGCCGATCCGACGAGAGTGGCGGCGGTGATCGAGGAGACGTTGCGCTACGACCCGCCGGTGCAGCTGATGGGCCGGATCGCCGCCGAGGACATGACCATCGGCGGGGTGCCGATTCCGAAGGGCGACAACATGCTGGTGCTTCTCGCCGCGGCGCACCGCGACCCGGCGGCCTTCGAGCATCCGGACCGATTCGATCCGGACCGCGAGACGATCCGCCACCTCGGTTTCGGCAAGGGGCCGCACTTCTGCATCGGTGCGCCGCTGGCCCGACTGGAGGCCACTGCCGCATTGACCGCGTTGACGGCGCGGTTCCCGGAGGCGGAATTGGCCGGAGAGCCTGCCTACAAACAGAACGTGACGCTGCGCGGTATGTCGGAACTACTCATCACCTTGTGAGACAGCGTATTCAGTGACAGCCGCGCGGACGGTCGAGCGCAACCACCGGTGCCTGCCGTCGTCGTCGTAGGCCCGGTGCCAGACCATCCGGTAGGGCATGTACCTGACCTCCGCCGGGGCCGCCACGATGCGCACCGGGTGCACGCCCGGCCAGGAGTTGGCCAGACTGGCGGGGATGGTGGCCACGAGGTCGGTTCCGGTGATCATCAGCGGTACCGCGCCGTGATAGGGCACTGTGACCGTGGCGGCCCGGTCGGCTCCCAATGTGCGCAGCCGGTAGTCGATGTCGGGCTGCACACCTTCGGCGACGTCGACGACGAGATGGCGCAACTGTGCGTACTCGGTGAGGGTGAACTCCGAGACGCCGGCCGACGGGTGCTCGGCGCCGACCACACACACGAACCGCTCCCTGGTCACCTCGGTGGCCGACAGGTCGTCGGGCGCATAGCCGCCGTATAGGCCGATATCGACGTTGCCGTGGCGGATCTGCTCGGCCATGGTGTCGTAGCGCCAGCTGTGAAAACGCACTGTTGCACAGGGTGATTCGTGAAGGAGTCGGTGACATATCGCCGGCCCGTAGGTGGTCGCGGCGAAATCGGTGCCGACGAGTTGAATCGGCAGCGTCGCAGACGCGGGATCGAACGACTCAGGGCCCACCAGCGCCTCGAGTGCGGGCAGAACCTCCTCGAGTTGAGCACGCAGCGCCTCCGCGCGGGGAGTCAGGCGGTAACCGTCGGGGTCGCGAATCAGCAGCGGGTCCCCCAGCAGCGACCGCAGCCGCTGCAGTGCGCGGCTCGTCGCCGGCTGGCTCAAGCCGAGGCGGACAGACGCTCGCGACACGTGCCGCTCCTCCAAGAGCGCGGCGAGCGCGGGGACGAGGTTGAGGTCCGCGCGCAGTACATGCGTGAGTTGCATAGTTCGAATCATAGAAATGCATGAGACAGATGGCGACCCTTCCGGCAACGTGGGGTAAGGACCCCACTACCGAAAGGACCCGATCGTGAAGATCTCCGGCAACACCATCTTCATTCCAGGGTCGACCAGCGGGATCGGACTCGCGCTGGCGACCGAACTGAAAGCCAAGGGCAACAACGTCATCCTCGGCGGGCGGCGCCGTGAACTGCTCGACCAGATCGCGGCCGAGCATCCCGACTTCGGCACGGTGCAGATCGACACCACCGACCCGGCGAGCATCGCGCGCGCAGCCGACGAGGTCCTCTCCAAATACCCGGACCTCGACGTCGTCATCGCGATGTCCGGCATCATGAAGGTCGAGGACTGGCACCGCCCCGACGACTTCCTGGCCTCCGCCGAATCCGTCGTCACCACCAACGTCCTGGGTCCGATCCGGCTCATCGCCGCCTTCATCGAGCATCTGCAGAGTCGGCCGTCGGCCACCTTCGTCACCGTGTCCTCGGGCCTGGCGTTCGCGCCGCTGAAAGCCACGCCGAGCTACAACGCGTCCAAGGCCGCGATCCACATGCTCACCGAATCCGTGCGCCTCCAACTGGCCGACACCAACGTCGCCTTCATGGAACTGGTTCCTCCCTCCGTGGCGACGGATCTCATTCCCGGACAACGGGACAGCGACTTCGCGATGCCCCTGGACGACTTCGTCTCCGAGGTGATGGGCCTTCTCGAAACCCAGCCGGACGCCACCGAGATCCAGGTCGAGAGGGTGAAGTTCCTTCGCTACGGGGAAGCCCGCGGCGACTACGACACGGTGGTGGCGACGCTGAACGCGGCCGATCCGCACTGAGCGGATGCCGGTCAGCGCGCCAGGTCGTCGATGACGGCGTGTGCCGCCCGCTCACCCGCCTCGACGGCGCCCTCCATATAGGCACTCCAGAACGTGGCGGTGTCGGTCGAGGCCCAGTGGATCGCACCGATCGGTGCCGACAACGCGTGACCGTACGTGGTCCACACGTGCGGGCCGTGGTTGGCGTTGTAGCATCCGCGTGTCCACTGTCGATCGGACCATTCACCGTCGACGTAGAACTCGGGATCTGCTGCCCGGCTTTCGAAGTGGCGAACCAACTCGGCGGTCAACGCCGCCTGTCTCTCATCGACGGGCAGTCGGCCGTAGACGCGGGCCTGCTCGCCCTCGAGGAACAGCAGGATCACGCCGTGGTCGTCGCCGGGGATGCACGTGTCGTTGGACATTCGGGCCGGCCCGATGTCCGAGATGAGCTGTCCGTTGAGTCCGTCTGCGCGCCAGAACGGTTCGTCGTAGACAAAAAACGCCTTCATCGCCGAGCCGTTGGGAAGTCGCTGCGTGAGCTGATCACGCTCCCCGGACAGCGGAGGGTCGTACATGATGCGTCCGGCCAGCGTCGGCGAGATCGCGACGATGACCCTTCGACCGCGGGCCACCAGTCCGCCACGGCAGTGCACGGTGACACTGTCTGCGGTGTGCTCGATCAGCTGAACCGGGCTGTCGAGCACGATCCGGTCGGCGACGAGTGCGGCGAGTCTCTTCGGAATCTCCGCGGTGCCGCCGACGAACCGCGTGGTCTGAGCGCCACCCTCCGATTCGGCGAACAGTTCGGAGGTGACGCCGCAGGTCTGGATCGTGAACAGCAGGTGCAGGAACGACACCTCGACGGTGGGCACCGCCAGGATCCCGACGGTGCAGATCTCCAACAGCGTGCGGGCCACCGGTGAAAGTCCCTGCCGGTCATACCAATCCGCGGCAGTCATGATGTCCCACTCGGCGGCTCTGGGGGCCAGCCACGGAGCGTCGACGGGAACCTCGGCGGCCAGTTCGTCGAGGCGGCGCAACACCTTCTCCAGTTCGGCGAGCTCGTCGCCGAATTGCGTATGGAACTCGCTCTCCCGCAGCACCCCCGATCCGACCAGATCGTAGGAGGTCTCACCGTGGTCGTACTGCGGATAGGTCTCGACACCGAGTTCGGCGGCCAGGGCGAACATCCGGTGGTGGGTGTCGCCGATCCACTGGGCACCGAGTTCGACCGGCAGACCGGGCAGCACCTCTTCGGTGAGGATGCGGCCGCCGACGCGTTCGTCGGCCTCCAGGATCAACGGTGTCAGGCCCGCGCCGAGCAGAGTGCGGGCCGCGATGAGCCCGGAGATCCCGGCGCCGACGACGATGACGTCCGCCTCATGGAGTGCCATGCGGGACACCTTCTCACGCCGGACCTACAGCGGGTTGAGGATCCGCTGCAGGAACTGCCGGGTGCGCTCCTCCTTGGGGTCGCCGATCACCGCTGCGGGCGGGCCCTGCTCGAGGATCACCCCCTGATCCGTGAACAGCACCTGGTCGGAAACCTGTTTGGCGAACTGGATCTCGTGGGTGACGACGACCAGGGTCCAGCCCTCGACCGCAAGATCCCTGATCACGGCGAGCACCTCCCCGACGAGTTCGGGGTCCAGCGCCGAGGTCGGCTCGTCGAACAGCACCACCTTGGGACGCAGTGCCAGCGCCCGCGCGATGCCGACCCGCTGCTGCTGACCGCCGGAGAGCTGGAACGGGTACTGGTCGCGTTTGTCCGCCAAACCCACCTTGCCGAGCAGTTCGTCGGCCTCGGCCTCCACCTCGTCGCGGGGCCGCTTCTGCGCCACGAGGGGGCCCTCGGTGACGTTCTGCAGCACCGTCTTGTGCGGGAACAGGTTGTGGGACTGGAACACGAAGCCGCTCTGTGCCCGGTAGCGGCGCAGTTCATCCTTGCTCACCGGCTTCGCGAAATCGATCGTGACGTCCCCGATCTGGACCACACCCGCGTCGGGAACGTCGAGCGCGTTCAGTGCCCGCAGAAGCGTCGTCTTGCCCGAACCCGACGGTCCGATGATCGCCGTGGCCGTGCCGCGCGGAACCGTGAACGAGACATCCTTGAGGACCTCGTTGTCCCCGAACGCCTTACGCACGCCGTCGGCGACGACGATGTTCTCCGACATGACATTCTCGACTGTCATTTGGCGACATACCTTTCCAGACGACGTTCGATGCGGCCCTGGCTGAACGACAGCACCAGGCAGATCACCCAGTAGTACACCGCGGCTGTGCCGTACAGCGCGAAGAACTCGAACGTCGGAGCGGCGATGATCTGCGCCTGCCGCAGCAGTTCGGTGACCAGGATGGTCGACGCCAGCGAGGTGTCTTTGACCAGTGAGATCAGGGTGTTGGACAGCGGTGGCACCGCCACCCGGGAGGCCTGCGGGAGGATGATGCGTCGCAGCGCCCCCGCATAGTTGAGGCCGATCGTCTCGGCCGCCTCCCACTGCCCCTTCGGGATGCTCTGGATGGCCGAGCGGATGATCTCGGCGGCGTATCCGCCGACGTTGAGTGAGAACGCGATCACCGCCGCGGGGAACGGGTCGATCCGCACGCCGAACTCCGGTAGCGCGAAGAACACGATGAACAACTGCACCAGCAGCGGGGTGCCGCGGATGATCGAGATGTAGAAGCGCGCGAGGTTCGTCAGCACCACGTTCGGCGACAGCCGCGCCAGCGCCACCGCCAACGCGATCACCAGCCCGACGATGAAGCTGATGATCGTCAGCGGGATCGTCATCGTCAGCGCGGCCCTGGCCAGTGGCCACAGGTTGTCGAGGACCAACTGCATCGTCGATCGCGGCTGCGTCGGCGGTGCGTCCTGACCGCCGGAGGCGTTGGCTCTCAGGTACTTCTGCGAGATCTCGCCCAGGGTCCCGTCAGCCTTGAGTTCCTCGATGGCCCGGTTCAGTTCGGGCAGCATGCCGCTGTCCTTGCGCGCGGCGAAACCCTGCTCGCTCCTCTCCCCGGTGGTCGCGGCGATCTTCACGGCGGTGTCGTTGGTCTCGGCGAGGTAGGCGTAGATCGAGAGGCTGTCGTTGACCACGACGTCGACCCGCCCCTGGCTCAGCAGCGCCATCGCCTGGGTGAGCCCTTCGACCGCTTCCACCCGGGCGCCGGCGTCGCGGGCCACCTGGGCCCAGTTGCTGGTGGTGCTCTGCGCGGCGGTCCGGCCTCGCAGGTCGTCCAGCGAGGTGATCGAGTCGTCGTCGGCGCGGGTGACGATCACTCCCTCGCCGATGGCGTACGGGTCGGAGAGGTCGTAGAGCTGTTGGCGTTCCGGGGTGATGGTCACCTGGTTGGCCACCACGTCGAAGCGGTTGGCTTCCAGCGCGGCGAAGATCGAGTCCCACGGCGTCTCGACGAACTCGACGTTCACCCCGAGCTTCTCGGCGACCGCGCGGGCCACGTCGACGTCGTAGCCGGTGAGCTGGCCGGTCGCCGGGTCGTGATAGCTGAACGGTGCGTAGACCCCTTCGGTGCCCACCCGCAGCACGCCGGCGGACTGCACCGGGTCGTCGACATTGTTCGCCGCCGACCCACATGCCGTCAGCAACACGGCGAGCAGCGCGACCACAGCAAGGAGGCCTCGTCGTGGATAACCCATCGGCGGACGGTAACAACCGGGGGGCCGCGGCCCAAGGGTTCTGCTCATCCGGGGCGGTATACCCACGCAACGCCCGGTAATCGCTGCGGATCGAATTCGGCGAGCATGCCGTCGACGGTGGCCGCCGCGTATCCCAGCGAGTCGGCGATCTGACGCAGCGCCCGCGGCACGCCGATCTCGGCCAGCGTGACCGCGCCGTCGCGCTTGGCCAGCCGCGTCCCGGCGGAGTTGAGCACCAGCGGCACATGAGCGTATTCCGGCTCCGGATGGCCGAGCAGCCGTGCCAGGTACGCCTGGCGCGGCGAGGAGGGCAGCAGATCGTCCCCGCGTACCACTTGATCGACCCCGGACGCGGCGTCGTCGACGACCACGGCCAGGTTGTATGCCGGCACCCCGTCGCCGCGGCGGATCACGAAGTCGTCCACCAGGCCGGTGTAGGCACCGTGGAGCACGTCGTGCACGGTGCATTCGACCGTGTCGGTGCGTAGCCGCAGCGCGGGGGGACGTTGTGTCTCCTGCCGCCGCGCTTCCCGCTGATCATTGGCGAGATCGCGGCAGGTGCCGGGATACGCCCCTTCCGGAGCGTGCGGGGCGCGGGGTGCGGCGGCGATATCCTTTCGGGTGCAATAACATTCGTACAGCAGTCCGCGCGTGTTCAGAGTCTCGACGACGGTGTCGTAACGCTGCTCATGTGCGGTCTGCCGGTCGGCCGGCCCGTCCCAGGACAGGCCCAGCGCGGCGAGGTCTGCGAGTTGCCGGTCGGCGATGTCGGCGTGGGTGCGGTCGTCGAGATCCTCGACGCGCATCAGGAACCGCCGCCCTGTGGACCGGGCGAACAGCCAGGCCAGCACCGCGGTGCGCAGGTTTCCGATGTGCAGATCGGCCGACGGGCTCGGCGCGAACCTGCCCGCCCCGGCACTCGTCACTGCGCCAGGGCGTCGGTGAAGGCCGAGCAGAACCAGTCGACGTCGGTGGCCGAGAACACCAGCGGCGGCCGGATCTTGAGCACGTGGCCCTCGCTGCCGCACACCGAGATCAGCACCCGCCGCTCCCGCAGCGCGTTGACCAGACGACGGGCCATCGCGCGGTCGGGAGTCTTGGACTGCGGGTCGCCGACGATCTCGACGCCGATGTAGAGGCCGGTTCCGCGCACATCGCCGAGCCGCGGATCGTCGATGCGGGACAGTTCGGTGCGCAACGCCGCCCCGATGTCGCGGGCGTTGTCGAGCAGTCCGTCGTCGTCGATGACGTCGAGCACCGCGTTGGCCGCGGCCATCGACACCGCGTTGCCGGCGAAGGTGTTGAAGTACGGCACGCCGGTCGCGAAGGGCGCGATCACCTCGGAGCGGCCCGCCATCGCCGCGACCGGCATCCCGTTGCCTATCGGCTTTCCCATCGTGACGAGGTCGGGGACCACGCCGTGCCTGGTGAAGCCCCACATGCCCGCACCGGTCCGGGCGAAACCGGGCTGTACCTCGTCGGCCAGGAACACCCCGCCGCGTGCCCGCACCACGTCGACGGCCGGGCCGAGCACATCCGGTGTCGCATACACGCCGTCGGAGGAGAAGATCGTGTCCAGGACCAGGGCGCTGACACCGAACCCGGCCGCGACGAGGTCGTCCGCGGCGGCGGCGACGTCGGCGGCGAATCGGGCTGCCAGTTCTGCGGCCGGCACCCGGTAGC
>NZ_JBAUJR010000359.1:0-2904 GCF_049683935.1 Mycobacterium sp. | reverse complement strand
GCCATGTTCGACCTACCGCTGCTGGCGCCGGTCTATCCGACTGCGGCAGGATTGGTTGCTGCCGTGTCGGATTGGGACGCCGAGCCCGAGCCGCTGGTCCCGATGTATCTACGCAGACCCGACGCCAAGCCGCAGGCGGCGCCGCGATGACCGCGATCTACGGCCCACTCACGCCCGCTGACGCCGTCCGATGTGCCGAACTGGAAGCCCAGCTGTTCGACGGCGACGACCCGTGGCCCGAACGCGCGTTCCTGGCCGAGCTCGCGGCCAAGCACAACCATTACGAGGCTGCGCGGATCGATGACAAACTGGTCGGCTATGCGGGCATCGCCCGACTCGGCCGGACCCGGCCGTTCGAGTACGAGATTCACACCATCGGTGTTGATCCCGCCTACCAGGGGCAGGGCATCGGCAGGGAACTGCTGCTTCGGTTGTTCGAATATGCCGAGGACGCAACGATTTTTCTCGAGGTCAGAACCGACAACGTGGCGGCGATCGCACTGTACGAGAACCACGGCTTCACGCGGGTGGGGGTGCGTAAGCGCTACTACCGCGTCAGTGGGGCCGATGCCTACACCATGAAACGGGAGCGGCAATGATCGTCCTGGCCATCGAGAGTTCCTGCGACGAAACCGGCGTCGGGATTGCCGAACTCGGCGACGACGGTACGGTCACGCTGCTCGCCGACGAGGTCGCGTCCAGCGTCGACGAACACGCCCGCTTCGGCGGTGTGGTCCCCGAGATCGCGTCCCGCGCACACCTGGAGGCGTTGGGCCCGACCATGCGTCGGGCACTGCAGGCCGCGGGTATCGGCAAACCGGACGTCGTCGCCGCCACCATCGGACCGGGCCTGGCCGGGGCGCTGCTGGTGGGAGTGGCTGCGGCCAAGGCGTATTCGGCGGCATGGCAGGTGCCGTTCTACGCGGTCAACCATCTCGGTGGGCACCTGGCCGCCGATGTATTCGACCACGGTCCGCTGCCCGAGAGTATCGGTCTGCTGGTGTCCGGGGGGCACACCAATCTGCTGCACGTGCGGTCGCTGGGGGAACCGATCGTGGAACTGGGCTCCACGGTCGACGATGCCGCGGGTGAGGCCTACGACAAGATCGCCCGACTGCTCGGTCTGGGCTATCCCGGGGGCAGGGTCCTCGACGAACTTGCCCGCACCGGCGATCCGGACGCGATCACCTTTCCCCGCGGCATGACCGGTCCGCGCGATGCCGCGTATTCGTTCAGTTTCTCGGGATTGAAAACCGCGGTGGCACGCTATGTCGAGCGTCATCCCGAGGCATCGCAGGCCGACGTGGCCGCGGGGTTTCAGGAGGCCGTCGCCGATGTGCTGACGGCCAAAGCTGTTCGCGCAGCGCAGGAACTCGGGGTGTCGACGCTGCTGATCGCCGGGGGAGTGGCGGCGAATTCGCGGCTGCGTGAACTGGCGGCGCAGAGGTGTGCCGATGCCGGACTGACCCTGCGTATTCCGAGGCCGCGGCTGTGCACCGACAACGGCGCGATGATCGCGTCGTTCGCCGCGCACTTGATCGCGGCCGGAGCGTCGGCGTCGCCGTTGGACGTGGCCAGCGACCCGGGACTACCGGTGGTGCAGGGCCAGGTGGCGTGAGGTTGGTGCCCGCGGACACCACAGTGTTGCCGTCGGCGGTGCGGTGGTCGGTGTGGAGTTGGTTGATCGCCGTTGCCGCCGGAGTAGTGGAGACGGCGATCCACGCGCTGACGAGCGAGCAGTACGACTCGGCTGTGCAGATACCGGTTCGGGTCGTGATTTATGGGCTTGTCACGTTGATCATCGTGCAGCTGAGGCGTGGTCGTGGCTGGGCCCGGGTTTTCTTGACCGTGGCGCTCGGTGGTCTGGGGCTGTTCTCGCTATTGGCAGAGCCGATTTCATGGATCGTCGCCGGCGGATCACCGGGTGCCTTCCTCGCCGAGGCGGACGCCCCCGACGATTGCCGTGATCGTGTTGCGCGCAGTCCATGTCGTCGCGGTACTCGTCGCCCTGGTGCTGATGTATCGACCTGCGGCGAACAGGTACTTCAGAAGCCGCCGTGGCTAGTGGGGCGACTGAATATTGAGTGCGCGTTCGGCTTTGATGCGTGCGGCGTTGTCGGCGGCGCGGGTGCGTCGTCGCCGCGGCATCATTGCGGTGCGGGCCGGATGGGCGGGTGGGCCGCACGCTGGTGGTGGCAGCTCGGTGGTGGCCAGGGTGTAGGACGGGAAGAACAGTCGGCTGCCGGGTTTGGTGGTGTAAGTCCGACCGTCGGGGGCGGTCCAGATGACTGTGGCATCGGAGAGCTGGGCGTCGCGCCAGCCCTCGGGTCCGCCCCAGAACGTTTTCAACAAATGGTGTTTGCGGCATTTACAGTTCATGTTCGACGGATGGGTCGGACCCCACGGCCACGGGTCGACGTGGTCGATATCGCAGCGGTCCGCGGGCACATCGCAGCCCGGGAACCGGCAGAACATGTCTCGGACCCGGATGAACTCGGCCAGCCGTGCTGAGGGTCGGTAGTGCGGTTCGGGATCGGGGCCGGGCAGCCACAGCGGAGTGACTTTGGCCCCGCCGCGGAGCGCTTCGGCCAGCACCGCGGTGGGGATCACCCCACGCCCGGGCAACACCGCCACCCCCGAATCGGTCAACCGCGACGGCATCGACTCGACATCCTCGGGGTCGGCATCCTCTGAGGGCTCAGCGTCTGCCGGTGGCGGCGACTCGGGCTCGGCCGGCGATGGCTCGGCATCCTCCGCGGGCCTGGGCTCAGCGGGCCTGGCGTTCTCGGCTGGCGTCGGCTCGGCGGGTTCGGGCTTGGCGGCGATCGATTGGGCGTGTTCGTCGTTCTGGGCGGCGATCAGTTTGCGGGCCGCGTCCACGGCGGCCTGATCGGCGATCACCCG
>NZ_JBAUJR010000358.1:0-6626 GCF_049683935.1 Mycobacterium sp. | reverse complement strand
CGTCGACGCGGGGCAGCGCGAACGCCCGGCGATCGCCCGACACCGACGACGTCAGGCGGCTGATCACCGCGCCCGCGACACCGGAGGCCACACCGACGCCGAGGAAACCAAGAGTCACCAGGGACAGCCGTCGGCCCCGGTCCGGGGGTTCGGCGTCGTCGGAGGCCGCGGGCGCTTCCCCGGTATCCCGGAACCGGCCCGAGACGAGCAGTCGCAGCACAGCCACCCCGCACGCCGCGCCGACCACCGTCGGGACGACATGGATGAATGTCGCGCCTTCGCGGGACAGCACCGCCGCGCACCCGGCGACACCGGCGGCCACGATCAGGGCGCTGCCGATCGGTCGGCGGGGCCCCTCGAGCATTCCGGCGATCGCCGCGACGGCCGCGATCACCACCAGCACGAGCACGCCGAGAACCAGCTTGTCCGCGGTGCCGAACGTCTCGATCGCCCATTCCTTGACGGGCCCGGGGGTCAACTCGATCACCGAGGACCCGACCGCGTTGCGGACATCGGCCTGTGGCCCGAATGCCGCTGCGACGAGTTGGGCCACGCCGACCGACACGGCAGCCGCAGCGACGCCGCCCATAGCCTTCGCGCCCAGCATGGTCATGCCGCCAAACTACCGCCGTAGCGAACCCGAAACCCTTACCGAAAGATGTCGTCCGCTAGGTTGCTTTACAGATCTACCTCTACTTGCAACGTTCACGAAAGGAAGTACATGGAGATCGAGGGCAAGAAAGCCGTCGTCGTCGGTGGTGCGTCGGGATTCGGGCGGGCCACCGCGGAGGCTCTCGCCAAGCGCGGCGCGAGTGTGGCGGTGCTGGACCGTCCGCAGTCGAACGGCAAGGAAGTGGCCGACGGGATCGGCGGCACCTTCCACGAGGTCGACATCACCGACTTCGACGGCACCGAGACAGTGCTCGGCAGCGCGGTCGAGGCATTGGGCGGCCTGCACATCGCCGTCACCACGGCGGGCGGCGGGATCGCCGAGCGCACCGTGAAGAAGGACGGCCCGCACGGCCTCGACAGTTTCCGCAAGAGCATCGACCTCAACCTCATCGGGACGTTCAACATCAGCCGGTTGGCCGCCTGGCACATGAGCAAGAACGACCCCGTCGACGAGGACGCCGAGGAGCGCGGGGTCATCATCAACACCGCCTCGATCGCGGCATTCGAGGGGCAGATCGGACAGTTGGCGTACACGGCGTCCAAGGCGGCGATCGCCGGCATGTGCCTGACGATGGCACGTGATCTGGGCAGCCTGGGCATCCGCGCGCTCGCGATCGCCCCCAGCCTGTTCGCCACCGGCCTGACCGAGGGCATCCCCGATGAGTTCGCCGCGGTGCTGACCAAGGACGCCGCTTTCCCGAAGCGGCTCGGCAAGCCCGAGGAGTACGCCAAACTCGCGGTGGCGATCGTCGAGAACCCGATGCTCAACGGCCAGTGCCTGCGATTGGACGCCGGACAGCGGTTCGCACCGAAGTAGAGCCGATTTCGGTGCCGCTCGTCACGCTCGGCGCGAAGGGCGGCACCGAAATCACCACTAGGCTGGCCGGATGGCCACCGTTGCCGATCACGTCATCGACACCCTGCGAAACAGCGGCATCCGGCGGGTCTACGGCTTGCCGGGTGACAGCCTCAACGGCTTCACCGATGCGCTGCGCCGCTCCGGCGACATGTCGTGGGAGCACGTGCGGCACGAGGAGACCGCGGCGTTCGCGGCCGCTGCGGAAGCCGCGCTGACCGGACAGTTGACGGTGTGTGCGGGCAGTTGCGGACCGGGCAACCTGCACCTGATCAACGGACTGTTCGATGCGCAGCGCAGTCGGGTGCCGGTGCTGGCGTTCGCGGCCCACATCCCGCGCAGTGAGATCGGCTCCGGGTACTTCCAGGAGACGCACCCCCAGGAACTGTTCCGCGAGTGCAGTGTCTACTGCGAGATGGTCAGCACCCCCGAGATGTTGCCGCGCATCCTGCACATGGCCATGCGGGCCGCGGTCGAGGAACGCGGGGTGGCCGTCGTAGTGATCCCGGGAGAAATCTTCCTGCAGAAGGCCGAACCGAGCGCGTGGCAGCGCCCGGTCGTCGCGACCCGTTCGGTGATCCGCCCCGACGACGCATCGCTGCGGCACGCCGCGGAGATGCTCAACGACGCACGGGCCGTCACCATTCTCGGCGGTGCCGGTGTCGAGGGTGCCCACGACGCGCTCGTGCAGGCGGCCGCGACGCTGCAGGCCCCGGTGGTACACGCGTTGCGGGGCAAGGAGTTCATCGAGTACGACAACCCCTACGACGTCGGGATGACAGGTCTGCTCGGTTTCGCCTCCGGCTACAAGGCCATCAAGGAAGCCGACACCCTGCTGATGTTGGGTACCGACTTTCCGTATCAGCAGTTCTATCCCGACCACGCGAAGGTCATCCAGGTCGATATCCGCGGCGCGCATCTCGGCCGCCGCACACCGGTCGACCTCGGCCTGGTCGGCACGGTCGGCGACACGCTGGGCGCACTGCAGCCGATGCTGCGGCAGAAGACCGACACCGCGCACCTGGACCGCTCGCGCAAGCACTACCGAAAGACGCGAAAGACGCTCGACGACCTCGCGGTCAACGACCGTGACAAGACGCCGATACGACCGGAATACGTTGCCGGACTGGTGAACACGCTGTCCTCCGATGACGCGGTGTTCACCGCCGATGTGGGTTCGCCGGTGGTGTGGGCGGCTCGGTATCTGGCGATGAACGGCAGACGCCGGCTCATCGGATCGTTCAACCACGGCACCATGGCCTGCGCGCTGCCGCTCGCGATCGGAGCGCAGACGGCGTTTCCGGACCGGCAGGTGGTGGCGCTGGCCGGCGACGGTGGTCTGACCATGGGCTTCGGCGAGTTGCTGACGCTGATCCAGAACCGGCTGCCGGTCAAGGTCGTGGTGTTCAACAACTCGTCGCTGAACTTCGTCGAACTCGAAATGAAGGCCGCCGGGATCGTCAACTTCGGTACCGGGCTGACCAACCCGGACTTTGCCGCGGTCGCCCAGTCGATGGGAGTCTTCGGTCGCCGGGTCGAGCGGCCCGCAGAGTTGGAGCAGGCGCTGGTCGATGCGTTCGCTGTCAGCGGCCCGGCTGTCATCGATGTCGTCACCGCTCGCCAGGAGCTGTCGATCCCGCCCGCGATCACCGCCGAGCAGGCGAAGGGATTCTCGTTGTACGCGATCCGGACCATCCTGGCGGGACGGTCCGACGAGTTGCTCGACCTCGTCACCACCAACGTCGCCCGGCGCCTGCTGGACTGACCGGCCCACTCTGCGCACTTTTCGAGCCGATCGCGGTCCGCGGGACTAAAGTTTGCCCATGCGAACCAGTCTGTGCTCGGCGTCGGCCACCGTCGCGGTCTTGCTGGCAGGCTGCGGCTCCAGCCCGCAGATGCCCGCTGCCGAATCCGGCACGCTGTCGGAGCGCACTGCCACGTCGCCGGATATCAGTAGGGTCCAGATCAACGGCGACGCGTCCGATCCGGTCAACCAGATTGCCGTGCAGGCCATCGCTGACCTCGAAACGTATTGGGGTGAAAACTATCCCGTGCTCTACGGGGACGAGTTCGCCCCGATCGAGGGGGGTTACCACGCCGTCTACCCGTCATCGGGGGAGGTGCCGCCGTGCGCGACGGATCCCGCCGATGTCGCGGGAAACGCCTACTACTGCTACACCAAAGACGTGATCGCCTGGGACGCAGAGGGATTGCTTCCCGAACTGGCAGACAAATTCGGCGACTTCGTGATCCCTGTCGTGATGGCTCATGAGTTCGGGCACGCGATCCAGGGCCGTTCCGACTTCACCGCCCGCACCGTCACCAAGGAACTGCAAGCCGACTGCTTTGCCGGTGCCTGGTCCCGACATGCCCAGGACGCCAACATCTTCGAGGTCAACGCAGCACAACTCGACAGTGCGCTGGCCGGAATCCTGGAGCTTCGCGACTCGCCGGGCACCAGCAAGATGGACCCCAACGCCCACGGCAGCGGTTTCGACCGCGTCAGCGCATTCCAGGACGGCTACGACAACGGGACCGAAGCGTGCAAGGGATATCGCGACGACGACCCGATGGTGCTGGCGTTGCCCTTCAACGACCAGGAGGATGCGGCCAACCGGGGCAACGCACCGTACGACTACGTGGTGAACACCGTGCCCTACGACCTGGAGGATTACTGGACGCAGGCGTACCCGGCGGTCACCGACGGGCAGAGGTGGGTGCCGGTGCGCGGTCTGGAACCGTTCGATCCCGACTACCCGCCCCGTTGCGGCAGGCAGAGCGCCGAGGGTTACGCGTTGTTCTACTGCGTCCCGGAAGATTACATCGGCTGGGACAACAAGTTCGCGATGCGTCAGGTGTACCGGCAGGGAGGTGACTACGCCGTGGCGACGCTGCTGGCCACACAGTACGGTCTGGCGGCCCTCGAGCGGCTGGGCGATCAATCGGACGAGCAGACCTCCACGCTGCGAAGCGATTGTCTCGCAGGCGCTTACACCGCCAGTGTGATTCTCTACAACCGACCCGACACCAGCACCTTCAGGATCTCGCCCGGCGACCTCGACGAGGCCATCACGGCGCTGCTGGTGTTCCGCGGCGACGGCGACGCCGATCGCCAAGGTGCGGGCTTCACACGGGTGCGCGCGTTCCGGGCCGGCGTGATGGACGGTGTGGAGCCCTGTCTTTCTCTGCGGCCCTGATGTGCTCCGCTTCCGTCCCGCCACCTGACACCATGGCGGCATGCCTGTCGACGTGACACTGACCGAGGCCGAGCAGGCCGCGCTGCAATCGTGGATCCGGCGCACCGGGCTCGGTTCGACGGTCAGCGACGTCGAACCCCTCACCGGGGGCTCGCAGAACATCGTCGTCCGGCTGTGTGTCGACGGGCGACCGATGGTGTTGCGGCGGCCACCGGCGCACCCGCGGCCGACGAGTGACAACACGATGCGTCGCGAGATCGCCGTGCTGGGGACACTGGCGGGCACCACCGTGCCGCACCCGGGCCTGATCGCCGGCTGCGAGGACCTCGACGTGCTGGGTGTGGTCTTCTATCTGATGGAGGCCGTCGACGGCTTCAACCCCGGTAACGAGACCGACGAGACCTACGTCCGCGATGCCGGGATGCGGCACCGGGTCGGACTGTCCTATGCGGCCGGCCTCGGACGATTGGGGACCGTGTCCTGGGAGAACAGCCCGCTGGCCGACCTCAAACGCCCGGGATCGTTTCTGGCACGGCAGGTTCCGCAGTTCATGCGGTTGCTCGAGAGCTACCGCCACGAGCACTACCCACCCGAATCGTTCCCGTCGGTCGGTGCGCTCGCGGAGTGGCTGGAATCGCAGCGACCGCTGGACACCGAGCCCGGCATCATGCACGGTGATGCCCATCTGAACAACGTGTTGCTGCGGCGCGACGCGCCGGAGCTGGCCGCTTTCATCGATTGGGAGATGTGCACCGTCGGGGATCCGCTGCTCGATCTCGGCTGGATGCTGGTGTGCTGGCCCGACGGCCCCAACCCGATCAACGCCGGCGCGGAACTCGCCGCGCTGGGGGGGTTGGCGACGCGTGGCGAGTTGCTCGAGGCATACGTGGCCGCGGGCGGGCGCCGCACCGCACACCTGGACTGGTATGTCGCGATGGCGTGTTTCAAGCTCGCCATCGTCATCGAGGGAACCTGGTCGCGTTTCCTTGCCGGGCAGGCCAGTTCGGAGGCCGGAGAGCGACTGCACGCCTCGGCGCAGAACCTCATCGAACTCGGCACCCGGGTGGCCAGAGGAGACAACCCATTCGTGTGACCGAACCGCCCGGGCCCGCATGGCCACGTTGCAAATCTCGTGGATCCGGTTGATCCTTCAGGTGTGGCAGGCGACGACAACACAGCGCAGCGGGTGGGCCGACTCGGACTCGGCCTGGCCGCATTGGGGCGCCCGGCGTACCTGACGAGCGGGCGCGATCGCGATGTCGGTGATCACCGTTCGGTCGACGAGATGCGTTCCCGGACAGCAGAAGTCCTGGATGCGGCCTACGCCGGTGGGATCCGCTACGTCGATGCCGCACGCTCGTACGGCCGATCCGAGGAGTTCCTCTCGGATTGGCTGAACTCCAGGCCCGATGTCACCGACGTCCAGGTGGCGTCGAAGTGGGGGTACCGCTACGTCGGTCAGTGGCGGCTGGATTCGCCGGTGCACGAGGTCAAAGAACACACCCTTGATGCGTTCACGGCACAGTGGCGCGAGAGCCGGGGACTGCTGGGCGACCGACTCCGGATCTACCAGGTCCATTCGGTGACCGAGGAGAGCCCGGTGCTCAGCGACCACGACCTGCAGAATGCACTCGCGGGCCTGCGCGACAGCGGGATCTCCGTCGGCTTGTCCACCTCGGGCCCCCACCAGGCGGCGGTCGTGCGTGCCGCGCTGGCGATGAACATCAACGGGACACCGCTGTTCTCCGTGGTTCAGTCGACGTGGAACCTGCTGGAGACCTCCGTCGCGTCGGCGCTCGCCGAGGCGCACGCCGCGGGAGTGGCCGTCGTGGTCAAGGAGGTCTTCGCCAACGGTCGGCTTGCCCCCGGCGGCACCGACCCGGCGGCCGGGGTGCAGCAGG
>NZ_JBAUJR010000357.1:0-2270 GCF_049683935.1 Mycobacterium sp. | reverse complement strand
GTCCATCTGCGCTCACTGCCCGGCTGCCATCCCGTGCGGGCAGTGGGTCGACGGCCTGCGCCCCTCGGAACGACCCGGTGGCGTCGTGGCCGGCAAAATCGCCCGACCGCCAATAGCCACCAAAATTAGTGCAGCACAGCAATATTCAACAACCGAGAGGAAACCAACATGACCGAAACGAACGCCGCCGACAACCGCCGCGCCACAACGCTCGCCGTCCACTACGGACGGCAAGACCAGGCGGGCGTGGATGCCGTTCTCGCGGAGGCGATCCACACCAACCGGATCACCCCGCTCATTACTGCCGTCCTCGACCTCCACGCCGGGATCGTCCCGACTCTGCACACCCCGGACGGCCAGGCGATGCTTGCGAAGATGCTCCACGCGCTCGCCGCCGACCAGGACGGCGACCCGGACTGTGCGCGTGCAGCCCGGCTCATCGTCGCGCACTCCGAGGGCAACGCGGACGGCTGCACGACCGTGCTCCGGGAAGCCGCCGACGCCGACCGGGTGGCTGAAACCATCGTGGGGGTCCTCGCGGTGTTCCGGGCGTACGTGCCGGTCCTCTACGGCGAGCTGGGTCTGTCGGTGCTGCAGCGCAACATCATCGGCTGGGCAGCACGCGAGGAGGACGACCGCACATGACGACACCGAGTGAGCAGGGCGACGGCGACAACACGCAGCCGGAGACCGTGCGGGTGCCGGTCCGGCAGGGAGACGGGATCTGGACTCACGAGGAGACGGTCAGGGTGCCGGTCGACGTCGCCCGGCAGTACGACAGCCGGTTGTGGTCGGACCGCCCGCCGCGATGACCTGCAGGCTCTCGACACCAAGTGCGGCAGGGGGTTACGATCCGGAGGCTCCGTTGCCATGTCGAGTGTCGCGGTGGTGGCAACGCCCGTTCGTCCCGGAGGTCGGCCCGATCAGCTGACGCTCCGGAAGACCACCGGGCAGCCACCGCCGCCTCTCGACCTCGCCGGAGTAAGACTTGGCTCCGACCATCGGTAACCAACCCGCCCGTCTCCCAAGCGAATCCGTCATTGCACACGCTGCGCACCATCGTGCGCCGGATCGCCAGGAGGGCGACAATCATGCACAACTTCACCAGGGAACGCCGCGCCGAGGTCATCGCCGGAGCCAAGGCCATCCTCGCGACGGCGAAGGCCGAGGGTAGGGGCATCACCGCTGCAGAGCGGAAGACCATCGACAGCAACCTCGCGGAGGCGAAGTCGATCAACCATTACCTCACCGAGGAGACCAAGGACCAGGGGCTGATGGGGCAGCTCAACGCGATGGCACTCGGCGTCAGCGCCGGGCCGCGCAGCACCATCGACGACGGAAAGCGGCTCTCGTTCGGAAAGAGCATGGCCACGGCCGTCGCGTCGAAGATGCTCGGTGGCCCTGACGGCAGCGCCAAGGCCCTGGCGCCGTCCGGCGCGGCGGTCGTCGGCCTTGAGTTCAACGAGAACCCGGTCGCACTCGGCAGGGTCGCTACCAGCCTGCTCAACGGCCTCCCGGTGATCCAGCACGACTCCCCGCGCTTCCAGTTCCTCCGGCAGGGCATCGCCGGACGGACGAACAACGCGGCCATCGTCGCGGACGGGGCGGTCAAGCCGACCTCGCCGCTCGGCGTGGAGCTGGTCGACAATTTGCTCGATGTGGTCGCTCACCTCTCCGAGTTGATCCCCCGCTACTGGCTGGCCGACAACGTCGCACTGGAGCGGTTCGTGAGTGACGAGCTGCAGTTCGGGCTGTCCCTTGCCATCGAGGCGATGGTCATCGCGGACCTCAACTCCCAGAGCGGGATTCAGACGCAGGCGTTCACCACGTCGGCGCTGATGACGATCCGGAAGTCGCTCACCAAGTTGGAGGCCGCAGGGCTGGTCGCCGGAGCCATCGTGCTGCACCCGACCGCGTGGGAAGGCGTCGAGCTGGCCCTCGCGTCGACCAACGCCGTCGAGCACATGGCCCTGCCCTACGACCCCGCGAGTAGGCGTCTCTACGGGGTGCCGGTCGTCGTGACGATCTCCGAGGCCCCGCTCGTCGCGCACGTCCTCGCCGCCGACGCCGTAGCCCTTGACACCGACACCTTCGGGATCGACGTGCGGTGGTCGGAGAACAGCACCGCAGATTCATTCTCCCGCAACCAGATCCAGAACCGTTGCGAGGGACGGTTCGCAACGTCCGTGTACCGCCCCTTCGGCGTCGTGAAGGCGGCGCTGGCATAGGTCCGGGAAGCGGCGAGGCCGGTGTTCCCGCCCGTCCACCGG
>NZ_JBAUJR010000356.1:0-12604 GCF_049683935.1 Mycobacterium sp. | reverse complement strand
ACTCAGGTAGGCGGCGCTTCTGCGTTCATCAGGCCACGTCAGATGTTGGCGTTGCCCGCTTCCCACTGATCCCAGGGGACGTTCCAGTCGCCCAGGCCATCGGTGCCGGGCAGCGTCGATCCGACGGTGTTGACGATCTCGACCACGTCACCCCGCTTGGAGTTGTTGTAGAACCACTGGCCGTTGCTGGTGCTCACGTTGATGCAGCCGTGGCTGACATTGCTGTAGCCCTGACTGCCCACCGACCACGGCGCGGCGTGCACATAGATGCCGCTGTAGGAGATCTGGGTGGCCCAGTCGACCTCGGTTCGGTACCCGTTGGGCGAGTTGACCGGAACCCCGTAGGTGGACGAATCCATCACCATCTCGGACAGGCGGTCGCCGACGATGTAGACACCGTTGTTGGTCGGGGTGCTGTTCTTGCCCATCGACACCGGCATGCTCTTGATGACCTCGCCGTTGCGGCGCACTGTCAGCGTCTTGGTGCTGTCGTCGACGGTGGTGATCACCGCGTCGCCGATGGTGAAGCGGGTGGAGACGTTGTCCTGACCGAACAGGCCGTCGCCGAGGTCCACGCCGTAGGTGTTCACGGCGACATCCACAGTGGTGCCCGGCTTCCAGTACTCCGCTGGGCGCCAACGCACTTCGCGATTGCTCAGCCAGTAGAAGGCGCCGTCGACGGGGGGGTTGGTCTTGACGGTGATCGCACGCTCGGCAGCGATCCGGTTCGGGATGTTCTCGTCGAACCGGACGGCCACCGGCTGACCCACACCGACGACCTCGCCGTCGTTGGGCAGCAGGTACGGCATGGTCAGGTTCTCGGGCGAGTGCGTCTCGAACGTCATCTGCTGGCTGGTCGCGCCGCCGAGACCGAGGGACTGCGCGGTCAACGTGTACCGCTTGTTGTACCCGAGCGGCTCCGCGGTCTCCCACGTCAGCCCGTCCTCGGACAACTCACCCTCGACGGCCTGGCCGTCCTCGTTGACCATCGACACCGAGCCCAGGACGCCGAACTCGGCGCTGACGGCCACGGGCGAGTCGACACTCACACCCACCGCACCGTCCTGGACCGACGAGGTCAGCTTCGGCACCAGCAGATCACCGAAGGGAGTGCCCTTGTCGGTGATCACCTGCGGCTGGGGCGGTTCAGAACCTCCGCCGCATGCGGTCAGGGCCAGCGCAATCGCCGGAACCAGCGCAGCGGCCACCAACCAGCCTCGACTCCGCCGTCCACGGGTCCCCGTGTTGACCTGCGACATACTCCGCTCCACCTCACATAAAGATTTGCTCGAACACGCAACGCGTTGCCGCTCAGTCTACGGTCAATTCGGACTGGGAGTGCGACAGCGACGTCGATCCCCGGAACCGCCCGGACGTGGTGATTTCTTCCAGTGCCGACGGCCTGTTATTGTCTCACACGCGCGCCGTTAGCTCAGTTGGTAGAGCAGCTGACTCTTAATCAGCGGGTCCGGGGTTCGAAACCCTGACGGCGCACCACAAGGGGCTCAGCGGCTGTCCGATCAGGCCGCCACCGCATCCGCCACAGGCTCGTCCAGGGCGCCCAGCGTCGCACCGGCGACGGTCGGCAGCACGATGTTGATGCCGTCGACGTTGATGAATCCCACCTGGAAGAGGTTGAAGTACGGCGTGGCCGAACCCACCAGTTGCAGGGTGAGCCTGTCCCCAGGCTCCATGGTGTAGGCGATCTGTTCCATCGCGATGGTCACCGTGTGGGTGCGTCCGTCGAGTGTCACCGGTATCGGCGTGACCAGGTTGCCGAGGACCAGACCGGAGTCCTCGTCGACGAGTTGAGCGTAGATGTGGCGACTGGTGCCCAGTCCCGAGTAGCTGAACGTCAGTTCGGGGGCGCCGACGATCTCAGCGGTGCTGTCGGGGCCTGTGATCTCGACATTCAGCGCCAGCCAGGCGTCCGAGGCGACGGCCGGCGACAGAATCGCCGGCGTGGGCGACTGCGTCTGCGGCCCGGAACCTCCGAGCAGCGGGATGATGGGCAGGAAGCCGCCGACACCCTCGGTGACCAGAGGCTCACCGTAGAAGGCCGGGTCGGAGGGCAGCGAGTCCGAGAAGTGATAGTCGCCGTTCTGGTCGAACCACTCGAACCGCGGCCCGGTCGGAACCAGTTCGTTTCCGTTGACGTACTTGTCCAGCCAGGCCAGCGTCGAGTTCATCAGCAGCGGTTCCTGCAGGGGGTTCAACGGATCCAGGCAGATCCCGTGACCGCCGCAGGCCCAGATCATCTCCACTGGAACGCCGTTGGCATCGAGCAGCAGCGCGTTGGTGACCGACTGCGCCAGCGTGAACAATCCGTCGGCGGTGCCCTGGATGATCAGCGTCGGCGCCGTGATGTTACTCACCAGCACGGTCGGGCCGCTGCTGGCCAGGATGGCCTGCTGGGTCTCGGTGATGATCCCCAACAGGTCACCGAGGATGACGGCCGGATAGATCTGGGAGTTGATCCGGGCGCCCGCCTCCAGCAGATCCAGTGCCAGCAGGGTGCCCCATCCGGATTTGAAAGCCGCTGTGGGATAGAGGGCCTCGATCAGTGAGTTCCAGGCGATGACGGGGACGATGGCTTCGATGCGGTCGTCGATTCCCGCGGTCACCAGCTGTATGCCGCCGCCGTACGAACCGCCGACCATGCCCATCGTCGGATCCCCGGGTGCGTCGAGTTGCGTCTCCGGGCGGTTGGCGACCCAGTCGATGAGGTGCTGGACATCGCGGCCCTCGAAGAACGGATTGTCCAGCTGCAGCACCCCGCCGGATGCGAATTCGCCGCGGGGGTCCCAGGTCACGACGTTGAAGCCGGCATCTCGCAGCGGCACCAGACCGGGCACCAGTCCGAACACGATCGTCTCGGAGGCCGGGTCGATGTTGCCGGCGCTTCCCAGCCCCGGTCCGTTCAGCACGGTCGTCGCGGTCTCTCCCGCCCCCAGCCCGGACGCCGGGAAGAAGTTGGTGCTGATCTGCGTGCCGTCGAAGGAGGTCACCATCGTGGTGAACGCGACCGGGGCGCCGACGGGTACCAATTCGCCGACGTTGACGTCGAGCTCGGCGAACACCCGGTAGCCGATGATCGGCTGCAGAAGGGCGCCGAGGATCGGCACCTGCTGCAGGCCCAGCACGATGGGTTGGACAAAATCGCCGAGTATCGGCACCAGCTCCAGCAGCGCCACCAGCGCGGTCTTCTGGCTGACCATCACGGTGAACTGCTCGGTCCCGCGGGATTCCACTACGGACAGGTCCGGTAGGAACGAGAAGGTGCCGTCGGCGTTGAGAGTCACCTTCCCACCCTGATCCGGCCCGTCGACGAGCGTGTAGATCAACGGCCTGCCGCGCGCGTCGGTGGCGCCGACGTCGCCGTAGATCACGCCGTTGGTGAAGTCGAAGGTCGGATCGACCGCGATGGGGCCGCTGGACAAGAGCTGGTCTCGTCGTGCGGCCGCCGCCATCGCCCACTCCAGCGGCGAGGTCAGCGGTGGCACGGCCGGTCCATCGCTCGCGAACGGGTTCAGCCCCCCGATCACCAGACTCTGAACCGAACTGGACACCGGCGCGGCGACGGCCACCGGTGCGGCCGCCCCTGCAGTAGGAGTCGAATCGGTCGGCATCCGACCCGCCTTCACCTCCGGGCTGGCCAGCCATGCCTGGGCCTGGGTCTGATCTGTGGTTGGTTCCTCGGCCACCGCGGGATCGACATCGGGTTCGCTGAGGGTGCGTTTCTCGGCCGCGGATTCGCCCGTGACGTTCTCTACCCGCGTCGCCCGCGAGTCGTCTGCGTCGCCGATGACCTCGGGCTCTTCGTCCAGCTGCTGCTCCCCGGCCGCTTCGTCGTCGCCGTCCTGGGCGTCGCCAGGGTCATCGTCATCGGCGTCATCATCGTCACCGTCATCGTCACCGTCATCGACGTCGACGGAGTCGACGGCGTCAGGGGCATCGGCGTCGTCGGTGTCGTCATCACCCTGCGCTTCGTCGGCACTGTCCGCGTCCGACGCTGCTCCTTCCGACGCCTCGCGCACCGAGCCCTTCCGGGTGTTCGCCGGACCCGACGAGTCGTCGGTGTCGGCGGAGCCCTGTGAGGACCGGTTCGACTCGGATCCGGACGGGGCCTCCGCAGAGGCGACGCCATACCCTGAGAGGACGGCGGTGCCTATACCGATCGCCACTGCGAGTCCACCGACACGACCGATATAACAGGCAGCACTCATGGTTCCCCCTGGGGGCAGACGAGACACAGAGAAGATATCCCCGGCCGTCACCCAGAAGTCGACGAATCACCGGATATCTGCCGCCAGAACGCCTTTGGGCGACAGCTGTTTTCTCTGGCAAACAATCCGGCGTTCGACGCTTCAGACCTTCGTCGTCTCCCCGTAATACGCCAGGATCGCGTCGGAGACGTCGGTCGAGCGGGTCAGGACCGCGTACGAACGGATGAAGGACTCACCGACACAGCCATCGATCTTGATCCGGAATCCGTCGACCATGACCCAGGGCTCGGCGCCGGTGAACTCCTTCTCGGTGATCGGCACGATATTGATGATCCCGGGCTTGAGTCCGATCGTGATGCCGCCGCCCAGATTCCCGGCGACGCCGGGGAGGATGCCATCCGGGAATGGCCCGATGGTGTCGACCCCGAGGATTCCGATCGACGGGGTGATCCCCGCCGTTCCGGTCAGTGACACGCCGTTGGACGTGCTCATGTCGATGCCGCAGCCGATCTGATAGCCGACCTCGAGCACACCGCGCGGCGGTTCGTCCTCGGCCGGGCCGGTCATGGATCCGGTGTAGGTACCGCCGACCTCGTACTCGCGTGTGGACAGCGCCGTGGTCAACGGCGGGATGTGCCGCTGGGTTTCGTCCCTGGCACCCATGGTCAGCGTCCAGCCATCAGGGCTCGTGGTCGTGACCGGCGGCGGAGACACCACCGCACCGTCGGGGACCGGAATCGCCGCTTCCGGCGCACCGGGGACCGCGGCGGCGGCTTCTGCGACGACGGGTTCGACACCCGGCTCAGCCGATGCCGACGGCGTCATGAGCGCGCCGGCGAGCAGGCAGCCGACCGACAACACGAGGGGACGGATCACGACACACCCCCTTCTCCGTTATCAGGACGTGACGTGAAGGGAATTTACAGTGTCTAGATATTTCGTAAGCGAGCGGTGGGCGTCAGCGGGCACCGGGGCCGGTCTGACCCAGTAGCGGGTTCGCCGCCGCCGCGCCACCACCCTGCGCGGCGTGCTCCCGCTGATGCTGCTGGATCGCGCTCATCAGGGGGTTGCCCTTCATCAGCTGGCGGCGATCCTCTTCGGAAAGCTCATAGAAGGTCCACATCCCCCACGCCGCAGGACGTACGTAGAGGGTGACCTTCTGCCGCTTGCGGGTGTTCTGCGGCAGCATGGCCGGAATCGGCACCACCCGGTCCAGCGTCACCGCGCTGACGAGCTCCGCGGCGAGTTGGTCGACGTCGGTCGAATCCTGGAGTTCGTACACCGATGACTGGTGACTGGGCTGCGCCGGGCCTTGCAGGGCGAGAAACCACGCCATGGTGCATCTCCTTTGCTCGTCATGGAACAGCGCCAGCGTAGAGGAACCCGGAATCCGGGTCGCCCGCGGCGTCGCCCCGAAAGAGACCGCAGCCACGCATCTCGGCAGGTGTAGAACTTTAGCCAATTTACGGTCATGCATAATTTTGTCGGATTTGCGCCACCCTTGCTCCAGCTGTGCTAGAACTCACAGGCAAGTACCTGTCACCAGGGAGTTTGTGCCATCGCTGACGGGTACGACGATTGCCAGGATCGTGAATTTGGTTGCCGTTGCGCTGGGTGAATGTGCAAATCGGTGCTAGGGTGCTGTTAGCTGACAAGCGCCACGCCCCTCGGGCACAGGGCGCAGAGTACGAATCGAGGAATTAGCTGATGTCAAGCCTGGGCGAACCGCTGGCATCCGGTGCCGACCGCGTCGACATCGCTTTGAGCGTAGCTACACAACGCCCCGTGATCGTGCACTCCTGCAACCGCCTGGGTCGCGTGGCCAATCCGCCGGGATTCTCCTTCAGCGACTGGTTCCGGTCAGGCCGTCGGCGCTGATCGGCGCTCTCAGGGTTGCCGGATGCGGCGTACCGTCAGCACGATCAATAGCGCGCCCACCCCGGCCAGCGAGATGGCCACCGGTGGTTGCTTGACGAAACGCACCACCCCGGCTTTGAGATCGTCGGCGACCCGGCGAGGATTGGCCCTGGTCGCGAGGGAGTCGACCGTCAAAGCCAGTTGATCGCGCGCCTGATCGATCTCCTGCTTGATGGTGTCGGGATCCCGATCCGCCACATCTGCCTCCATTGCTTACGCGCTTGCCGCACTACCCTAGATCAGCCGGCGCGCACCGCAGCGCCCGGTCGACAGATCGACCAGAGGAACCGTGCCGATGCCACAGACCCCCAGACTCGAGGCTGGCGACAAAGCGCCTGCGTTCAGCCTCCCCGACGCCGACGGAAACACCGTGAAGCTCTCCGATTACAAGGGCAGGAAAGTCGTCGTGTACTTCTACCCGGCCGCATCGACGCCCGGTTGCACCAAAGAGGCCTGCGACTTCCGGGACAACCTCGGCGAGCTGAACGCCGCGGGCCTCGACGTCGTCGGCATCTCCCCCGACAAGCCGGCGAAGCTTGCCAAGTTCCGCGACGCGGAGGAACTCACCTTCCCGCTGTTGTCGGATCCAGACCGCAAAGTCCTCGAAGCCTGGGGCGCCTATGGCGAGAAGACGATGTACGGCAAGACTGTGCAGGGTGTCATCCGCTCGACGTTCGTCGTGGACGAGAAGGGCAAGATCGCGGTGGCGCAGTACAACATTCGCGCGACCGGACATGTCGCCAAATTGCGACGCGACCTATCGGTCTGAGCCGGCCTCAGCCACCCAGTGAGCGCAGCAGCAGGGCCTCGGCCGTCGCGGCACGCTCCAGCACACCCAGGTGCAAGCTCTCGTTGACGCTGTGCGCCTGGGTGTCCGGGTCCTCGACGCCGGTCACGAGGATCTTGGCTTCCGGAAACGCCGCGGCGAACTCCGCGATGAACGGGATCGACCCGCCGACACCAGTGTCGACCGCAGCGTGACCCCACGCTTCGGCAAACGCTTGTCGGGCGGCGTCGTAGACCGGGCCGGTGGCATCGATCGCATACGGCTGGCCGACGTCACCGGGTGTCACCGTCACCCGGGCGCCCCAGGGGGCGTGTCGCTCGAGATGACGGGTCAATGCCGCGAGGTGCTCGGCCGCGTCGCCGCCGGGTGCCACGCGCATGCTGACTTTGGCCCGGGCTTTCGGGATCAGTGTGTTCGACGATTGCGCGATCGGCGTTGCGTCGATGCCGATGACGGTGATCGCCGGCTTCGCCCAGAGCCGTTGCGCCACCGAGCCTGAACCGATCTCGCTGACCCCGTCGAGCAGGCCGGTGTCGGGGCGCACGCGCTCGGGTGTGTAGTCGACGTCTGAAGCGGTTGCTTCGTGAAGGCCGGCCACCGCGACGGTGCCGTCGTTGTTGTGCAGACTCGCCAGCAGACGAACCAGGACCGTGAGCGCGTCGGGCACGACACCGCCCCACATCCCCGAATGCAGGCCGTGGTCGAGAGTGGCGACCTCGACCACACAGTCCGCCAACCCGCGCAGTGACACGGTCAGGGACGGCACGTCGGTGCTCCAGTTGTCCGAGTCCGCGATGACGATGACGTCGGCGGCGAGCAGGTCGCGGTGCGCCGACAGCAGGCGCGACAGCGACGGTGAACCGGACTCCTCCTCCCCTTCGACGAACACCGTCACACCGACCGGCGGCGCCCCGCCGTGGGCGCGGAATGCCGCCAGATGTGTTGCGATGCCGGCCTTGTCGTCGGCGGTGCCACGCCCGTAGAGCCGCCCGTCGCGCTCGGTCGGCTCGAAGGGCGGCGACACCCACTGCGAGGGGTCACCTTCGGGCTGCACATCGTGGTGGGCGTACAGCAGCACCGTGGGCGCTCCCGGCGGCGCGGGATGGCGGGCGATGACGGCAGGGGCGCCTCCCTCAGCGACGATCCGCACGTCGTCGAACCCGGCTTGCGACAACAGCTTCGACACCGCCTCGGCGCTGCGCTGCACTTCGGGACGGCGGGCGGGATCGGCCCACACGGATTCGATGCGCACCAACGCCTCGAGGTCGGCACGCACCGACGGCAGTACGTCGCGCACCCTGGCCACCAGATCACTCATGGCGTACACGCTAGATGCTCTCGATGGCCGCGACCGCGCGCGCATGCACACGATTGGCGGCGCGTCGATGTGCAGACCCGCGCGCTCGCGGTGCAACTGACACCAAGTGCTAGCGCTCCTCGAGCACCGCGACCGCGGCCGCGGTGTCGGCCTCATGGGTCAGCGACAGGTGGATCGTCACCTCTTTGAGGTGCTCGGCGATGGCACCCGAGAGGCGCACCCGGGGCCGTCCCCACATGTCGGTGACCACCTCGATGTCACGGTGGATGCCCTCGGGCAGCACCGGTCGTTTCGAGAACCGCGACCCCGACCAGGCCTTGATCACCGCCTCCTTGGCCGCCCACCTCGCCGCGAGGTGGCGCGCCGCCGACGAACTCTTGTCGGCGGCGTCGCGCCGCTCACCGGGGGTGAACGTCTCGGCGAACACCGTGCCCGGCCGGTCCACCTGCTCCGCGAATTCGGGGATGGAGACCAGATCGATGCCTATCCCGACGATGCCCACACCGCAGCACGCTATCTCACTCGTCGACGCTAGTACTCGCCGTCGACGCCGAGTCGCGATGCCGCGTCGAGCAGCATGGCCGCCTCCTGCGCCTTCTCCGGATGGTCGTGGTCGAACCGGCGTCCGTCGGGCCGCTCGTACATCGGCTTTCCGCCGGCGATCGCCGAGGCCAGCCTGCGCTGCCCCGCCAGGCTCCGTTCCAGCGCCCGAGCCGCGTACTCGTCACGCTGCTCGGCGCTCAGGGAGGCCATGAAGGCCTGCGGGTGCACCAGGGCGACCAGGCCCGAGACGTGACCGAAGCCCAGGCTGGTCACCAGACCGGCCTTCAGCGGGTACTTGTCCCCCAGCCGCAGCGTCTCGCGCGGCCACACGAAGTGCGCCGATGTCGAGAGTTCCTCGTCGACACAGTCCAGGCTGCGGTTCGGCGGGATGACGCCGTCGCGCAGGATCTGGCACAGACCCATCATCTGGAAGACCGCCGCGCCGCCCTTGGCGTGCCCGGTGAGGCTCTTCTGGCTGACGATGAACAGCGGGGCACCGTCCGAACGACCCAGCGAGTCAGCCAGCCGCTCGTGCAGCTCCTGCTCGTTGGGATCGTTGGCCAGCGTGGAGGTGTCGTGCTTGGAGATGACGGCGATGTCGTCAGCTCCCACTCCCAGCCTGTTGAGCGATTTGGCCAGCACCGACTCCCTGCCACCGCGACCCGCGCCCAGAGCGCCGAGCCCCGGAGCGGGGATCGAGGTGTGCACACCGTCGCCGTAGGACTGCGCGTAGGCGACGACGGCCAGCACCGGCAGGCCCATCCTGACGGCCAGGTCGCCCCGGGCCAGCAGGATCGTGCCGCCGCCCTGCGCCTCGACGAAGCCGAGCCGGCGACGGTCGTTGGCGCGGGAGAACCGCGAATCGCTGATGCCCTTCGCCCGCATCACCTCGGTGTCGGCGGTGGCGGCCATGTCACCGAAGCCGATGACGGCTTCCAGTGTCAGGTCGTCATAACCGCCGGTGACGACGAGTTCGGCCTTGCCGAGCCGGATCTTGTCGACACCCTCCTCGAGCGAGACCGCCGCGGTGGCGCACGCCCCGACCGGGTGGATCATCGATCCGTAGCTGCCCACGTAACTCTGGATCACATGCGCGGCAACAACGTTCGGCAGCGTCTCCTGCAGGATGTCGTTCGGCTTGTTCTTGTCCAGCAGGTTGCCGTGGAACATGGTCTGCATCGAGGTCAGCCCGCCCATGCCGGTGCCCTGCGTGCTGGCGACCAGGCTGGGGTGCACCCAGCGCATCAGCTCTGTCGGCGAGAAGCCGGCAGAGAGGAACGCGTCGACGGTCGCGACGAGGTTCCACAACGCCACCCGGTCGATCGAGTTCGCCATGTCCGGGGTGATGCCCCAGACCTGCGGGTCGAAGCCGGTCGGGATCTGCGCGCCGACCGTGCGGGACAGCTTGGTCTTGCGTGGCACCCGAATCTCGGTGCCCGCCTTGCGGATGACTGTCCAGTCGGCGCTGTCGGGCACCGGGCTGATGACCGTGTGCTCGGGATCGAACTCGACGAACGCACGCGCATCGGCCTCGGACGACACCACGAAGGAGAAGTCCTTGTCCAGGAACACCGACACCAGCAGCGGCGCCGAGTGATCCGGATCGATCGCCGCGTCACCGACGAACTCACGGATGCCGACACGTTCGACGACCACATCGTGGTAGCGCTCGACCAGGTCCGACTCCTCGACGAGGTCACCGGATTCGGTGTCGTACCAGCCTGGTTTGGGATCGTCCTCCCACTTGATCAGACCGGTGGTCCAGGCGAGCTCGAGAACACCGGCTGCCGACAGTTCGTTGTCGACCTCCATCTCGAAGCGGGTCCGCGACGATCCGTACGGGCCGAGTTCGGCACCGCCGACGATGACCACCAGATCGGCGGGGTCGACATCGAGGTCGTCCCACTCCGGCGGCGGCGCCGCGACGGCGGGCCGCGGCGGCGAGGGCAGTGCCGCGATCAGATGATCCGCGGCCTCCTCCTCGGCATCGGCGTCGGCCGGGCCTGCCACCGCTTGCTCACGGGCCTTGGCGGCCAGGGCGGACAGATCCAGATCGACCTCGGCCAGTCCGCCGGTCAGGTCGGCCTGCACGGGTTCCCGCGCAGCCGCGACCTTCGTCTCGACGTCGCACAGGGCCAGCAGCATGCTCGCCATCTGCTCGGTGGAGTAGGTGGTCACGCCGGCTTCCTCGACCCCGTCGACGATGACGTCGTTGTGGCCCATCAAGCCGGTGCCGCGGGTCCAGCCGATCAACGCGTGCGCCAGGCTGACTCGCTGCGCCCACGAGGTCTCGGCCTTCCACCGGGACACGACGGCGTCGAGTGCGGACTTCGACTCGCCGTAAGCGCCGTCACCGCCGAACATGCCGCGGTTCGGGGAGCCCGGCAGCACCACGTGCAGGCGTGCCGCGATGTCGCGGTCGGCGCCGATGTGGGACAGGCCGGCGATGAGCCGCTGCACGGCCCACAGCAGCACCTTCATCTCCATCTCGGAGCGCGACCCGGCGTCGGACAGATCGCCGCCCACTCGCGGTGCCGCGAACGGGAACAGCAGTGTCGGCGTGAGAGCGTCCTTGAGGTGGATCGATTTCGGCCCGAGGCTCTCGGACTGCTCGGTCCCGACCCACTCCGCCAACGCGTCGATGTCGTTGTAGGAGGCCATGTTCGCCGGCAGCACCCACAACTGCGCGCCGAAGCGGGCGTGGTCGCGGTAGAGGCTGCGGTAGAACCCGAGCCTGCTGTCGTCGAGTTTGGACGTCGTCGCGATGACGGTCGCACCACCGTCGAGCAGTTGCGCCACCACCGACGCCGCGATCGATCCCTTCGAGGCGCCCGTCACGACGGCGACCTCTTCGGTGTAGCGACCCTTGCCCGGGTTCTCCGCACCGGCAGCGGCGCGGGCATAGAGCGAGGCGTGGATGTTCAGTCCCGCGGCCAGCGCCTTGCCCTGCCAGTAGGTGGCCTGGGTGCCGACCACGTGTCCGGCACCTTCGAAGCGCTCCGACAGGTGAGCCCAATCGGCCTCGATGTCGTCTTCGGCCATCAACCAGATCTTGGCCAGATCCTCACGCGCACTGGCCCACCGGTCGTCGAACAGCACCGCCTTGCGGCTGTCGAACGCCGGGGCGACCAGACGGGGCCAGTCCGAACCGAGTTCGGCGGTGACCAGGTCGATGAGCTCGGCGTCCGCGGACGGCTCCGGGGTGACGAGCGCGGGACCGTGTCCCAGCTGATCGAGGATCGCCCGCGCCGCCGTGGCGAGCACCCCGTCAGGTCCGGTGACCTGCTCGGCGAACTCGCCCAGAGCAGCGGAGTCCACGACGCCACCCGCGGCACCGCCGGCGGACGGCAGTGACACCGGCACACCGAGACGCGCTCCCACCGCGGACACCGCGGCGTCGATCACCTTGTCGACACTGGCGGCGTCCCCCAACGCGCCGTCGTGCAGACCGCCGAGCGCCCCGCCGCGCACGCTGGATCCCTCTCGGGTGCCCAGCGCGACCTCGACGGTCACATGCTTGGCCCAGCCGTCGCCGAGTTCCCAGGTCTTCTTGACCCGCTCGGTGATGTAGGCGGGACGCTTGCCGGACGGCCCGAAGACGGTGCGCAGCTGATCGTTGATCGCGTCGGACAGCACCGGGCCGAAAGGCTTGTACGTCCGGGCCAGCTTGGTCACCTGCGTCTTCAGACCGGCCAAATCGGCTTCCGCGGCACCGTCGATGGCGCCGAGGTTGAGCTCCGACCCGAGGTCGACCAGCATCTGGTTGCGCCGTGACGACGCGCCGTCGGTGATGGACTCGATGGAGACCAGCGA
>NZ_JBAUJR010000355.1:0-15450 GCF_049683935.1 Mycobacterium sp. | reverse complement strand
CCCTCGCCCACCCCGGGCCCGACGAGTGCCTTGGTGCGGAACGCCAACGACGGCGGAGCACTCGACAGCGTCGGGGCGGGCGGGGCGTTCGAGACCGACTTCGCCGGGGATCCGTCGGCCTGTGGCGAGCTCGCCGCCTCCACTGAATCCTGTTGGGGTGCCTGTCCATTGGCGGATTCATCCGGCGCCGCTTCGCCACCCCCCGGCGGGTCCGGTTCGGGGTCCGGCTCGGGCGGTTCCTCGGCGTCCTGACCCGCCTGGTCCATCGCGTCGTCGAGCCGGTCCGGATCCAGACCGGGATCGTCGAACGGGTCGCGGCGGCGACGATGTGGAAGCGCTAGTTCGGCAGCCACCCGGATGTCGTCCTCGTCGACGGTGATTCTTCCTTCCGTCGCTTCGCTCGCCCCGGTGGTCTCTCCCGTCGCTTCGCTCGCCCCGGTTGTCTCTCCCGTCGCTTCGCTCGCCCCGCGCCATGCCGCGTGAGCCACCGCTGTCCTCGCGACCACCAGATCGGCGCGCATCCCGTCGACGTCGAAGGCCGCGCACAGCGCAGCGATACGTCGTAATTCCTTGTCGGGCAACACCACATCGGGCAACAGCGCGCGGGCCCGCGAGATGCGGGCAGCCAGTTCGGAATCGGCTGCGGCATACCGCTCTGCGAACTCCTGCGGCGCGGCTTCGTAGGCGAGGCGCGCCCGGATCACCGCCACCCGCACGTCGACGTCCCGCGATGCGGCCACGTCGACGGTCAGCCCGAACCGGTCGAGCAGCTGCGGACGCAACTCCCCCTCTTCGGGATTCATGGTGCCGATCAGCACGAACCGGGAATCGTGGCTGTGCGAGACACCGTCACGCTCGATGTGCACCCGGCCCATCGCGGCCGCATCCAGCAGCACGTCGACCAGGTGGTCGTGCAGCAGATTGACCTCGTCGACGTACAGCACGCCGCGGTGCGCGCGGGCCAGCAGACCCGGCGAGAACGCGTGCTCACCGTCGCGCAGCACCTTCTGCAGATCGAGCGATCCGACCACACGGTCCTCGGTGGCGCCGATCGGCAGTTCGACCAACTGCCCACCGTGGTCACCGGACGCCTCGAAGGCCTGGGTCAGCACCTTGGCCAGAGCGCGCACCGCCGTCGACTTCGCGGTGCCCTTCTCGCCGCGGATCAACACTCCCCCGATGTCGGGTCGCACCGCGCACAACATCAGCGCCAGGCGCAACCGATCGTGGCCCACCACCGCACTGAACGGGTAGATCGCGGCGGCGCCGTCGGGGCCGGTCACGGTTTCACCATCGGCACGTGCGGGATTCCGTCATCGAGGAATTCGTCACCGTCGCGCACAAATCCCTGCCTGCCATACATCTCCTCGAGGTAGGTCTGCGCGTTGATGTGGCACGGGTAGTCACCCACTTCCGCCAGGGCGGCCTGCAGCAGGCGGGCGGTGTGGCCATGGCCGCGGTCGCTGCGTTTGGTGCAGACCCGCCCGATCCGGAACGCCTTCTGGCCCGCGGGATGCTCCTCCATCAGCCGCAGCGTGGAGATGACAACGCCCTCGGGACTCTCCAGCCAGAAATGGCGTGTCTCGGCCAGCAGGTCACGACCGTCCAGTTCGGGGTACGGCGTGGCCTGCTCGACGACAAAGACCTCGACGCGCAACTTGAGGAGCTCGTAGAGCGTCCCGGCATCAAGATCCTTGGCCCAACTGCGCCGCAGCGCCACTGTCATACGGCGGCCGTCGTCACGCGGTTGCCGCGGTCGGCGAGTGTTCGGTTCCGGCCTCGGCGACGTCCGGGACGCCACTGGCCGGGCTGTCGAGCTTGAGCACCTTGGTGCCGTGCGCCCACACCTCCTCGAAAAGAGCAGGTTCGTCGGACAGTTTGGTGCCCAGCGACGGCACCATCTCCTTGAGCTTGGGAATCCAACCCTCGTACCGGTCGGCGAAGCACCGCTGCATCACGTCGAACATCGCCGGCACCGCGGTCGACGCCCCGGGGGACGCACCGAGCAGGCCGGCGATGCTGCCGTCGGCGGCCGAGAGCACCGTGGTGCCGAACTCCAGCACGCCTCCCTTGCCCTTGGCCTTCTTGATCACCTGGACACGCTGACCTGCGATGTCGAGCTCCCAGTCGGAATCGACTGCGCTGGGGGCGAATTCACGAAGTGTCTCCACCCGCGCCGCTTCGCTGAGCAACAGCTGGCCGATCAGGTATTTCAGCAGACCGCCCTCGGTGAGACCCACACCCAGCATCGGAATCAGGTTGTCCGGCTTGACCGAGAACGGCAGATCGGTGGCTTTGCCCTGCTTGAGGAACTTCGGCGACCAACCGGCGAACGGGCCGAACAGCAGCCAGGACTTCCCGTTGATCACCCGGGTGTCCAGGTGCGGCACCGACATCGGCGGAGCGCCCAGGGGCGGAAGGCCGTACACCTTGGCCTGATGCGCCGCAGTGAGTTCCGTTTTGCCGGTGATCAGCCATTCGCCGCCCACCGGGAAGCCGCCGAAGCCCTTGGCCTCTTTGATGCCCGCCTTCTGCAGCAGCGGAAGTGCGTAGCCACCCGCGCCGACGAAGACGAACTTGGCGTTGATCTTGCGGGTGCCTCCGGTGCGCCGGTTGACGACCTTGGCCGTCCACGTGCTGTCGGAGTTCTGTTTCAGGTCGCGCACCTCGTGGCCGAACAGGGTCGACATCCCGCGTTGCGCGCCGTAACCGATCAACTGTCGCGACAGCGACCCGAAGTCGACGTCGGTGCCGTCCTGCGTCCAGTTCAGGGCGACCGGGTCGGAGAAGTCCCGCTTCTGCGCCATCAGCGGCAACCGCCGGGTGAACTCGTCGCGGTCGTCGATGAACTCCATCGTGGCGAACAGCGGATTGCCGACGAGCGCCTCGTAGCGCCTCTTCAGATAGTCGGCGTGGTCCGCGCCGTGGACGAAGCTGACGTGCGGGATCGGGTTGAGGAAATTGCGCACATCGGGCAGCACGCCGTTCTCGACGGCGTACGACCAGAACTGCCGCGACACCTGGAACTGCTCGTTGATGTGCACTGCCTTGGTGATGTCGATCGAGCCGTCCGGCCGCGCCGGGGTGTAATTCAACTCACACAGTGCCGAGTGTCCGGTACCCGCGTTGTTCCACGGATCGCTGCTCTCGGCGGCCGCGCCGTCGAGGCGCTCGACCAATGTCATCGACCAACCCGGCTCCACCAGACGCAGCAGCACACTGAGCGTGGCGCTCATGATGCCCGCGCCTACCAGCAGGACGTCGGTTTTCTCTGGTTCAGACACCTTGTTATTGGTCCTTCGTGGTCGCTGCCCGTGGATCACGGCTTACCAGCGTTCAGGTTATCCCGCCGCGGTGGATCCCAACCTGCCGACCACTACCCGCGTCCTCCTGAACGCTGATCGCCGACGTTCCGCATTAGGGTGGCTGTCGTGTCCGGATGGGAGCCCGATGTGCTGCCTGGTTACTGGCAGCAGACGTTCGCCCTCGGCCCCGATCCAGACGGTGAGGGTGAGCTGGTGGCGACCCTGGTCCGACGCGGTTCGCCGGATCCCTCGGCGGACCGCGCGGTGTTGCTTGTACACGGATTCACCGACTACTTCTTCCACACCGAACTCGCCGATCATCTCGCCGCTCGCGGCTTCCTGGTCTATGCGCTCGACCTGCACAAATGCGGACGGTCCCATCGCGACGGCCAAACTCCGCACTTCACCACAGACCTGGCCCGCTATGACGTCGAACTGGAGCGGGCGATCGATGTCATCGCAGCCGAGTGCGACGCGCAGGTGCTGGTCTACGGTCACTCGGCAGGCGGACTCGTGGTCTCGCTGTGGCTGGACCGGCTGCGCCGCCGTGCCGAGACGGCGCGCAAGGGTGTGTCGGGGCTGATCCTGAACAGCCCGTGGCTGGACCTGCAGGGGCATCCGTTCCTGCGGACGCCACCCACCTCGGCGGCCCTGCTGGCCCTCGGCCGGCTCCGCAAACTCTCGGTGGTGCGCCGCCCGACCGAGGGCGGCTACGGCAGCACCCTGCACCGCGACTACCACGGCGAATTCGACTACGACCTGACCTGGAAGCCCGTGGGAGGCTTCCCGGTCACGTTCGGCTGGATCCACGCGATCAGGCGCGGGCAGGCGAGGCTTCACCGCGGACTCGACGTCGGTGTGCCGAATTTGATCCTGCGCTCGGACCGCAGTGTGCGCGAAGTCAGCGACGCCTCCCGGATCGAGGAGATCCACCGCGGAGACGCGGTGCTCGACGTCGCGCAGATCGCACGCTGGGCAGGCTGCATCGGCAACCGGACCACGATCGTGCCGATCACCGACGCCAAACACGATGTGTTCCTGTCGGTGCCCGAGTCTCGGGCGGACGCCTACGCCGAGATGGACCGCTGGCTGGACTGGTACTCAACCGACGGAAGCGGGACTCATGGCTGACTTCGACATCGCGATCATCGGCACCGGATCGGGCAACTCGATCCTCGACGAGCGCTACGCCGACAAGCGGGTGGCGATTTGCGAGCAGGGGGTGTTCGGCGGCACCTGCCTCAACGTCGGTTGCCTGCCGACGAAGATGTTCGTCTACGCCGCAGGTGTGGCCCAACAAGTGCGCGAATCAGGCCGTTACGGTGTCGATGCGCACCTCGACGGGGTGCGCTGGGCCGACATCGTCTCGAGGGTGTTCGGTCGCATCGATCCGCTCGCGAGCGGCGGGGAACACTACCGACGGTCCTCGCCGAACGTCGAGGTGTTCGCCAGCCACACCCGGTTCACCGAACCCTCCGCGGGAGGCGGCCATCGCCTGCGCACCGACGACGGTGCCGAGTTCAGCGCGGAGCAGGTCGTCATCGCCGCGGGAGCGCGGGCCACCGTTCCGCCCGCCATCCGCGACTGCGGGGTGGCCTATCACACCAGCGACACGATCATGCGGATCTCGGATCTGCCCGAGCACATCGTCATCGTGGGCGGGGGGTTCGTTGCTGCCGAGTTCGCGCATGTCTTCTCGGCTCTGGGGTCCCGGGTGACGATCGTGCTGCGCGGTTCGACGATGCTGTCCCACTGCGACGACACCATCTGCGAACGCTTCACCGACATCGCCTCCAGGAAGTGGGAGATCCGCAGCAGACGCAACATCGTGCACGGTAGTTCAGACGACTCCGGCGTCACCCTCACCCTCGACGACGGTTCAACGGTGCACGCCGACACGCTGCTGGTCGCCACCGGGCGGATTCCCAACGGCGATCTCCTCGACGCACATAACGCCGGCATCCGGGTCGACGACGGAATGGTCGTCGTCGACGAATTCCAGCGCACCACGGCACACAACGTGTTCGCGCTCGGCGACGTCTGCTCGCCGTACCAACTCAAACACGTCGCCAACCACGAGGCGCGGGTGGTCAAGCACAACCTTCTCCAGGACTGGGACGACAGTGCCAACCTCATGCCGTCCAATCACCGCCACGTGCCGTGGGCGGTGTTCACCGAGCCGCAGATCGCCTGCGTCGGGATGACCGAGAACGAAGCGCGGGCCGCCGGTCACCGCATCCGCGCCAAGGTGCAGGACTACAGCGACGTCGGGTACGGCTGGGCGATGGAGGACTCCACCGGGTTCGCCAAGCTGATCGTCGACGACGACAGCGGCTTGCTGTTGGGCGCGCACATCATGGGCCACCAGGCGTCGTCGCTGATCCAGCCGATCATCCAGGCGATGGCGTTCGATCTTCCTGCCCAGGACATGGCGCGTGGGCAGTACTGGATCCATCCCGCCCTTCCCGAGGTGATCGAGAACGCGCTGCTGGCGCTGTGCGGCGAACCGCCCTGGCCCCCGCCGCGGCGGCACTGACCCCGACCCTGAACCCGACGGAATTGCATTCCAGCAGAGCCTCTCTCGACGTTTGACTGCTGGAATGCAATTCCGGCGGAGGTACGTTCACGCGGCGTGGTCGCGGTCGCGCAGGTAGCCCCGGTCGGACGCCACGTCGACCAGCAGTACCCGCAGGGCGCGCCGCCCCCGGTGCAAGCGGGACATCACGGTCCCCACCGGAATGTCGAGGATCAGCGCAATCTCCCTGTACCGCAACTCTTCCACGTCGGCGTAGTACACCACCAGGCGCTGATCCTCGCGCAGTTGATCGAGTGCGTGCCGGACCTCGTCGTCGCCGATGACCTGCAGCGCAGCCAGTTCGGCGGATTGCAGTCCGCTCGACGAATGACCGGCGTGCGCCGCCAGTTGCGCATCGGTGATGTCGTCGGAGAGCGCCTCCGCGGGCCGGCACTGCCTCTTGCGATAGGAGTTGATCCAGGTGTTGGTCATGATCCGCAGCATCCAGGCGCGGATGTTCGTCCCGTCTTCGAACCCTCCGAACGACCGGTAGGCCTTCAACATGGTCTCCTGCACCAGATCCTCGGCATCGAAGGGGTTGCCGACGTAACGCCATGCGACACGGTAGAGCTGATCGAGCATCGGCAGCGCGTCGCGCTCAAAGCGTTGCGAGACCTCATCTTCCATCACGATGTTCATCTGAGGAACCTCCAAATCTATTCTCTGACTGATGATTCCACCGTATCGACAGATCGCGCTCCGGCCAGCTCTGCATAGGAAACCCAAACATTTGCAGGCGATATGAAAAAGTTGCTCGCACAGCGATGTTCGGGACCCACCGCTCAGCGCCGCGACACGGTGAGCGCGCCGGGGCCGGTGAAAACGATGAGCAGGAAGACGAAGCAGTACAGCACGGCAGTCTCACCACCGTTGACGATCGGCCAGAAGCCGTCGGGGAAGTGCCGCCAGAAGTAGGCGACCGCCATCATGCCGGACGCGACGAATGCCGCGGGACGGGTGAACAGTCCGACAGCGATGAGGCCGCCGAGCACCACCTCGAGTGCGCCCGCCCACCACATCGGCCAGGCGCCGAGCGCGGCGGGTGAGCCCTGCGGCCATCCGAACAGCTTCGCCGTTCCGTGCATGATGAACAGCAGCGCGACGGCGATCCGGAAGATGCCGAGCGCCATGGACGACTGTGCGTTCAGGCGTGTCTCGAGCACGGTCTCTGTTGACATGTCGTGGTGTGCCTTCCCTGGATTTCAACGTGGCACGGCGCCGCAGCGACTGCGCCACTGCGTGATCGCACATGCATGAACTGGGTGCCGGACCACGGCGGCCGACTCCGACTGCCCATCCTCGCGGATTCAGCGGCCGATTTGGGGCCTCTCATAGACGATTCACATGCGCTCGAGGCGCCGCAGTCCTATGAGATTCGTATGAGCGTGGCGACCGAGCGTGCAGTGGTCGTCACAATGGTCTGGTGACGTCTGCACCGGTCGAGGACCCAGGCCCCCGTCGCGCGATCCTGGGCCAACTGCCCCGCATGTACCGCGCCGACGGGTCGCCGATCCGGGTGCTGCTCGTCGATGACGAGCGGGCGCTGACCAACCTGGTCCGGATGGCCCTGAAGTACGAGGGCTGGGACATCGACGTCGCCCACGATGCCGCGGAGGCCGTCGCCAAGTACGAGGCCGACACTCCCGATCTGCTCGTGCTCGACATCATGCTGCCCGACATGGACGGGCTCGGCGTGCTGAGGCGGCTCCGGGAGTCGGGCACGTACACGCCGACGCTGTTCCTGACCGCCCGGGATTCGGTGGCGGATCGGGTCACCGGCCTGACCACAGGCGGCGACGACTACATGACCAAACCGTTCTCGCTGGAAGAGCTCGTCGCCCGGCTGCGCGGGCTACTCCGGAGGTCGGCCTATCTGACTCCCGCCGGAGACGAGTCGCTGGTGGTGGGCGACCTCACCCTCGACGCTGCGAGCCACGAGGTGGCACGCGCCGGCGAGCCGATCTCGTTGACGTCCACCGAGTTCGAGCTTCTGCGACTGCTGATGCGTAATCAGCGAAAAGCGCTCGAACGCACCGAGATTCTGCGGCAGGTGTGGAACTACGACTTCGGTGGACGATCCAGCATCGTGGATCTGTACGTGTCCTATCTGCGCAAGAAGGTCGACGCGGGCCGCGAACCGATGATCCATACCGTCCGCGGGGTCGGTTACATGTTGCGGCCGGCGTTATGAAGCGCACCTGGCAGAGCTGGACTCTGCTGCGGCAACTTGTTGTCGGAGTCTCCGCGGTCGTGATGATCGCCCTGGTGACCGTCGGTGTGATGTCGGTGGTGTCGCTGCGGGCGTCGGTGCTGGGCATCATCGACTCGCAGCTGTCGGGGGCCGCCGACGGGACCACCAACTCGGTGGCCAAGTACCGTGCCACCCCCGGTCCCGACGGGACACTGCCTGCGCCGGATGCGATGAAGCCGCTCACCCAGCTCATCGGGCAGGCGCCGGGAAATGTCGTCGCGCTGATCCAGAACGGTGAGGTGGTGGACTCGGCGATCTTCGGCGACGGCGATGCCCGCCCCGCCCCACCGGCGGCGATTGCGGCGATCGCCGAGCGGTCTTGGACCGACCCGCAGCCCCACACCGTCGAACTGCCCGAACTGGGCTGGTACCGGATGGTGGGCCGGCCTGGCGACGGCGACGAAATCCTTGTGACCGCTGTGTCGCGGACGCCCGCGTGGGAGGCGATGATCCGCGAGACGGCGATCGTGTCCGGGATGTCGGCGCTGGCCCTGGTGATCACGGCATTGAGCACCGTGGCCATCGTCCGGTTCGCCCTCCGCCCGCTGCGCCGTGTCGCCGCAACCGCAGCCGAGGTGGCCGCACTTCCGCTGGACCGCGACAACCACGCGATCACCCCGCGGGTTCCCGCCGGTGACATCGATCCCCGGACCGAGGTGGGGCTCGTCGGCGATACCCTCAATCGGTTGCTCGACCACGTCGAAGGCGCCCTGGCCGACGTCGCCGCCTCGGACCGCCGGATGCGGCAGTTCATCACCGACGCCAGCCACGAACTGCGCACGCCGTTGGCCGCCATCTCCGGTTATGCAGAGTTGACCCGGCAGGACAGTTCGGTGCTGCCCGAGACCACCGAGTATTCGCTGGCGCGGATCGAGGCCGAAGCACAGCGGATGAGCTCACTGGTCGCCGATCTGCTCCTGCTCGCCCGGCTCGACGAAGGACAGGACCTCCAGGCCACCGAGGTCGATCTCACCGACCTCGTGGTCGACGCCGTCAACGACGCAGCGGTATCCGCTCCGTCACACCGCTGGCTGACCGTGGTCCCCGACGGCCCGGTCTGGGTGCGCGGGGACCGGGCGCAGCTGCACCAGACCGTAGCCAACCTGCTGTCCAACGCACGCCTGCACACCCCTGCGGGGACGACGGTGACGGCCGGCATCTCGACCGGAACCGACGACGGCGGTGGCGATTACGTCGAGATGACCGTGGCCGACGACGGACCGGGTATCACGGCGGATCTGCTGCCACACCTGTTCGAGCGTTTCGTGCGCGCCGACAAGTCACGCTCGCGGCAGACCGGCAGTTTCGGGCTCGGTCTCTCGATCGCCGCATCGATCGTCGAATCCCACGGCGGCACGATCTCGGCCCGATCCGACTCGGACGTCACCGTTTTCACGGTTCGCCTGGCCACAATCGGTGCCGGCGCCACACCGGCCCCGGCATCAGCCTGAGCCGACGACAAAACCCCACGGCAACTCGAGACGGTGTGCGGCGAGAACTTCGGTGTTCGACAACACGTCGCCGATCGGGCCGTCGGCAACGATGAGCCCGCCGTCCATGACGATCGCGCGATCACACAGCTGGGCGGCGTACGGCAGGTCGTGCGTGACGATCAGCATCGTCGCGTCGAGCCCCGACAGGGTCTCGGCCAGTTCCCTGCGGGCGACGGGATCGAGGTTGGCCGACGGTTCATCGAGCACGAGCACCTCGGGTTCACACGCCAGAACGGTGGCCAGTGCGGCGCGGCGGCGCTGACCACCGGACATGTGGGCGGGACTGCGCGCGGCCAGATCGGTCATCGACACGACCTCGAGGGCCCGCGCGACACGCGCTTCCAGTTCGGCGCCGCGGACCCCGAAGTTGGCGGGTCCGAACGCGACGTCCTGCGCGAGGGTGGGCATGAACAGCTGGTCGTCGGGATCCTGGAAGACCACCCCGACCTTGCGCCTGATATCACGAAGAGTCTTGCGCGACAGTGCTGTACCGGTGATCTCGACAGTGCCCTGCGACGCGGTCAGCACACCGTTGAGATGCAGCATGAGCGTGGTCTTGCCGGCTCCGTTCGGGCCGAGCAACGCGACACGCTCCCCCGCCGCGACCTCGAGATCGATACCGCCGAGCGCCGGATGCCCACCCGGGTACGAGTAGGTCAGGTTCCGGACTCGGATCGAGGGCTGGTTCACCTCAGCACCCACGCGCCCGCTGCGACCATCACCGCGGCCGCCGCAGGCAGCAACACGACGGTCCACTGTCGCGGCGTCGCGGCGGCGACACATCCGGACCCCACCGCCAGCGCCGGAACCCGGCCGTCGAAACCCCGCGACAGCATCGCCAGGTACACCCGCTCACCGCGCTCGTAGGACCGAAGGAACAGCGCGCCCACGCTTTTTGCCGTCGCACCGACCTGATGCAGCGTCCGCGGCGAATCACCGCGCGAAACCCGCGCCATCCGCATCCGGCGGGCTTCGGCGGTTAGCACGTCGACATAACGGATCATCAGCGTCAGCACCGAGACGATCATCGCGGGCACCCGCAGCCTGCTCAGCGCAACGGGGAGTTCGCGCGCGGTGGTGGTGGAGGCCAAGGTCAAAGAGGCGGCCACACCGAGAGTGCCCTTGATGACGATGCCCCATGCCGCGTACAGACCCGCCACCGACAATTCCATGCCGGCGACGGTGACCCGCTCCCCGCCCTCGGCGAACGGCAGGAGTACCGCGAGCACGACGAACGGCACCTCGATGAGCATGCGGGGCAGGACCCACCGCAGCGGGATACGCGCCACCTGCCACAGCACCAGGATGATCAGCGCGTAGAGGCCGAAGGGCCAGAACAACTCTCGCGGGGTGGCCACCACGGCCAGGACGAACAGCACCAGGCACACGATCTTGGCCTCTGCGGGTGCCCGATGCAGCGGCGAGTCACCGTCGCGGTAGAGCGGATGCGAGTGACCTGAGCCCACCGTCAATCTCTCGTCGGCGACGTGGGTTTCGCGCGGGACCGCGCGATCAGCCAGAAGGCACCGCCGGCTACGACGACCGTGACCGCGACGCCGACGATGCCGGCGAGTCCACCGGTGCCGTCCCGGCCGGCGATCGCGTAGTCGGCGAGCGGCGAGCCCGCGAGGGAATGTTCGTCGGCGTGCTGTGCAATGCAGTCACCCTGGAGTTCTTCCCCGGCCGGGGTCTCGATCACCTCGCAGCCCTGTAGCGTCGCCGAGTCCAGGCCGTCCGGGTTCGAGCTCGCGAAATACGACACACCCCCGGCGATCACCAGGGTGACCACCGCGAACCCGATCCAGAACCACCATCGACGTTGCGCGGGCGCTGTCACACCGTCACCTCGGCGCGTGAGTTGGTGCGCAGCAGATACACCAGATCGGGCCGGGCCCGCACCACCGCCATCACGGTCAGTGCGGTGATGATGCCCTCGCCGATCCCGATCAGGACGTGGGTGCCGAACATGTACGCCGCGACCGTGCCCAGCGACGTCGTCGCCGCTCCGCCGAGCGCATACTCCAGCACGAAACCCATTGCGGCACAAACAGTGCCGATCACCGCGGAAAGGAAAGCGATCGTCCCGACGACCGGTACGGCGACATCGGCCCGGCGGCGGCGCGCGAGGCGGTACAACACCGCCGCGGTCCCGTAGCCGGCGGCGACACCGATCACGGACATGTTCGTGATGTTGGTGCCCAGCGCCGTCACCCCGCCGTCGGCGAACAGAAGCGCCTGAACGATGAGGACGATGGACACACAGAGCGCCCCGGTGTACGGGCCGACGAGGATCGCGGCGAGCGCGCCGCCGAGCAGGTGGCCGCTGACACCGGGAAGGATCGGGAAGTTCACCATCTGCACGGCGAAGACGAAGGCGGCCACGAGTCCGGCGAGCGGCACGGTGCGTTCGTCGAGCTCGGTTCTCGCCTTCGCCACACACACGGCCAACGCCGCCACCGCGATACCGCCGAACAGAAGCGAGATCGGTGCGTTGACGATGCCGTCGCTCATATGCATCGCGACGTAGTCGACGTTCATCAGCCGAGCGTATTCCGTCATCTGTTCACCTGTCTAGCTGATCAGATGACGGGCGGACATCCCGGTGCCGGGACCGGGGGCCGATGCAGGCGTTCAGTGATGCCCGTGGCGCCCGGCCGGCTCCGAGTGCCTGGCGCCGATCCAGTGCAGCAGGTCGTGAACGATCTCGTCGTCCAACCGGTAGCTGACCGAACGGCCGGTCCGGGTGCTGGTCACCCATCCTTGCGCGCGGAGCACCCGCAATGCCTGGGATACGGCGTTCTCCGATCGGCCCAGCGCAGCCGCCAGGTCGCTGACGCAGATTCCGGGGGCGCGGTGCAGGCTCAGGAGGATCTCCAGCCGGTGCGGGTCGGACACCAGGTCGAATCGCTGCGCCCATCCCGCCGTGTCCACGTCGGACAGCGCCGACGACGCCAACTCGACCACCGACCGATCGTCCACACCGCCAAATGTAGTCCTCAGAGCACGCTGGAGGTCGGACTCGACACGATGAACGATGCCCGGTTCAGTCCAGGAATCCGTGCAGCAGCGAGGCCGAACCCCACACGTGCGCGGTCATCGTCTGGGCCGCGCTGTCCGCGTCGCCGGCCAGGATCGCCATCACGATGGCCTCGTGCTGTTCGTCGGAGTGGGCGATGTTGCGCGCGAGCAGCGGGATGCGATCCAGCAGTTCGTTGAGGCGCATCCGGTTCTGCGCGACCAGCGGCACCAGCGACGGCACCCCGGCGGCCTCGGCGATCGCCAGGTGCAACCGCGAGTCCAGGCGCCGGTAGTCCTCGGTGGCGGCGTCGCGCACATCGGCCAGCCTGCTCCACAGCGCTTCACGCTCGGTCGCGGTGAGGGTCCGCGCCGCCGCCATCCGCGCGGCACCCACCTCGAGGATCTCCCGAAGGCTCAGCGCGTCGTCGATGTCCGCGCGGGTGAACCTGACCTCGTCGGCACTGGGCGTGGGCAGCGCGTCGGCCAGGAACGTGCCGCCGTAGCGGCCACGGCGCGACACCAGATAGCCCGCGTCGGCCAGCGACTTGATCGCCTCGCGCACCGTGTCCCGGCTGACCCCGAGCCGCGCGGCGAGTTCCCTTTCGGGGGGCAGGGATTCGCCCGGCTGCAGCATTCCCAGGCGGATGGTCTGCAGGAGCCGCTCGACGGTGTCCTCGAACGCGTTGAGTGGCCGCACCGGACGCAGCAGGGCGTCGCTGACGTCAGCGCCCTCGGGAAATCTGGCCTTGTCACTGGGGTCCGGTGCGGCTGCCATCTGCGTGGTGGCGCGCTACAGCGGTGTGACGTACGCGGAGCTGATCCCGCCGTCGACGAGGAACGACGACCCCGTGATGAACGAGGCGTCGTCGCTGGCCAGGAACGCCACCGCGGCGGCGAGTTCCTCCGGTTCGGCGAACCGGCCGACCGGCACGTGCACCAACCTGCGGGCGGCCCGCTCGGGATCCTTGGCGAACAACTCCTTGAGCAGAGGCGTGTTGACCGGTCCCGGGCACAGCGCGTTGACGCGGATGCCCTGACGTGCGTACTGCACACCCAGTTCGCGCGACATCGCCAGCACACCGCCCTTGGAGGCGGTGTAGGAGATCTGCGACGTCGCCGAACCCATCACGGCGACGAACGACGCGGTGTTGACGATCGACCCCTTCTGCTGCGGCACCATGTGCCGCAGTGCGGCCTTGCAGCAGAAGAACACCGACTTCAGGTTGATGTCCTGCACCCGGTCCCATGCGTCGACGCTGGTGTTCTCGATCAGGTCGTCCTCCGGCGGACTGATGCCCGCGTTGTTGAAGGCGATGTCGACACCGCCGTGGACCTCGACCGCGGTGTCGAACAGGTGGTCCACCGCAACCTGGTCCGAGACATCGACCTGCACGAAGGTCACGTTGAGGTCGTTCGCGACGGTCTGGCCGGTGGCCGGGTCGACGTCCCCGATCACAACGATCGCGCCTTCGGACTGCATCCGCTTCGCGGTCGCCAGACCGATGCCGCTGGCGCCACCGGTGATCACGGCGACCTTGTCCTTCAGTCGCTCGGTCAGATCCATCAGGCACCTTCCTCGTCGGCTTGAACAGCGATGAACACGTTCTTCGTCTCGGTGAACGACAGCGGGGCGTCCGGTCCGAGTTCGCGGCCCAGCCCGGATTGCTTGAAGCCGCCGAACGGCGTGCTGTAACGCACCGATGAGTGCGAGTTGACCGACAGATTGCCGGCTTCCACGGCGCGCGACACCCGCAGCGCCCGAGACACATTGTCGGTCCAGATCGAACCGGACAGTCCGTACACGGTGTCGTTGGCGAGCGCGATGGCATCGGCTTCGTCCTCGAAGGGCAGCACTGTGACCACCGGACCGAAGATCTCCTCGGTGACGGTGCGGTCGCCGCGCTGCGGAGTCAGCACCGTCGGGGGGAACCAGTATCCGGGACCCGACGGAGCCGAACCCCGGAAGGCGACGGGCGCATCGTCGGGAACGAACTCCGCCACCGAGTCCCAGTGCTTCCGGGACACCAACGGGCCCATTTCGGTCTCACCGGCACGGGGGTCTCCCACCACGACACCCTTTACCGCGGGCTCGAAGAGCTCCATGAATCGGTCATAGACATTGCGCTGCACCAGAATTCGGCTGCGGGCACAGCAGTCCTGCCCGGCGTTGTCGAACACGCCGTACGGCGCGGCGGCAGCGGCGCGCGCCAGGTCGCAGTCGTCGAAGACGATGTTGGCGCTCTTGCCTCCGAGCTCCAGGGTGACCCGTTTGACCTGTGCCGCAGCACCTGCCATCACCCGAGTGCCGACCTCGGTGGATCCGGTGAACACGATCTTGCGGACGTCGGGATGGCTGACGAACCGCTCCCCGACCACCGAACCCCGGCCGGGTAACACGCAGAACAGGTCGGCGGGCAGACCCGCCTCCACGGCGAGCTCGCCGAGACGGATCGTTGTCAGCGGTGTCCACTCCGCGGGCTTGACCAGCACTGCGTTGCCCGCGGCGAGCGCGGGGGCGAAGCCCCAGGAGGCGATCGTCATCGGGAAGTTCCACGGTGTGATCACCCCGACCACCCCGAGCGGCTCGTTGAAGGTGACGTTCCACCCGCCGGCAACCGGAATCTGTTTGCCGGACAGACGTTCCGGCGTGGCCGAGTAGTACTGGAGGACATCGCGCACGTGGCCGGCCTCCCACCGCGCATTCCCGATCGGATGACCGGAGTTCGCCACTTCCAGTTCCGCCAGTTCTTCTGTGTGCGCATCCACCACGGCCGCGAACGAGCGCAGCGCGGCCGCGCGGTCCGCGGG